>JAPKHL010000011.1 GCA_026646875.1 Rhodocyclaceae bacterium | reverse complement strand
GCCACCTGCGAGGTGCCGGTGCTGTTCGAGGCGCCGCTCGCGGCCGGGCTGATCGGCAGTTTCGTGCATGCCGCCAGCGGCGGCAGCCTCTACCGCAAGTCCTCCTTCCTGCTCGACCGGCTTGGCAAGCGGGTGTTCTCCAGGAAAGTGCAGATCGCCGAGCGGCCGCATCTGCGTGGCGGTCTGGCCAGCAGCGCCTTCGACAACGACGGGGTCGCCACGCGCGACCGCGAGGTGGTGGCCGATGGCATCCTGCAGGGCTATTTCCTCAGCGCTTACAGCGCGCGCAAGCTCGGCATGCAGACGACCGGCAACGCCGGCGGCTGCCACAACCTGATCGTCAAACCGGGCAAGCGCGACCTGCGTGGCCTGCTGCGCAAGATGGACCGGGGGCTGCTGGTCACCGAACTGCTCGGACAGGGCATCAACTACGTCAATGGCGACTACTCGCGGGGAGCCGCCGGCTACTGGGTGGAAAAGGGCGAGATCGTCCATCCGGTCGAGGAAATCACCATTGCCGGCAATCTCCGTGACATGTTCCGCAATGTGGTATCCGTTGGCAACGACGTACTGGTGCGCGGATCCAAGCAGGTCGGCTCGATCCTGATCGAACGGATGAAGATCGCCGGCGAGTGATCCCGGGCAGGGGCGCGCAGACTGTTTTCCGGCGCTCCCGCCGCCCGACTGTCCCTGTCACCTGGCCCTGATTGCGCTATCCCGGCGATGCCGTCGTCTGGCCCGGAGCAAATTTGTACGGCGTAATTATAAATACAATTACAAAAAAAGCTTTAAAAATCAGTGACGTACTTATTCCGTAATCGGTTTCTTTGGCTATAATCGGAGCGCTGTCCGAACTCATCACCCAGAGGAGACAATTATGGAAAGACGTTCGTTTCTGAAAAAAGCCGGTGTTGGCCTGGCGGCCGGTGCCGCGGCCATGCCGGCAATCGCCCAGAATGCCCCGACCATCCGCTGGCGTCTCGCCTCGAGCTTCCCGAAGAGTCTCGATACCATCTACGGCGGCGCCGAGACGGTGGCTCGCCGTGTGGCAGAGGCCACCGGCGGGAAATTCCAGATCCAGGTGTTCGCCGGCGGCGAGATCGTGCCGCCCTTCGGCGTGCTCGACGCGGTCAAGGACAATACGGTCGAAATGGCTCATACGGCGGCCTATTACTTCATCGGCAAGGATCCTACATACGCCTTCGACGGCACCGTGCCGTTCGGCATGAACAACCGCCAGGTCGATGCCTGGTTCCGCTACGGCAACGGCAAGAAGCTGCTGCGCGAGTTCTACGCCAAGTCGAACATCATTTCGATCCCCTGCGGCAATACCGGCACCCAGATGGGCGGCTGGTTCCGCAAGGAAATCAAGACGGTGGCCGATCTCAACGGCCTGAAGATGCGGATCGGTGGCTTCGCAGGCCAGGTGCTCTCGAAGCTGGGCACCGTGCCGCAGCAGATTCCCGGCGGCGACATCTATCCGTCGCTGGAAAAGGGCACCATCGACGCCGCCGAATGGATCGGTCCGTACGACGACCAGAAGCTGGGCTTCAACAAGGTGGCCAAGTTCTACTACTACCCGGGCTGGTGGGATGGTGGTCTGCAGCTTTCGCTGTACGTCAATGACAAGAAGTTCGCCGAACTGCCCAAGGAGTATCAGACGGTCCTCGAGATCGCCTGTGCCGACGCGCACGTCGAGATGATGGCCGCCTACGATGCCAAGAACCCGATCGCGCTCAAGCAGCTGGTCGGCGCGGGCACGCAGCTGCGCCCGTTCCCGAAACCGGTGATGGATGCCTGCTACAAGGCAGCCCAGGAAGTGTACGCCGAGACCTCGGCGAAGAACCCGGACTTCAAGAAGATCTACGACGACTACAAGAAGTTCATGGCCGACCAGAACCTGTGGTTCCGCATTGCCGAGGGGTCCTACGCCAACTACATGCACACGGTGAAGTAGGTCCATGCAGCCTGGCGGCGGATCGTCCGCTTGTCTACGAAACGGGAGCCCGCGGGCTCCCGTTTTTCATGTGCGTCCGGCCCGTGCGTCGCGCCATGCCATGTCGTTCAATGGAATCTTGCAAAAACCCCGGGAATTTATGGAATCGCCCGGTCCCGATCCGGAAACGGATTGTCCACGAATCGGGATGGAGTCTGATATTTCCCCATCCGATCAATGTGTTGTTGCATTCTTGCGGCGCCTTGCCTGCCCCGGAATTGGATGCCAATTCCTGTTCCACATTCACTCCGTTTGGCTATAATCGTCTGGCAGTCTGTTACTCAACCCCACACAAGAGGAGACAGTTCATGGAAAGACGTTCGTTTCTGAAAAAAGCGGGTGTGGGCCTGGCGGCCGGCACCGTTGCCGCCCCGGCCCTGGCCCAGAATGCCCCGACGATCAAGTGGCGTCTGGCCTCGAGCTTCCCCAAGAGTCTCGACACCATCTACGGCGGTGCCGAAGTGATGGCGAGGCGGGTTGCCGAGATGACCGGCGGCAAGTTCCAGATCCAGGTATTCGCCGCCGGCGAAATCGTCCCGGGGCCGGGCGTGCATGATGCCGTCAAGGACAACACCGTTGAAATGGGGCACACCTGCTCCTACTATTTCTACGGCAAGGATCCCACCTACGCCTTCGACACGGCGATCCCGTTCGGCATGACCAACCGCCAGATCGACGCCTGGTACCGTCACGGCAACGGCGCGAAGCTGATGGGCGAATTCTTCGCCAAGTCCAACATCGTGGCCATCCCTTGCGGCAACACCGGGGTCCAGATGGGCGGCTGGTTCCGCAAGGAAATCAAGACCGTGGCCGATCTGCAGGGACTGAAGATGCGGATCGCCGGTTTCGCTGGCGCGGTCGTCTCGAAGCTTGGAGCGGTGCCGCAGCAGATTCCCGGTGGCGACATCTACCCGTCGCTGGAAAAGGGCACCATCGACGCCGCCGAGTGGGTGGGGCCGTACGACGACCAGAAGCTGGGCTTCAACAAGGTCGCCAAGTATTACTACTACCCGGGCTGGTGGGAGGGCGGTCCGCAGATCTCGGTCTACGTCAACAAGCAGAAGTTCGCCGAGCTGCCCAAGGAGTACCAGGCCATTCTCGAGGCCGCCTGCGCCGACGCGCACGTGGACATGATGGCCAAGTACGACGCCAAGAATCCGGTCGCACTCAAGCAACTGGTGGGTGCCGGCACGCTGTTGCGGCAGTTCCCGAAGCCGGTGATGGACGCCTGTTACAAGGCGGCGCAGGAGGTCTATGCCGAAACGGCAGCCAAGAACCCGGACTTCAAGAAGGTTTACGACGACTACAAGAAGTTCATGACCGAGCAGAACATGTGGTTCCGCGTCGCCGAGGGCTCGTACTCGAACTACATGTACAGCGTCAAGTAAGCCAGTCAGGCGCAACGGCAGCGGAAAGCGCTTCCGCTGCCCGTCGAACGGGAGCCGCGAGCCGGCTCCCGTTTTTTTGCGGGCCGTTTTTGCCCGGCGGCAAAAAAGAACCCCGCCAGGGCGGGGTTCCGGGGAGTGCGCGGGCGGAAGCGGGTTATTTCTCCGCTTCCTTGTTCATCGCGTCCATGATGGCCTTGTTCGGATCTTCCTCGGTCGCGGCCGGCGTTTCGCCTCCGGGCGTTTCGGTCGGATCGCCGTAATCGGACACCGGAACGTCGATAACCACCGAGTTGACGTCGACCACCGCGTCCTTGTCGAGACCGAAGGTGACCATCTGCGGGAAGGCGATGACCAGACCGACCATGATGATCTGGATGCCGACGAACGGCACCGCGCCCCAGTAGATGTCGGTCGTCTTGACCGATGCCGGGGCGACCGAGCGCAGGTAGAACAGCGCGAAGCCGAAGGGCGGATGCATGAAGGAGGTCTGCATGTTCACCGCCAGCAGCACGCCGAACCAGATCAGGTCGATTCCCAGCTTGTCGGCCACCGGACCGAGCAGCGGCACGACGATGAACGCCAGCTCGAAGAAGTCGAGGAAGAAGGCAAGCAGGAAGATCAGGACGTTGGCCACGATCAGGAAGCCGATCTGGCCGCCGGGCAGGTCGCCGAGCAGGTGCTCGACCCAGCGGTGGCCGTCGACGCCGTAGAAGGTCAGCGAGAAGACGCGTGCCCCGACCAGGATGAAGATGACGAAGGTGGTCAGCTTGGCCGTGGTTTCCATCGCCTGCTTGAGCAGCGACCAGCTCAGGCGCTTGCGGGCGAGCGCCATCGCCAGCGCGCCGGTGGCGCCCATCGCGCCGCCCTCGGTCGGCGTTGCGATGCCGAGGAAGATGGTGCCGAGCACGAGGAAGATCAGGAACAGCGGCGGGACCAGCGTGGTGATCACGCGCAGTGCCAGCTTGCCGCCGCGCAGGGTGCGCGCTTCTGGCGGCAGGGCCGGGGCGGACGCCGGCTTGAACACGGTGACCAGCAGCACATAGCCGACGTAGAGTCCGGTGAGCACGAAGCCGGGGATGAAGGCGCCCTTGTACATGTCGCCGACCGAGCGGCCGAGCTGGTCGGCCATGATGATCAGCACCAGCGACGGCGGGATGATCTGCGCCAGCGTGCCCGAGGCGGCGATGACGCCGGTGGCGAGCTTCTTGTCGTAGCCGTAGCGCATCATGATCGGCAGCGAGATCAGGCCCATCGAGATCACCGAGGCGGCGACCACACCGGTCGTCGCGGCGAGCAGCGCGCCGACGAAGATCACCGCGTAGGCGAGGCCGCCGCGGACCGGCCCGAACAGCTGGCCGATGGTGTCGAGCAGGTCCTCGGCCATCCCCGAGCGCTCGAGGATCAGCCCCATGAAGGTGAAGAAGGGAATCGCCAGCAGCGTGTCGTTGGCCATCACGCCGAAGATGCGGTCGGGCATGGCCTGGAAGAGCTGCGGGCCGAGCAGGCCGAGTTCGATGCCGATCAGGCCGAACACCACGCCGTTGGCGGCCAGCGCGAAGGCGACCGGGAAGCCCATCAGCATGAAGATCACCATGAAGGCGAAGATGATCGGCGCCATGTTGGCAGTGAGGAATTCGATCATTGCGCTTCTCCCTTCTGCGCCTTGATGGCCATCGCCAGTTCTTCCTCGGCGGTCGGACCCTTCGGTTTCTCGGTCGGATCGGGGCAGCGTCCCTGCAGGAAGCCGATGCGCTTGATCAGTTCGGAAATTCCCTGCAGGACGAGCAGGAAGAAGCCCACCGGAACCAGCAGGCGTACCGGCCAGACGATCAGGCCGCCGGCGTTGCTCGAGTATTCCTTGGTTTCCAGGGCGAGGAGGAAGACCGGCCAGGACAGCACCATGATGGCAATGGCCATCGGCATCAGGAAGAACAGGATGCCGAAGATGTCGATCCAGGCGCGGCCGCGCGCCGAAAGGCGGCCGGAGATGAGATCAATGCGCACGTGCTCGTTCTTCATCAAGGTGTAGCCGGAGCCGAGCAGGAAGATCGCCGAGAAGAGATACCACTGGATCTCGAGATAGGCGTTGGAGCTGTAGTTGATGGTGTAGCGCATCAGTGCGTTGCCGGCGCTGATCAGGGTGACGACCAAAACCAGCCAGATGATCGACTTGCCGATGCGCTCCGTTAACGCGTCGATCAGACGCGAAAACCCGAGTAGAGCATTCACAGGGTGTCCCTCCGAAGATGGCTTAAAATTGTGACTTCCGGGCCGACGGGCGGTTCTGGTCTCGACGGTCGGACCAATGTATCCGTCCCCCCGCCAAAAAACAACGCCACGCGCCTATCCCAGCCTAAAAGAGCCGCGATTATTGCACACATTTCACCTATGCAAACCCGGTTTCATGATGTGAAAACATAATTTTTTTTGCACCAAAAAAGTATTGTTTATCATGATGTTGGGTGACCATTTTCTGATCAACTTTAGTAATTGAATTAATAATTATGGAAGCGACCCGAATCTGCCTGGTTCGCCATGGCGAGACGGCCTGGAATGCCGAACGACGCATCCAGGGACAGACCGATGTTCCGCTGGCGCCGGCAGGGGTTGCCCAGGCGCGCGCGGCGGCGCGGCATCTCGGCGGCGTTCCCTTTGCGGCGCTGTATACAAGCGATCTGCTGCGTGCCCGGCAGACGGCAGACTGCCTTGCCGCCCGCCTCGATCAGGCACCGCGCTGCCGGCCCGAGTTCCGCGAGCGGGGCTATGGCTGCTTCGAGGGGCGGACCTACGACGAGGCGAGCACCCTCTATCCAGAGGTTTATGCCGCCTTCCTCCGGCGCGATCCCGGGCATGCTTTCCCGGAGGGCGGCGAGAGCTTGCGCCAGTTGCACGATCGCGTCGTCGCCGGACTGCAGGCGCTGGCGGCGGCGCATTCCGGCGAGACGATCGTGCTGGTCACGCATGGTGGCGTGCTGGACATCGTCAACCGCTTCGTGCGCGGTCTCCCGCTCGAGACGGCGCGGGACTTCCTGATCCCGAATGCCGGCATCAACTGGATTGCCGTGCGCTCCGGGCAGTGGTCCCTCGAGGCCTGGGGCGACACCGGGCATCTGGCGGAAGCAGGACTGGACGAACTGCGCTGAAGGCATGCCGGCGATTCTCGTGATGGGTGAGAGCGGCTGCAGCAGGGGGCGTGCCAGTTTATTCAACGTTATGATGTAAAAGAGATTTCTGTTGCGGTCCCCGGCCTGCATCGAGGAAGGCGTCCCGCTTTCGGGATGCGGGGATGCGCACCGTGGGGGGCTCGGGGCGGATGCAGTGCTGCGGCGGGTGCGTGCTACAATTTCCCCCTTTTTCAGAGGCTTGTGAGGCAACCGATGTTTTCCGCGAAAGACACCCTGGCGAAAGTCGACCCCGAACTCTGGCAGGCGATCAAGAACGAGGATCGTCGCCAGGAAGATCACATCGAGCTGATCGCCTCCGAGAATTACGTGAGCCATGCCGTCATGCAGGCACAGGGCTCGCAGCTGACCAACAAGTACGCCGAGGGCTATCCCGGCAAACGCTACTACGGCGGTTGCGAACATGTCGACGTGGCTGAACAGCTGGCCATCGAGCGCCTGAAGAAACTGTTCGGCGCGGAAGCCGCCAACGTGCAGCCGAACTCCGGTTCGCAGGCCAACCAGGCCGTGCTGATGGCCTTCGCCAAGCCCGGCGACACCATCATGGGCATGAGCCTGGCCGAAGGCGGCCACCTCACGCACGGCATGCCGCTCAACATGTCCGGCAAGTGGTTCAATGTCGTTGCCTACGGGCTGAACGAGAAGGAAGAGATCGACTACGGGCGGATGGAGGCCCTGGCGCGCGAGCACAAGCCGAAGATCATCGTTGCCGGCGCCTCGGCCTACTCGCTGCGCATCGACTTCGAACGCTTCGCCAGGATCGCCAAGGAAATCGGTGCCATCTTCTGGGTCGACATGGCGCACTACGCCGGCCTGATCGCGGCTGGTTGCTATCCTAACCCGATCCCGCATGCCGACGTCGTCACCTCGACCACGCACAAGACGCTGCGCGGCCCGCGCGGCGGTGTCATCCTGATGAAGGCTGAGCACGAGAAGGCGCTCAATTCGGCGATCTTCCCCGGCCTGCAGGGCGGGCCGCTGATGCACGTGATCGCCGCCAAGGCGGTGTCCTTCCTCGAGGCCGCGACGCCCGAGTTCCGCCGCTACCAGGAGCAGGTGATCGCCAACGCCCGTGTGCTCTCGCGGGTGCTGGCCGAGGAGCGCGGCCTGCGCATCGTTTCCGGCCGCACCGAATCGCACGTCTTCCTCGTCGACCTGCGCGCCAAGAACATCACCGGCAAGGATGCCGAGGCCGCGCTCGGTCGCGCCCACATCACGGTCAATAAGAACTCGATCCCGAACGATCCGCAGAAGCCGATGGTCACCTCCGGCATCCGCATCGGTTCCCCGGCGATCACCACGCGCGGCTTCACCGAGATCGAGGCGGAACGGGTCGCGCACCTGATCGCCGACGTGCTGGAGGCGCCCGCCGACGAGGCCGTGCTGGCCCGCGTGCGCGACGAGGTGTCCGCGCTCTGCCGCAAGTTCCCGGTCTACGGTGCCTGAGCGATGAAGTGCCCGTTCTGTGGCGCCGACGAAACCACGGTCGTTGATACCCGCATCAACGAAGATGGCGACGTTGTCCGCCGCAGACGGCGCTGCCTGGCCTGCGACAAGCGCTACACCACCTACGAGCGGGCGGAGATCCGCCTGCCGCAGGTGGTCAAGAAGAACGGCTCGCGCGTCGACTACGATCGCGAGAAGCTGTCCGCCAGCCTCTGGCTGTCACTGCGCAAGCGCCCGGTGACGACCGAGGCGGTCGATGCCGCGATCGCGCGCATCGAGGAAAAGCTGCTCGCCCTCGGCGAGCGCGAAATTCCCTCCGAGAAGATCGGCGAAATGGTGATGCGCGAGCTGAAGAAGCTCGACAAGGTCGCCTACGTCCGCTTCGCCTCGGTCTATCGCAATTTCGAGGATGTGGACGAGTTCTCCGAACTGATCCGCGAAGTCTCCCGCACGCCACCCCGGCGCGTGCGCTAGTTCCCGCATGTTCAGCGCGGCCGACCACGGTTACATGGCGCGTGCGTTGCGCCTCGCCGAACGCGGCCTGTATACCACCAGCCCCAATCCGCGCGTCGGTTGCGTCCTCGTCCGCGATGGACGGATCGTCGGCGAGGGCTGGCATGCCCGGGCCGGCGAGGCGCACGCCGAGGTCAACGCCCTGCGCGCCGCCGGCGACGCGGCCCGCGGCGCCACCGCATACGTCACGCTCGAACCCTGTGCCCACCATGGCCGCACGCCGCCCTGCGTCGACGCGTTGATTGCCGCCGGCATCGGCCGCGTCGTCGCCGCGCTGGAAGATCCGAACCCGCGGGTGGCCGGGCGCGGCCTGGCGCAACTGCGCGCCGCCGGCATTCCCGCCAGCTGCGGCCTGCTGTCCACCGACGCCGCAGCGCTGAATGTCGGCTTCATCGCGCGGATGACGCGGGGGCGCCCCTGGCTGCGCATGAAAATGGCCGCCAGCCTGGACGGTCGCACCGCCCTCGACAACGGTCTCAGTCAATGGCTGACCGGCCCCGCCGCCCGCCGCGACGGCCATCGCTGGCGTGCTCGTGCCTGCGCCCTGCTGACCGGCAGCGGCACCGTGCGCGAAGACGATCCGCAATTCACCGTGCGCGACATCGACACCGACCGGCACCCGCTCCGGGTGGTCGTCGACAGCCACCTCGGAATCGCGCCCACCGCGCGCATCCTCGCTGGCGGTGGCGCGCTGGTGGCCTGCGCGACGGCCGATGCCGGCAAGGTCGCCGCGCTGCGCGCGCAAGGCGCGGAGGTGCTGGCGCTGCCCGATGGAACGGGGCGGGTGGATCTGCCGGCGCTGCTCGCCGAGCTGGGCCGGCGTGGTGTCAACGAGGTGCACGCCGAGGCCGGCAGCGGCCTGAGCGGTGCCCTGCTGCACGCCGGCCTGGTCGACGAGCTGCTGCTCTATCTTGCGCCCTGCCTGCTCGGCGACAGTGCGCGCGGCATGTTCGCTCTGCCCGTACTGTCTACGCTCGAGGGGCGCGTGCGGCTGTGTATCGACGAGGTGCGCATGCTCGGCAGCGACCTTCGCTTGCGCGCCCGGCTCCTGCCGGACGGCGGCGACGCCAGCCGGGCGTAGCCTCCCCGCCGCCCCCGCCGGGGGCGCGTGCTAGAATCCACGTTTTTCCGCTTTGGCAAGCCAAACCAGAATGATTTCCGGCCTACTCAAGAAGATTTTCGGCAGCCGCAACGACCGGCTGATCAAGCAGTATTCCCAGATCGTTCGCCAGATCAATGCGCTGGAGGCGTCCACCGCCGCGCTGTCCGACGACGCGCTGCGCGCCAAGACCGACGAATTCAAGGCGCGCCATGCCGGCGGAGAAACGCTCGATGCCCTGTTGCCGGAGGCCTTCGCCGTCGTCCGCGAGGCCGGCAAGCGCGTGCTCGGCATGCGCCACTTCGACGTCCAGATGATCGGCGGCATGGTGCTGCACTTCGGCAAGATCGCCGAAATGCGCACCGGCGAGGGCAAGACGCTGGTCGCCACGCTGCCGTCCTACCTCAACGCGCTCTCCGGCAAGGGCGTGCATGTCGTCACGGTGAACGACTATCTGGCCAGCCGCGACGCCGAATGGATGGGCCGCCTGCACCGCTTCCTCGGACTATCCGTCGGCGTGAACCTCTCGCAGATGGACCACGAGGCCAAGCAGGCCGCCTATGCTGCCGACATCACCTACGGAACCAACAACGAATTCGGCTTCGACTACCTGCGCGACAACATGGTCTATGGCGCTGCCGACCGCGTGCAGCGCAAGCTCAACTTCGCCATCGTCGACGAGGTCGACTCGATCCTGATCGACGAGGCGCGTACGCCGCTGATCATCTCCGGCCAGGCCGAGGACCACACCGATCTCTACATCCGCATGAACCAGGTGGCGCCGATGCTCGAGCGCTGTGCCGAGGAAAACGGCCCCGGCGACTACTGGGTGGACGAGAAGGGGCATCAGGTCCTGATGAGCGAGGCCGGCCACGAGCATGCCGAGGAGATCCTCGCCCGTCTCGGCCTCCTGCCCGAGGGCAGCAGCCTTTACGACGCGGCCAACATCCTGCTGATCCATCACCTGTATGCCGCCCTGCGCGCCCACTCGCTGTTCCACAAGGACCAGCACTACGTCGTGCAGAACGGCGAGGTGGTGATCGTCGACGAATTCACCGGCCGTCTGATGACCGGCCGCCGCTGGTCGGACGGCCTGCACCAGGCCGTCGAAGCCAAGGAGGGGGTGAAGATCCAGAACGAGAACCAGACGCTCGCCTCGATCACCTTCCAGAACTACTTCCGCATGTACGGCAAGCTCTCGGGCATGACCGGTACGGCGGACACCGAAGCCTACGAGTTCCAGCAGATCTACGGCCTCGAAACGGTGGTCATCCCGACCAACCGGCCGATGCAGCGCAAGGATCACCACGACCAGATCTTCCGCACCGCGCGCGAGAAGCACGATGCCATCGTCGCCGACATCCGCGCCTGCCGCGAGCGCGGCCAGCCGGTGCTGGTCGGCACCACCTCGATCGAAAACTCCGAACTGCTCTCGGCCCTGCTCGATCACGAGAAGATCCCGCACCAGGTGCTCAACGCCAAACAGCACGCCCGCGAGGCGGAAATCGTCGTGCAGGCCGGCCGCCCCGGCGTGGTCACCATCGCCACCAACATGGCCGGTCGCGGCACCGACATCGTCCTTGGCGGCAGCATCGAGAAACAGGTGTCCGCCCTGCGCGACGACGAGAGCCTGCCGGCCGACCAGAAGGAAGCCCGCATCGCCGCGCTCAAGGCAGAATGGCAGAAACTGCACGACCAGGTGCTGGCTGCCGGCGGCCTGCACATCATCGGCTCCGAGCGGCACGAGTCGCGGCGCATCGACAACCAGCTGCGCGGCCGTGCCGGCCGCCAGGGCGATCCGGGTTCATCGCGCTTCTACCTCTCCCTCGATGACCCGCTGCTGCGCATCTTCGCCGGCGAACGTCTGAAGGCGATCATGGAACGCCTGAAGATGCCCGAGGGCGAACCGATCGAGCATCCGCTCGTCTCGCGCTCGCTCGAATCCGCGCAGCGCAAGGTCGAGGGCCGCAACTTCGACATCCGCAAGCAGCTGCTCGAATACGACGACGTCGCCAACGACCAGCGCAAGGTCATCTACCAGCAGCGCAACGAGCTGCTCGAAAGCGAGAACATCTCCGAGACCATCACCGCGATGCGGCACGGTGTGCTGGAAACGACCTTCCGCCTCTACGTTCCGGCCGACAGCGTCGAGGAACAGTGGGATCTGCCGGGGCTCGAGAACGTCCTCGTCTCGGACCTGCTTCTGCAGCTGCCGGTGGCCGAATGGTTCCGCAACGAATCGACGCTCGGCGACGAGGACATCCTGCGCCGCATCGTCGAGGCCGCCGACAGCGCCTACGCTGCCAAGGTCGAGCAGGTGGGGGCCGAGGCCTTCCACCAGTTCGAGCGCAACGTCATGCTGCAGAGCCTCGACACGCACTGGCGCGAGCACCTCGCCGCGCTCGACCATCTGCGCCAGGGCATCCACCTGCGCGGCTATGCACAGAAGAATCCCAAGCAGGAGTACAAGCGCGAGGCCTTCGAACTCTTCGAGCGGCTGCTCGACAGCGTCCGTGTCGACGTCACCCGTCTGCTGATGACGGTGCAGGTGCGCTCGCCCGAGGATGTCGAGGAAACCGCGCCGCACGCCGACGTGCAGAACGTCCAGTACCACCACGCGGATTACGACGAGGCGCTCGGCGGGCAGGATGCCGGCGAAGCCGCCAAGGCGCAGCAGCCCGCGCGGGCCACGCCGCAGGTCGGCCGCAACGACCCCTGCCCCTGCGGCTCGGGCAAGAAGTACAAGCACTGCCACGGCAAGTTGTCGTGAGAAGCCGGGGGTGGGGCAAGGCAGCGCATGCCTCGCCGCGTCCCGCCCCGCTTTCCCCACTCTTCGCTCCCGACTGAAACCATGCCCGTCAACTACGCCACCCCCGCCCCCGACGCCCTTTTCCCCGTGGCCGGCGTCCGCCTCGGCATCGCCGAGGCCGGCATCCGCAAGGCCGATCGCCGCGACCTGACGCTGATCGCGCTCGACCCGGGTTGCCGCGTCGCCGGCGTGTTCACCGAGAACCGCTTCTGCGCCGCGCCGGTCCAGCTGTGCCGACGCCATCTCGACCTCGGCGGCGAGATCCGCGCACTGGTGATCAATACCGGCATCGCCAACGCCGGTACCGGCGAGCTTGGCGTGCAGGCAGCCTGGCAGACCTGCTCGGGCGTAGGGCGGCTGCTCGGCATCGAGGAGCGGCAGGTGCTGCCCTTCTCGACCGGCGTGATTCTCGAACCGCTGCCCGTCGATCGCCTGGTCGCCGGTCTGCCGCGCTGCGTCGACGACCTGCGGGCCGAGCACTGGCATGCCGCCGCGCACGCGATCATGACCACCGATACTGTCGCCAAGGCGGCCTCGCGCCGCATCGAGGTCGACGGCCGGACGATCACCATCACCGGCATCAGCAAGGGGGCCGGCATGATCAAGCCGAACATGGCGACCATGCTCGGCTTCATGGCCACCGACGCCGGCATCGCCGCACCGCTGCTGCAGCAGCTGGTGCGCGAGGCCGCCGACGAATCGTTCAACTGCATCACCGTCGACGGCGACACCTCGACCAACGACTCCTTCGTCCTGATCGCCACCGGCCAGGCCGGCATCGAGTTCGCCGCTGCCGACGCTCCCGGCTATGACCGGTTGCGCGAGGCGGTCATAGCCGTCGCCGTGGAGCTGGCCCAGGCCATCGTACGCGATGGCGAGGGTGCCACCAAGTTCATGAGCATCGTCATCGAGGGCGGCAAGGACCGCGAGGAATGCAAGCGCGTCGGCTACGCCATCGGCCATTCGCCGCTGGTGAAGACTGCCTTCTTCGCCTCCGACCCCAATCTCGGCCGCATCCTCGCTGCGATCGGCTACGCCGGCATTCGCGATCTCGACGTCAACGGCGTGCGGGTCTGGCTGGCCGGTGGCGGCGAGGAGATCCTCGTCGCCGAGCAGGGCGGGCGGGCCGCCTCGTACCGCGAGGAGGACGGCGCGCGCGTGATGCGGCAGGCCGAGATCACCGTGCGCGTCGACCTCGGACGCGGCACGGCCCGGGGCTGCGTGTATACCTGCGATTTTTCCTACGACTACGTGAAGATCAACGCCGACTACCGGAGTTGATGCGGCGCCTCAGGCGCTTTTTTCCAGACGGATCAGCCGGAACCAGCCGGCCGCGAGGGCCGGCCGGTCGCTGCATAGCGTCAGCGACGGTTCCGTTTCCCGCGCGCCGGCCAGCACCGTCTCGAACACCACGTCGAGGCGCGTCGCCAGCCGGCGCGACAGCGGATTGAGCAGCCGCCGCAGCGGCGCCGGCCGGTCCGCCGGCAGGAACTTGTCGAACACCAGAATTTGCCCGCCGGGCGCCAGCACACGCGCGGTCTCGCGCAGACAGGCGACCGGATCGGGAACCACCGCGAGAATCAGGTGCAGGACGGCGTGATCGAAGCTGCCGTCGGCGAAGGGCAGGCGTTGTGCATCGCCCAGCACGCAGCGGAAATCCAGCCCGGCGGTCCGTGGTGCGGCACGGCGCAGCATCGCCGGCGTCAGGTCGATCCCGGTGTAGCGGTGCTGCGGCGGCAGGTGCGGCAGATCGAGGCCGGTGCCGACGCCGTTGAGCAGCACCCGTGCCGGCGTCCCCGGCAGCGCGGCCAGACTGCGCGCCCGTGCAGCGCGCGTCGCCGCCGTCAGCAGCGCGTCATAGACCGGGGCGATCAGCGTATAACTGTGGCGCAGGCTCACGGCGGCCCCGGGAAGCGGCTCAGTGCAGGACGCGCGGCGCCATCAGCGTGAACTCCGGAATCTCCACCTCGAATTGCGTGCCGTCCTCGGCCGTCATCTGGTAGCTGCCGCGCATGCTGCCGACCGGGCTGTCCAGCTGGCAACCGCTGGTGTATTCGAATTTCTCGCCCGGCTGCAGCAGCGGCTGGTGGCCGACCACGCCGAGGCCGCGCACTTCCTGCGCGCTGTTGTCCGCGCCGGTGATGATCCAGTGCCGCGAGATCAGCTGCGCGGCCACGGTGCCCACGTTCTCGATGGTGATCGTATAGGCGAACACGTAGCGGCCACCTTCCGGATCGGACTGATCGGCGAGGTACTGCGGCTGGGCGCTGACGGCGATGTCGTATTTCCTGCTTTCGGCCATGGGGAAGGGGTTCCGTCGGGGAGAGGGGAAAGGGGGCAAAAGGGGTCAAGAATCCGGAATGCTCGCGGTGCACGGGATTGCACACCAGCTTGCCACACTCTGACAAGCGCCGCGCGCGCCGGTTCGCAGGCGCTTTCGCTGTAAAATCGCCTTTTTGCCCGCCAGGCCCGCGCCATGTACGTCATCGCCCCCAGCCTCCTGTCCGCCAACTTCGCCCGCCTCGGCGAGGAAGTCACCAACGTCGTCGCCGCCGGCGCTGACTGGATCCACTTCGACGTGATGGACAACCACTACGTCCCCAACCTGACGATCGGCCCGCTGGTCTGCGAAGCGATCCGCCCCCTCACGCAGGCACCGATCGACGTGCACCTGATGGTCAAGCCGGTCGACCGCATCGTGCCGGATTTCGCGAAGGCCGGCGCCAACATCATCACCTTCCACCCGGAAGCCTCCGAGCACATCGACCGCACGCTCTCGCTGATCCGCGAGCTGGGCTGCCAGGCCGGCCTCGTCTTCAATCCGGCGACGCCCCTCGACTACATGGATCATGTGATGGACAAGCTCGACGTCGTCCTGCTGATGAGCGTGAACCCCGGTTTCGGCGGGCAGAAGTTCATCCCCGCCACGCTGCCCAAGCTGCGCGCCGCGCGCGCCCGGATCGATGCCCATGCGCAGGAGAGCGGTCGCCGCATCCGCCTCGAGATCGACGGCGGCGTGAAGGTCGACAACATCGCCGAGATCGCCCGTGCCGGTGCCGATGCCTTCGTCGCCGGTTCGGCCATCTACGGTACACCCGACTACAAGGCCACCATCGATGCCATGCGCGCCGAACTGGCCCGCGCCTAGGGTGCGTTCCCGATGCCCCCGCCCTCCGTCATCCGCTCGGTCACCCTCGACCTCGACGGCACCCTGCTCGACACCCTCGACGACCTGGTCGCCGCCAGTAACGCCATGCTGGCCGAGCTTGGCCTGCCGCCGCGCAGCCTGGCCGAGATCAGGCGCTTCGTCGGCAAGGGCATGGCCGTCCTCGTCGAGCGTTGCCTCAGCCGCGACGCGCCGCCAGCGGCGGCCGAACTGACCGCCGGCATTGCCGTCTTCCAGCGCCACTACGCGATTCTCAACGGCCAGACCGCACGCCTCTACCCCGGTGTGATCGAGGGGCTCGACGCACTGCGTGCGCATGGCCTGCCGCTCGCCGTGGTGACCAACAAGCCGGCTGCCTTCACCGTTCCGCTGCTCGAACGGACGGGCCTCGCCGCCTACTTCGCGGCAGTCGTTTCCGGCGACACGCTGCCCTACAAGAAACCGCGTCCCGAGCCGATCCTGCACGCCTGCGCGCTGCTCGGCACGGCGCCGGAGCGAAACCTGCACGTCGGCGATTCGCTCAACGACATCGAGGCCGCCCGCGCCGCCGGCTGTCCCGTGCTCTGCGTGCCCTACGGCTACAACGAGGGGCGCCCGGTGGACAGTGCCGATTGCGATGCGCTAGTATCCAGCCTCGTCGACGCGGCCCGCTACGCCGCCTGCCCCGCAGGCCAGCCGCGCTGAACCGGCGACTATCGCCGCCCCCGGCCATCCAGAAGAACATTGTGACTCGCAAGAACACGGCGCAAGCGAAGGAGAACGTTGCAGTCCGTGCCCGGAACCTCGATTCCCGGCGCGGCTGGCGCACATGGCGCCAGTAGTCCTGCACGTCCATCCCTTCCATCCGGCAGCACCGTCTTTGTGAGATTGCAATGAACGAAACCGAATTCAACGCGCTCGCCGCGCAAGGCTACAACCGCATTCCGGTCACCCTCGAGACCTTTGCCGATCTCGATACCCCGCTCTCGATCTACCTGAAGCTCGCCAACGGCCCCTACACCTATCTGCTCGAATCGGTACAGGGGGGTGAGCGCTTCGGCCGCTATTCGATCATCGGTCTCGCCAGCCCGACGCGGATCGTGGTCAATGGTCACCAGGTGCTGGTGCTCACCGGCAACCGCATCGCCGAGCGCGAGGACGACACCAACCCGCTCGACTTCATCGGCAAGTACATGAAGCGCTTCCGCGCCGCGCCGTCGGCCGGCCTGCCGCGCTTCTGCGGCGGCCTCGTCGGCTGCTTTGGCTACGACACCGTGCGCTACGTCGAGACGCGCCTGACCCGTACGCAGAAGCCGGGCGATCTCGGCACGCCGGACATCGTCCTCCTGCTGTCCGAGGAAATCGCCGTCGTCGACAACCTCTCCGGCAAGCTCTCGCTCGTCGTCTATGCCGAGCCCGGCGTTCCCGGCGCCTTTCAAAAGGCACAGGCGCGCCTGCGCGAACTGCTGGCGAAGCTGCGCGCACCGGTGCAGATTCCGGCCGAGACGCCGCGTCCCTCGCAGCCGGCCGTGTCGGTGTTCGGCGAGGCACAGTTCAAGCAGGCCGTGCTCAAGGCCAAGCACTACATCACCGAGGGCGACATCATGCAGGTTGTCCTCTCGCAGCGCATGAGCAAACCGCTCGGCGCCAGCCCGATGGCGCTCTACCGCTCGCTGCGCTCGCTCAACCCCTCGCCGTACATGTTCTATTTCGACTTCGAGGATTTTCACGTCGTCGGCGCCTCGCCGGAGATCCTCGTGCGCCTCGAGGGCGACACCGTGACGGTGCGTCCGATCGCCGGCACGCGCAAGCGCGGCGCCTCGTTCGAGGAAGACCAGGCGCTCGCCGCCGAGCTGCTGGCCGACGAAAAGGAGCGTGCCGAGCACGTGCAGCTGCTCGACCTCGGTCGCAACGATGCCGGCCGTGTCGCCCAGGTCGGCTCGGTCCGCCTGACCGAGAACATGATCGTCGAGCGCTACTCGCACGTCATGCACATCGTCTCCAACGTCGAGGGCAAGCTGCAGCCCGGCCTCGATGCGCTCGACGTACTCAAGGCCACCTTCCCGGCCGGCACCGTCTCCGGCGCGCCGAAGGTGCGCGCCATGGAAATCATCGACGAACTCGAGCCGGTGCGGCGCGGCATCTACGCCGGCGCCGTCGGCTACCTGGGCTTCCATGGCGACATGGATCTCGCCATCGCCATCCGCACCGCGGTGGTCAAGGACGGACAGCTGCACGTGCAGGCCGGCGCCGGCATCGTCGCCGACTCCGATCCCTCCTCGGAATGGCAGGAAACCCAGAACAAGGCCCGCGCCGTCCTGCGCGCGGCCGAACTGGCCGAGCACGGCCTCGACACCCGCCTCGACTGACCGGCGGCCGGCCCGGCCTTCCGGACTACCCCCAGGAAACCGTGCTGGAGAAGAGATAGCCGGCGCCGTATACCGTCTTGATGATCTTGGGATTGTGCGGGTCGCTCTCCAGCTTGCGGCGCAGGCGGGAAATGCGCACATCGATGCTGCGGTCGTAGGGGGAGACGCCGCGCTCCCCGAGCAGCTGCTCGCGAGTCAGGATGCGGTTCGGCCGTTCCAGAAAGAGGCGCAACAGCTGTGCCTCGGCGGTACTCAGGCTGAACTCCTCGGCGTCCGGCGCGTACAGCGCGTTGCTGCCGGTGTCGAAGCGCCAGCCGGAGAATTCGGCGACACGCGCGGCGGTCGGCGGGGGGCTTCCGGCATGCGGCTCGCAGCGACGCAGGATGCTGCGGATGCGGGCGATCAGCTCGCGCGGCTCGAAGGGCTTGACGATGTAGTCGTCGGCGCCGAGCTCCAGCCCCATCACCCGGTCGGCGGTATAGCCGCGCCCGGTGAGGATCAGCACTCCGCAGGCGCCGGCATGCCGCCGCCGGATTTCGCGCACCAGCTCCATGCCGTCGATGTCGGGCAATCCGAGATCGACGATGCACAGTCCGGGCGGACGAGTGCGCAGGCGACGCAGCAACTCGGCGCCGGTGCGGAACCATTCGGCGGTGAAGCCGAAATCGCCGAGCACGCGCACGACGATGCGCGCGATCTCGGGTTCGTCCTCGACGAGGTAGATGGACGCCGGGGTTTCCCGGCCGGAGTTCGCGGGCGCGCTGGCTGCGGTCATGTCTCGGAAGTCTGCAGGATGGCGGCCAGCTGCCGTTTCTCGAACGGCTTGCCGAGCATCGGCAGGGCCGGCTCGGCGGCCGGACCGCCATCGTCGTCTGGATTTCCGTAAGCATAACCGCTCATCAGCACGATGCGCATTCCCGGCCGTTGCCGGCGGGCCCGGCGGGCCAGCTCGCGGCCGTCGATACCGCCGGGCATCACCACGTCGGAGAGCAGGATGGCGATATCCGGCACGTTCTCGATGATGCTCAGTGCCTCCGGCCCGTTCTCCGCCTCCAGCACCGGATAGCCGAGATCGATCAGCTGCATGCGTACGATGCGGCGCACTTCCGGATCGTCCTCGACCAGCAGCACCAGCCGGTCGGGATTGCCGAGCGGGCCGGCCGGATCGGCGGGGGCCTCCAGCAACGCGGTTTCGGCGGGCAGCGCCGGCAGCAGCAGGGTGACCGAGGTGCCGGCGCCCGGCGTGCTGTCGATGCGGACGCAGCCGCCGGACTGGCGGACGAAACCATAGACCATGGCCAGCCCGAGGCCGCTGCCCTTGCCGAAGGGCTTGGTGGTGAAGAAGGGTTCGAAGACGCGTGCCTGCGTCGCGCCATCCATGCCGAGTCCGTCGTCGCTGACGACGATGGCGACGTAGTCGCCGGGCGGCAGCTCGTGCGCCTCGGCCTCCTCGCCCGCGAGCCTCTGGGTCTCGAGTCCGATGCGGATGGTGCCGCCCTGCGGCATCGCGTCGCGCGCGTTGAGCACCAGATTGAGCAGCGCGCTGTCGAGCTGGTTGGGGTCCACGCGGGCGAGCAGGACGCCCTCGCCGGAGGGTGGGTGGAGGGCGATGCTCTCGGGCAGCGAGCGGCGGATCAGCTTGGCCATCTCCTGCACCAGCCGGCCGATGTCCACGGTGCGCGGCGCCAGCGGCTGCTGCCGGGAGAAGGCCAACAACCGCTTGATCAGGTCCACGCCCCGGCGCGAGGCCTGCAATGCCGCATCGAGGTATTCGGCGATCCCGGCATCGTCGCCCTGCTGCTCGCGCAGGACGGCGAGGTTGCCGATCACCACCGTCAGCATGTTGTTGAAGTCGTGCGCGATGCCGCCGGTCAGCTGGCCGATCGCCTCCATTTTCTGCGCCTGCGCCAGTGCCGCCTGCGTGCGCTTCTGCTCGGTCACGTCGAGCGCCAGCACGAAGCAGCCGAGCACCGTCCCGTCCGGCGCGAACTCCGGCACCAGTGTGCTGCGTGCGAACACCGGGCGGCCGTCGGCGCGGGTCAGCGAGTACTCGTAGCTGACCTGCTGGCCCGAGAGGCCGCGCAGGACATTGTCGCGCACCGTCGGCCAGACCGTCGGGCCGAGCACCGAGGCCGTGCTGTGGCCGACGATTTCCTCGATCGGCAGACCGAACCAGTTCGAATAGCCCTGGTTGGCGTAGCGGAAGATCAGCTGGTTGTCGAAATAGCCGATGTTCGCCGGCACGCGGTCGGTGATCAGGCGCAGGCGCGCCTCGGAACGGCGCAACGAGGCGGTGATGTCGAGATTGGCGCTGTGCGCCGCTTCCAGCTCGGCGGTGCGCTCGTGCACACGCGCTTCCAGCGCCTGGTTCTGTTCCTCGATCAGCCCCTCGTAGTGGCGCTGCTCGGTGATGTCGGTGTACAGCGTCATGAAGCCGGCGTGCGGCAGCGGTGCGCCGCGCACGGCGATGATGCGGCCGTTGGGGCGGTGGCGCTCAGCGTAGTGGGCGGCGAAATTGCCGGCCAGGCCCACGATGCGCGCGGTCAACGTCGCCGGATCGCCGGGGCCGTATTCGCCGCGCTCGGCGTTGTAGCGGATGAAGCTCTCGAAGGGCGCGCCGACGTAGGCCATCTCCTCGGGAAAGTCGAGCAGGCGGAGGAAGGCGCGGTTCCAGGAGACCATGCGCAGCCCCGCGTCGAAGATCGTGAAGCCTTGGTCGAGCTGGTCCAGCCCGGCGCGCAGCATGTCGTAGCGCTGTTGCGCGCACACCGCGGAATCGTCCATGTGTCCTCCTTCCCGCTGCGCCGGAAGGCGCGGGCGCGGGGATTTTAGCCCGTGCCCGGCGGTGCGGGGCGGGTTGCAATCATTCGTTACATTCGCACAAAAGTTGCGAAACCATCTGTTGCCATCCTCATGCCCGCGCTGTCCGGCCGGTTTCCGGCGGCGCTTCAGGCAGGAAGGAACGCGGAACAACAACGCCCGGCCGGTCGCCGGCCAGGGGCAAATCGCAACCGCAAACGGAGGGAATATGAGCAACCCGATGTACCAGCGGATTCGCACGAATCCGAAATTCCGGGAACTGGTGAGCCGTCGCACGCGCTTCGCCATCGTTCTCTCGGCGATCGTCCTGGTCGCCTACTACGGCTTCATGATGGTCGTCGCCTTCCGGCCGGCCATGCTGCACGCGCCGCTTGCCGAGGGCTCGGCGCTGACGGTGGGGATGCCGATCGGCGTCGGCATCGTTTTCGTCTCCTGGCTGCTGACCGGCCTCTACGTCTGGCGCGCCAACACCGATTTCGACCGGATCAACGAGGACGTCCTGCGGGAGGCCGAGCAATGAGAATTCCCGCACACGCCTGTGCCGCCGCCCTGCTGGCCATGGCCAGCCAGGCCGCGCTGGCCGCCCCGGCCGCCGTCGGCGAGGTCCAGAAGCAGCCGCTCAACCTCACCGCCATCGGCATGTTCTTCGTCTTCGTCCTGTTCACCCTGGGCATCACCTATTGGGCGGCCAGCCGCACCCGCTCGACCGCCGACTTCTACACCGCCGGCGGCGGCATCACCGGCTTCCAGAACGGTCTGGCGATCGCCGGCGACTACATGTCGGCGGCCACCCTGCTCGGCCTCTCCAGCCTGGTCTACATGAAGGGCTTCGACGGCTTCATCTACACCATCAGCTTCTTCGTCGGCTGGCCGATCATCCTCTTCCTGATGGCCGAGCGCCTGCGCAACCTCGGGCGCTTCACCTTCGCCGACATCGCCTCCTACCGGCTCGACGAGGGGCGCATCCGTGTCTTCGCGGCGATGGGCTCGCTGACCGTCGTCTGCTTCTACCTGATCGTGCAGATGGTCGGTGCCGGGCAGCTGATCAAGCTGCTCTTCGGTCTCGACTACACCGTGGCGGTGATCGTCGTCGGCGTCCTGATGGTCGTCTACGTCACCTTCGGCGGCATGATCGCCACCACCTGGGTGCAGATCATCAAGGCCGTGCTGCTGCTCTTCGGCGGCACCGCGCTGCTGCTCATGGCGATGAGCCAGTTCGGCTTCAGCATCGAGACGATGGCGGTCAAGGCCGCCGCCGTGCACAAGGACGGCATGAAGATCATGGGCCCCGGCTCGCTGCTCGCCGATCCGGTCTCCGCCGTTTCGCTCTCGCTCGGCCTGCTGTTCGGCACCGCCGGCCTGCCGCACATCCTGATGCGCTTCTTCACCGTGCCCAACGCCAAGGAAGCGCGCAAGTCGGTGTTCGTCGCCAGCGGCTGCATCGGCTTCTTCTTCATCGTCGTCTGCCTGCTCGGGCTGGCCGCGATCACCATCGTCGGCACCGATCCGAAGTTCTTCGAGGGTGGCGTCGTCGGCGGCAAGATTCTCGGCGGCAACAACATGCCGGTGATGCATCTGGCCAGCGCCGTCGGCGGCAACCTGTTCCTCGGGTTCCTCTCCGCGGTGGCCTTCGCCACCATCCTCGCGGTGGTCGCCGGCCTCGCGCTGGCCGGCGCCTCGGCCATCTCGCACGACATCTATGCCCGCGTGATCCGCAAGGGCAAGGCCACCGGCCCGCAGGAGATGCGCGTCTCCAAGATCGCCTCGCTCGGCCTCGGCGTGATCGCCGTCGTGCTCGGCATCCTCTTCGAGAAGCAGAACATCGCCTTCCTGGTCGGTCTGACCTTCGGCATCGCCGCCTCCACCAACTTCCCCATCCTCATCCTGTCGATGTACTGGAAGGGGCTGACGACGCGCGGCGCGCTGGTCGGCGGCATCGTCGGGCTGGTCTCGGCGGTGACTTTCGTCGTACTCTCCAAGGCAGTGTGGGTGGTCGTGCTCAACAACCCCGAGCCGATCTTCCCGTACGAGCAGCCGGCACTCTTCTCGATGCCGCTGGCCTTCTTCTTCACCTGGCTGTTCTCGGTCACCGACCGCAGCGTGCAGGCGGGCAAGGAGCAGGCGCTGTTCGACGACCAGTACGTCCGTTCGCAAACCGGCCTGGGCGCCGCGGCCGCCGCCGCGCACTGACCCGGCGCCGATGGTGCGGGGTCGGTACCGCGGTGCCGGCGCCGGCCCCTTCACACCAGCCAGACATTGGGGAGAAAGATGTCAGTCAAGGATCTCTACCTGCAGAAGCGGCAAGCGCCGGCCGACGCCATCCGCCAGGTGCGCGACGGCGACATGATCATCGTGCCGACCGGCGTCGGCGAGCCGCCCGCCCTGCTCACCGCCCTCTCCGAGGCGCGCCGCGACTTTCGCGACGTGAAGGTGGCGCAGATTCTCGCCCTGCGCAAATACGGCTACATCGACGCCGAGACCGCCGGGCACGTGCGCCATGTCGCGCTCTTCTACGGCGGGGTCACGCGGCCCGGCGGACAGGCCGGCTGGGTCGACTTCGTGCCCAACTATTTTTCCGAGATTCCCGCCCTCTTCGCGCGCGGGCAGGTGCCGGCCGACGTGGTGTTCACCATGGCCTCGCCGATGGACGAGCACGGCTACTTCTCGCTCGGTCTCGCCCCCGACTACACCATGGCAGCCGTGGCCCGCGCCCGCGCCATCGTGCTCGAGGTCAACCCCAACGTGCCCTTCGCCTACGGCAACAACCACGTGCACATCTCGCAGGTGGCCGCGCTGGTCGAGAGCAGCGAGCCGGTGCTCGAGGTCGGCCTGCCGACCATCGGCCCGGTGCAGGAGGCGATCGGCAAGTACGTCGCCGACCTGATCGACGACGGCTCGACGCTGCAGATCGGCTACGGCGGCATCCCCGACGCGGTGGTCATGCAGCTCACGCACAAGCACGACCTCGGCATCCACACCGAAATGATCGGTGACGGCATCCTGACCCTGCTGGAGGCCGGCGCCGTCACCAACCGGCGCAAGAACTACCTGCCGGGCAAGATGGTCGCCACCTTCGCCCTCGGCTCGCGCAAGCTCTACCAGTTCATCCACCGCAACCCGATGCTCGAGATGCACCCGGTGGACTACACCAACGACCCCTTCCTTGCCGGCCAGAACGACAACCTGGTGGCGATCAACGCCACCCTGCAGGTCGACCTCCTCGGCCAGTGCGGCTCCGAAAGCCTGGGCGCGTTGCCCTACTCGGGCACCGGCGGCCAGGCCGACTTCGTGCGCGCGGCCAACCGTTCGAAGGGCGGCAAGGCCTTCATCGTCGTCCCCTCGACGGCGAAGAACGACACCATCTCGCGCATCGTTCCCACCCTCAACCCCGGCACGCACGTGACCACCAGCAAGAACGACGTCAATTACGTCGTCACCGAATACGGTGTCGCCCAGCTGCGCGGCAAGTCGGCCAAGGAAAGGGCGCGCGCCCTGATCGGCATCGCCCACCCGGATTTCCGCACCGAACTGACCGAGGCGGCGAAGAAGCAGGGCGTGCTGTAGGCAGCGCCGCGTTTGCGGAGACAGGCATGGCCCGGCGGGGAAACCCGCCGGGCCTTTCCGTTTCTGGCGGTCCGAAAAGCGTGACATCTGTCGCTATAACTTTTGGCGTAATTGCTATAGTGAAAAGATGGAAACCGCTGTCCGTCCCCTCTCCCGCTATCGCATCGAATGGCTGTTACTCGGCGCCGTGCTGCTGTTCATCGCCCTGATCATCGGCCACGTGCTGAAGACGATGCACGCCGACGTCGAGGCGCGCGAGCGCGAGCGACTGGCGGCGCAGGCGCGGGTCATCCACGATGCGCTGGTGCGCCAGCTGGACACCATCAACCGCACCCTTGCCGGGATTCGCGACGAAATCCCCCGATGGCGGGCCGACGCGGACGGGATGGCGATGGCCAATCGCCGGCTCAAGGCTTTCGTCGACGCCATGCCGGCCGTGCGCACGCTGCTGATTCTCGATGCCGAGGGCACTGCCGTCGCCGCCAATCACGACGAGGTGATCGGCCGTAACTTCAGCGAACGCGAGTACTTCCGGACGGTCGCGCGCAATCCGGATGCCGACACGCTGTACGTCGGGCCGCCGTTCAGGACGGCGCTGGGGGTCTTCGGAATGAACGTGGTGCGCATGGTACGCGGCGAGGATGGCAAGTTCGCCGGCATCGTCAGCGCCACGCTCGACCCGGCGGAGCTGGCGTTCATGCTCGATTCAGCGCGGTACGCACCGGACCTCTGGGGGGCGCTGGCGCATGGCGACGGCAAGCTGTTCCTGATCGCGCCCCTGCGCGAGGAGGTGCTCGGTACCGATCTGGCCAGGCCCGGTTCGCTGTTCTCGCGCCATCGCGAGAGCGGACAGTCCGCGAGCGTGATGATCGATACGGTGATGCTCACGGGCGAGCGGCGCATGCTGGCGCAGCATACCGTCCAGCCTCCCGAGCTGAGGATGGACAAGCCCATCGTCGTCGGCATCGGCCGCGACCTCGAGACGATGTATTCCCGCTGGTACGAGGAGGCGGTCCTGCTCGGCGGCATCTACGCACTGCTCGTGGCGATCACCGTGCCCGGCCTGTTCCTTGCCCAGCGCCGGCAGCGGCGAACCGAGACGCGGGCGGCCGCCGCGCACGAGGCGCTCGCGGAGAGCGAGCATTTCATGCGTTCGCTGATCGACATCATTCCCGGCATGGTCGGCTACTGGGACACCGAGCTGCGTTGCGGCTTCGCCAACCGGGCCTACCTGGAGTGGTTCGGCAAGTCGCCGGAGCACATGCGGGGCCTGCGCATCCAGGATCTGCTGGGCGAGGCGCTGTTCCGGAAGAACGAGCCCTACATCCGCGCCGCCCTGCGCGGCGAATACCAGCGTTTCGAGCGCACCCTGACCAAGGCGGATGGCAGCACCGGCTATACCTGGGCACACTACATTCCCCATTCCGTTGCCGGACGGGTGTGCGGCTTCTTCGTGCTGGTTTCCGACATCACCGACATCAAGCGCGGCGAACTCGCGCTGCGCGAGGCGCTGGCCCAGGCCAACCGCTTCCGCGAGGCGCTCGATCACGTCACCTCCTTCATCTACATGAAGGATACCGAGCACCGCTACGTCTATGCCAATCGGCCGACGCTCGAGCTGTTCGGCGTCAGCGCTGCCGAGTTGCCGGGCAGCCCGGATTCCCGCTTCTTCCCGCCCGATGCGGTGGCGCGCCTGAAGCAGATCGACGAACGGGTCTTCGCCGGCGAAACCACCTGCGAGGAGGTCGATGTCGTCGGCGAGGACGGGCAGCGCCGCGTCTATCTGGAAATCAAGACACCGATCTATGCCGATGCCGGGCAAGGCGTCCTCTGGGGCCTCTGCGGGATTTCGACGGACATCACGGCGCGCAAGCTGGGCGAGGAGAAACTGGAGCAGGCCCGGGTCGCCGCCGAGGCGGGCAGCCGGGCCAAGAGCGAGTTCGTGGCCAACATGAGCCACGAGATCCGCACGCCGATGAATGCCGTGCTGGGACTCCTGCAGCTGCTGGAATTCACCGGGCTGGACGCGCGCCAGCGCGACTATGTGCAGAAAGCCAGGGGGGCGGCCAGCACGCTGCTGGGAATCCTCAACGACATCCTGGACTTCTCCAAGGTCGAGGCCGGCAAGCTGGAACTGGACGACGCGCCGTTCCGCCTCGACGAGTTGCTGCGCAACCTTTCCGTCGTGCTGTCGTCCTCCCTGCAGCGCAAGGAGGTCGAGGTCCTCTTCCAGATCGATCCCGAGGTGCCGCGCGCCCTGCGTGGCGATGGCCTGCGCCTGCAGCAGGTATTGCTGAACCTGGCCGGCAACGCCATCAAGTTCACCGAGCGCGGCGAGGTGGTGATCGCGCTCCGCCTGCTGGCGACCGGGCCGGAAACGGCGCGCATCGAGTTCTCGGTGCGCGATACCGGAATCGGCATCCCGGCCGATCGCCTCGATGCGATCTTCGACGGGTTCACCCAGGCCGAAGCCTCGACCACGCGGCGCTATGGCGGTACCGGACTCGGACTGGCGATCAGCCGGCGACTGGTGCGGCTGATGGGCGGCGAACTGGCGGTGGAGAGCGAGCCCGGACAGGGTAGCCGCTTCCATTTCGCGGTGGACTTCGTGCGCGACAGGGTACCCCGGTCGGAGGCGCGCGCGGCGGTGGCGGACGGTGGCGGACGGCCGCTGCGCGTACTGATCGTGGACGACAACGCCACTGCCCGCACGGTGCTGGCCGCCATGGCCGCCCCGTTCGGCTGGCAGGTCGAAACGGCAGGCAGTGGCCTGGAAACCATCGACAGGCTCGCCGCCGCCGCCGCTGCGGGCCGGCCGTTCGACATCCTCTGCGTGGACTGGGTCATGCCCGAAATGGATGGCTGGGAAACCATCCGGCACATCCGTGCGTGCCACGCCGGGCGCCTGCCGGCGATCCTGATGGTCACGGCGCACGGGCGCGAGCTGGTCGCCGAGCGGCTCGCCGGCGAAACGGAGATGCTCGACGCCTTTCTCGTCAAGCCGGTCACCCCCTCGATGCTGTTCGATGCGGTGGCGCAGGCCACGCGCGGCGCCTCGGTGACGGTGGAGCGCCGCACGGAGCCGCGGGCCGGGTGGAATCCCCGGCCGCTCGCCGGACTGCGCCTCCTCGTCGTCGAGGACAATCCGCTCAACCAGCAGGTGGCGCGCGAGCTGCTCGCGCATGCCGGGGCCGAGGTCGAGATCGCCGACGACGGCCGGCAGGGCGTCGAGCGGGTCAGGAACGCCTCGCCGGGCTTCGATGCGATCCTGATGGACATCCAGATGCCGGGCATGGACGGGTACACCGCCACGCGCATCCTGCGCGAGGAAATGGGTGTCGTCGCGCCGATCATCGCCATGACCGCCAATGCCCTGCCGGCCGATCGCGAGAGCTGTCTCGCCGCCGGCATGAGCGGCCACATCGGCAAGCCCGTTGCCGCCAGCGAACTGATCGACCTGCTGCTGCGCCAGTGTCGCGGCGGACTGGCGTCCGGGGATGCCGCCGCGCGCATCCCCGTGGCGATGACGGATCCGGCGGAACTGCCGGCAACGCCGGAGGGTTTCGATCTGGCCGCCGCACTGGCGCGCCTGGATGGCAACCGCCCCTTGTTCGCCCGCCTTGCCCGCGGTTTCGAAAAGGACCGGACCGGCATCGTCGAGGCCGCGACGACGGCGCTGCGCGCGGGCGACCGCTCCGCCGCCGCGCGCGAAATGCATACGCTCAGGGGGCTGGCGGCGACGCTGGGCGCGCTGGCGCTGGCACGGCAGGCCGCGGCCACCGAGCAGGCCTTCCGGGCGGATGACCGCCGCGCCGAGGAGCGCTGCCTCGCCGAACTCCATGACGAGCTTGCTGTTGCCGCCGCCGTGCTGCTCGCCGCCGCCGATGCGCTCGACCCGCCGGCAGCGGTGCCGGCGGCGCCGGTCGATACCGAGCGGATGCTCGCGCGCCTGGACGAGCTGGATACCCTGCTCGGCGCGCACAACATGCGCGCGCTCGACGTTTTCGCGACGCTCCGGTGCGAGGCTGGCGGCACGCTGGCCGAAAGCCTGGCGGCTCTCGACGAGGCGCTGTTCAGCCTCGATTTCGTGGCCGCGCGGGAGAAGGTCGCCAACCTGAAGGAGATCCTGTCGCGATGATGCCCACCGATTTTCCGCCGGCGGCGCTTCCCGCGCTGCTCCCGCTGTCCGAGCGTCCCCGCCTGCTGATCGTGGATGACCAGCCGATCAACATCCAGGCGCTCCACCAGCTTTTTCAGGCCGATCACGAGGTGTTCATGGCCACCAGCGGTGAGCAGGCGCTCGCCTTCTGCCGCGACAACCCGTTGCCCGACCTGATCCTGCTCGATGTGGTGATGCCCGGCATGGACGGCATCGAGGTCTGCCGCCGCCTGAAGGCGGATGCCGCCCTGGCGGACATCCCGATCATCTTCGTCACGGCCCGCTCCGAGCCGGCCGAGGAAACCCGCGCGCTGGAAGCGGGCGGCGTCGACTTCATCGCCAAGCCGGTCAACCCGGCCGTGGTGCGCGCGCGTGTCCGGACCCATCTCACGCTCAAGGCCCAGAGCGATCTGCTGCGTTCGCTGGTGTTCGTCGATGGACTCACCGGCGTCGCCAACCGCCGCCGCTTCGACGAGGCCCTGCGTGACGAATGGCAGCATTGCCGGCGTGCCGGCACGGCACTGACGCTGCTGATGATCGATATCGATCACTTCAAGCGCTACAACGATCGCTACGGCCATCTGGTCGGCGATGCCTGCCTGAAGCGGATCGCCGCGGTGCTGCAGGCGGGGCTCCGGCGGGCGTGCGACGTGGTGGCGCGCTATGGCGGCGAGGAGTTCGCCTGCCTGCTGCCCGAATGCGATCAGCCCGCCGGTCGCGCCAAGGCCGGGGAGCTGTGTGCCGCCGTGGCCGCGCTGGATATTCCGCACGCCGATTCGCCGACCGCGCAGCGGGTGACGCTGAGCGTCGGCGTCGCGACCCTGCGCCCCAACGGCGTCAATGATCCGACGGCGCTCGTCGCGGCAGCCGATGCGGCCCTCTACGAGGCGAAGCGCGCCGGTCGGAACCGGGTCGTTGCGAGTGACTGATCGCCCGCCGGGCGGGCCGGCGGGAGGATTCCGGCCTATTCGCCGAAGCGTCGCAGCCCCTCGACGTCGAGCAGCCGCACGCAGCCGTAGTCGAGACGCAGCAGGCCGGCTTCCTCCAGCTTGCGCAGCGCCTGGTTGACGCGCTGCCGGGAGACGCCGGCGAGGAAGCCGATTTCTTCCTGCGAGAGTTGCAGGTCGGTGCTCGATCCGGGGTAGAGCACCGGGTTGAACATCGAGGCCAGGCAGCGGGCCAGGCGGGCGTCGGTGTCGAGCAGGCGCTCGTGTTCCATCATGCCGATGAACTGGCCGAGGCGCTCGTTGAGCTGGGTGATCAGGAAGCGGTTGAAGGGGATGCTGTGATCGAGCAGCCACTGGAAGGTGGCGCGGTTCATGTAGGCCACGGTGGATTCGCGCAGCGCCATCACGTCGTAGCGGCGCGGTTCGTTCTTCAGCATCGAGCCTTCGCCAAACCAGCCGCCGCTGGACAGCCCGGTGAAGGTGGTGGTCTTGCCGCTGCTCCAGTTGGCGGCCATCTTGACGAGGCCGTCGACGACGCCCATCCAGTGCTCTACGGGCTCGCCCTTCATGCAGACGAAGCCGCCGGCGGGGATGGTGCGCATGACGATGCCGGACTTCACCCGCTCGAGTTCTTCCGCCGTGAGCGCCCGTGCCCAGAGGGCGGTTTGCAGCATTTCGTTCAGGGCTTGCATTTTTTCGCCAATTGTCAGGTGCGCGACAATTATAGTGTGGGAAGCGACATAGACTGCACCCCGACAGACGCTTTCGTGTCATCCTCACGGCACGGAAAACAGCGCGAAAACCGATGCGGCGTTGCAAGACGGACGACATCGGAAAAATAATGGAATCGTGACGGGATGCCCCCCGGGGCCTCGATCCGATCCGATAAACGACGAGACAAGCGAGCGGCCTTCCCCGTGCGGGGCGGTGCCGGTCAACCGGAGGAGACAAGATGCCGGACGTGGGTTCAACACGGGCGATGGATACCTTTCCGCGCCTGCTCTTTTTCCATGCCCGCACGCGCGGGCAGAAGACCGCGATGCGCGAGAAGGATCTCGGCATCTGGCAGTCCTGGACCTGGGGCGAGGTGGCCGATCACGTGCGCGCGCTGGCCTGCGGGCTGGCCGAGATGGGCTTCAAGCGCGGCGACAACCTGGCCGTCGTCGGTGACAACCGGCCGCGTCTCTACATGACCATGGCCGCCGTGCAGTGCCTCGGCGGGGTGCCGGTGCCGCTCTACCAGGACGCGGTGGCGAACGAGATGGCCTTCGTGCTGCAGGATGCCGGCATCCGCTTTGCCCTGGTCGAGGATCAGGAGCAGGTCGACAAGCTGCTCGAACTGAAGGACCAGCTGCCGTCGCTCGAGCATGTGATCTACGACGATCCGCGCGGCATGCGTCACTACAACCAGCCCTTCCTCCACGACATCGAGGAGCTGATGGCGATGGGGCGCATTCACAACCAGAACCATCCGGATTTCCTCGACGGCGAGATCGCGCGGGGGCGTCCGGACGACATCGGCGTGATGCTCTACACCTCGGGCACCACGGGCAAGCCGAAGGGCGTCTGCCTGACGCACCATGCCTTCATCAGCGCGGCGCGCGGCGGCATCGAGTTCGACCGCCTGGGCGCCGACGAGGAAATCCTGTCCTACCTGCCGATGGCCTGGGTCGGCGACCATCTGTTCTCCTTCGCGCAGGCCATGCTCGCCGGCTTCACCATCAACTGTCCGGAGTCCGGCGAGACGGTGATGACCGATCTGCGCGAGATCGGCCCCACCTACTATTTCGCGCCACCGCGCGTCTTCGAGAACCTGCTGACGCAGGTGATGATCCGCATGGAGGACGCCAGCCCGCTCAAGCAGAAGATGTTCCACTTCTTCATGAAGGTGGCGCGGCGCAGCGGTGCCGAGATCCTCGACGGCAAGCCGGTGGCCCTTGCCGAGCGGCTGCTCTATGCGCTCGGTCAGCTGTTCGTGTTCGGGCCGCTGAAGAACGTGCTCGGGATGAGCCGCATCCGCGTTGCCTACACCGCCGGCGCGGCGATCGGCCCGGATCTCTTCCGCTTCTACCGTTCGATCGGCATCAACCTCAAGCAGCTCTACGGCCAGACCGAGACCTGCGCCTACGTCTGCCTGCAGCCGGACGGCGAGATCAAGTTCGATTCGGTCGGCAAGCCGGCGCCCGGCGTCGAAGTGCGCATCGCCGACAACGGCGAGATCCTGGTCAAGGGGCCGATGCTGCTCAAGGAGTACTACAAGCGGCCGGACGCCACGGCCGAGTCGATCAATGCCGAGGGCTACTTCATGACCGGCGATGCCGGCTTCTTCGACGACGACGGACACCTCAAGATCATCGATCGCGCCAAGGACGTCGGCAAGCTGGCCAACGGCGCGATGTACGCGCCCAACTACATCGAGAACAAGCTCAAGTTCTTCCAGCACATCAAGGAGGCCGTGGTCTTCGGCGCCAACCGCGAGATGGTCTGTGCCTTCATCAACATCGATATCGGCGCAGTCGGCAACTGGGCCGAGCGGCGCGGCATCGCCTATTCGGGCTACACCGACCTGGCCGCCAAGCCGGAGGTCTATGCGCTGATCCAGGAGTGCGTCGAGCAGGTCAATGCCGAACTGGTCGGCGAAGGGATGCTGGCCGATTCGCAGGTGCATCGCTTCCTGATACTGCACAAGGAACTCGATCCGGACGACGACGAGCTCACGCGCACGCGCAAGGTGCGGCGCGGCTTCATTGCCGAGAAATACGCCGTCCTGATCGACGCGCTGTACGGCGGCAAGGCCAGCCAGTACATCGAGACGCAGGTCAAGTTCGAGGACGGCCGCACCGGCAAGGTGGCGGCGGACCTGCAGATCCGCGACGCGAAGACCTTCCCGGTCGTGCGGGCGGCGGCGTGATCACAACGACTTCGCGGGAACAACCATGAGTGGACGACACATCGGCGACGTCATCCTCGATCTGCAGAACATCTCGCTGCGCTTCGGGGGCGTGAAGGCGCTGACCAATATTTCCTTCGATGTGCGCGAGCACGAGATTCGCGCCATCATCGGCCCCAACGGTGCGGGCAAGAGCTCGATGCTCAACGTCATCAACGGGGTCTATCATCCGCAGGAGGGCACCATCGTCTTCCGCGGGCAGGAGCGCCGCCGGATGGAGCCGCATATGGCGGCCATGCAGGGCATTTCGCGCACCTTCCAGAACATCGCGCTGTTCAAGGGCATGAGCGTGCTCGACAACGTGATGACCGGGCGCATCACCAAAATGAAGGCGAACTTCCTCGAGCAGGCGATCCGCATCGGCCGTGCCGGGCGCGAGGAGCTCGAGCACCGCCGCAAGGTCGAGGAGGTGATCGATTTCCTCGAAATCCAGCATATCCGCAAGACGCCGGTGGGGCGCCTGCCCTACGGTCTGCAGAAGCGCGTGGAGCTGGCGCGCGCGCTGGCCGCCGAGCCGTCCATGCTGCTGCTCGACGAGCCGATGGCCGGCATGAACGTCGAGGAAAAGCAGGACATGTGCCGCTTCATCCTCGATGTGAATGACCAGTTCGGCACCACCATCGTCCTGATCGAGCACGACATGGGCGTGGTCATGGACATTTCCGACCGCGTCGTCGTGCTCGACTACGGCAAGAAGATCGGCGACGGCACGCCGGACGAGGTGCGCAACAACCCGGAAGTGATTTCCGCCTATCTGGGCGTGGCGCACTGAGCGGAACGGAGGAGAGAGGGATATGGGATTCTTTTTCGAGGTGCTGATCGGCGGCCTGCTCTCGGGGGTGATGTATTCCTTCGTGGCGCTCGGTTTCGTGCTGATCTACAAGGCATCGGGGGTGTTCAACTTTGCGCAGGGGGCCATGGTCTTTGCCGCCGCGCTCACCTTCGTCGGTTTCCAGGAGCTCGGCGTGCCGTTCTGGCTGGCCCTGCTGCTTGCCTTCGCAGTGATGGTGGTGCTCGGCATCCTGACCGAACGCATCGTCCTGCGGCCGCTGGTCAACCAGCCGCCGATCACGCTGTTCATGGCCACCATCGGTCTCACCTACGTGATCGAGGGGCTGGCGCAAGGAGTCTGGGGGGCCAACGTGCGCGGTCTCGAGCTGGGCATCCAGGACGAGCCCATCCAGTGGCTGCTGGAGGCAACCGACATCGGCGTTTCCAAGTTCGACCTGTTCGGTGCCGGCGTGGCCGCCTTGCTCGTCACGCTGCTCGCCCTGTTCTTCCAGTACACCCGCATCGGCCGCGCCCTGCGCGCGGTGGCCGACGACCATCAGGCGGCGCTGTCGATCGGCATTCCGCTGCAGAACATCTGGCGCATCGTCTGGGCTGTCGCCGGTTTCGTCGCGCTGGTCGCCGGCCTGATCTGGGGGGCGCGCAACGGTGTCCAGTTCGCGCTCACCTTCACCGCGCTGAAGGCCCTGCCGGTGCTGATCCTCGGCGGATTCACCTCGATCCCCGGCGCGATCGTCGGCGGCCTGATCATCGGGTCGACCGAGAAGCTGGCCGAGGTCTATCTCGGCGGCTACGTTGGCGGCGGCATCGATTCGTGGTTCCCCTACGTGATGGCGCTGGCCTTCCTGCTGATCCGCCCCGAGGGGCTGTTCGGCGAGAAGCACATCGACCGCGTTTAAGGAGAGGCAGAGCATGTTCTATCGTGAAGCCGGCCAGTTCAAGACAAGCTACGCGGCCGACCAGCAGATCTTTCCGATCACCCAGGACCGCGTCGGCGTCCTGCTGATCCTCGCCTTCGCCTTCCTGGCCGTACCCGTGCTGTTCAACGAGTACTGGCTGAAGGCGATCCTGATCCCCTTCCTGATCTTCTCGCTCGCCGCGCTCGGGCTGAACATCCTTACCGGCTACGCCGGCCAGCTGTCGCTCGGTTCGGCGGCCTTCATGGCGGTGGGCGCCTTCGCCAGCTACAACTTCATGCTGCGCATCGACGGCATGCCCATCCTCGTCGCCTTCGCCCTCGGCGGTCTCTCCGCGGCGCTGGTGGGCATCGCCTTCGGCTTGCCCAGCCTGCGCATCAAGGGTTTCTATCTGGCGGTGGCGACGCTGGCGGCACAGTTCTTCATCGTCTGGGCGCTGACCAAGTTCGAGTGGTTCTCCAACTATTCCTCGTCGGGCGTCATCACCGCGCAGGAAATCGAGATCCTTGGCTACCGCTTCGTCTCGCCGGAAGCAAAGTACCTGCTGGTGCTCGCCATTGTCGTCCTGCTCGCCCTGGCGGCGAAGAACATGGTGCGCAGCTCGGTCGGACGTGCCTGGATGGCGGTGCGCGACATGGATGTCGCGGCCGAGGTGATCGGCATACGCATCATGCATACCAAGCTGCTTGCCTTCGCCGTCAGCTCGTTCTACTGTGGCGTGGCGGGCGCGCTGTACGCCTTCGCCTACATCGGCACCGTGGAGCCGGAGGGGTTCAACCTCGACCTGTCGTTCAAGATCCTGTTCATGATCATCATCGGCGGCGTCGGCTCCATCGTCGGTGCCTTCCTCGGCGCGGCCTTCATCGTGCTGCTGCCGATCGCGCTCGACGTGATGGTGCAGGAGTGGCTGAGCGGCTTCCTGTCGCCGAGCATCAGTTCCAACCTGCAGTTGATCGTCTTCGGCGGTCTGATCATCTTCTTCCTGATCGTGGAGCCGCACGGTCTGGCGAGGCTGTGGCAGATCGCCAAGGAGAAGTTGCGTCTCTGGCCGTTCCCGCACTGATCCGTTTCGCATAACAACCTCTTGGAGGAGACACTGATGAAAATGCGTAAAACCCTGAGCACTTCCCTGATCGCCGCCGGCCTGCTGGGCGGGGTGGCCGCCGACGCGCTGGCCCAGTCCGCCGAGCAGTTCATCGGCCTGCCGAGCTACCGCGTGGGCGCCTATGCGGCCGGCGGTTCCGGCATCTACGGCGGCTGGATCGACTACATGGCGCTGATCAACGAGCGCGATGGCGGCGTCGGCGGCGTCAAGCTGACCTGGGAAGAGTGCGAGACCGAATACAACAACGCGCGCGGCGTCGAGTGCTACGAGCGCCTGAAGAAGAAGGGGGCAACCGGCAATTCGGTGTTCCAGCCGCTGTCGACCGGCATTACCTATTCGGTGCTGGACAAGGTCGCGCAGGACAAGATTCCGATGGTCACCATCGGCTACGGCCGTACCGATGCCGCCGACGGGCGCGTCTTCCCCTGGGTCTTCCCGATGATCACCACCTACTGGAGCCAGGCCACGACGATGGTCAAGTACATCGGCTCCAAGGAGGGCGGCCTCGACAAGCTGAAGGGCAAGAAGATCGCCTACCTGTACCACGACTCGGCCTACGGCAAGGAAGGCATCGCGGTGCTCGAGAAGCAGGCGCAGAAGCACGGCTTCACCTTCGTGCCGCTGGCGGTCGCGCATCCGGGCAACGAGCAGCAGTCGCAGTGGCTGAAGATCCGCCAGGAGAAGCCCGACTGGGTGATCCTCTGGGGCTGGGGGGTGATGAATCCGACGGCGCTCAAGGCGGCCGCCAAGACCGGCTTCTCGCGCGAGAAGATGATCGGGGTGTGGTGGTCCGGTGCCGAGGAGGACACCATTCCGGCCGGTGATGCCTCCAAGGGCTTCACCACCGCCGGCTTCAACGTGGCCGGCGCCAACTACCCGGTGATCAAGGCGATCCAGGACGTGGTGTACAAGAAGAACAAGGGCAACATGGAAGACAAGTCGCGCGTCGGCTCGGTGTATTACAACCGTGGCGTGGTGCACGGCATCATCACCGTTGAGGCGATCCGCACGGCACAGGCCAAGTTCGGCAAGAAACCGCTGTCCGGCGAGGAGATGCGCTGGGGCTTCGAGCATCTGAACATCGATGCCAAGCGCCTCAAGGAACTCGGCGCCGAGGGCTTCATGCCCGACCTGAAAATCACCTGCGAAGACCATGAGGGGTCGGGCAAGGTGAAATACCAGCAGTGGGACGGCAAGCAGTGGAAGGTGGTTTCCGACTGGATCGATGCCGACCGCGAGATGGTTCGCCCGATGATCGAGGAATCGGCCGCCAAGTACGCCAAGGAAAAGAACATCACGCCGCGCGACTGCAGCAAGGAAGGCTGATCGAGACTGACCCGGCCGGCGGAGGGAACTCCGCCGGCATTCTTCGGGAACCCTGGCATGACGACGACCACACATCACGCAGCGCCCGACGAGCGCTATCTCACCGTCAACAACATCGAGGTCATCTATGACCACGTGATCCTGGTGCTCAAGGGCGTTTCGCTCGAGGTGCCCAAGGGCCGCATCGTCGCCCTGCTCGGCGCCAACGGCGCCGGCAAGTCGACGACGCTGAAGGCCATCTCCAATCTGCTGCACGCCGAGCGTGGCGACGTAACCAAAGGCAGCGTGGACTTCAAGGGCGCGCGCGTCGACCAGATGACGCCGAACGAGCTGGTCAGGCGCGGCGTCATCCAGGTAATGGAGGGGCGCCACTGCTTCGCCCACCTCTCGCTCGAGGAGAATCTGCTGACCGGTGCCTACACGCGCAGCATCTCGCGCGCTGAGCTGCGGCAGAACCTGGAGAAGGTCTACCACTACTTCCCGCGCCTGAAGCAGCGACGAATGACGCAGGCCGGCTACACCTCCGGCGGCGAGCAGCAGATGTGCGCCATCGGCCGCGCGCTGATGGCCAAGCCGGAGATGATCCTGCTCGACGAGCCGTCGATGGGTCTCGCGCCACAGATCGTCGAGGAAATCTTCGAGATCGTGCGCGACCTCAACACCAGCGAGCAGGTCAGTTTCCTGCTGGCCGAGCAGAACACTATGGTGGCGCTGCGCTACGCCGACTTCGGCTACATCCTCGAGAATGGCCGCGTGGTGATGGAGGGCGAGGCGAAGGAGCTGGCTACCAACGAGGACGTCAAGGAGTTCTACCTTGGCCTGTCGAGCGCCGGCCGCAAGAGTTTCCGCGACGTGAAGCACTACCGCCGCCGCAAGCGCTGGCTCTCGTGATCGCAGTGCGCCCCGCCATGTTGCGTTGCTTGCCGGCTTGTGCGCCGGATGCACACGGCGCCGTCGCGCGTCTTGCTTGGCGAGACGGCTTTGCGATTGCGGCCAGCTTGCCGTTACGGGCGGAGCGCTCGCTAGTCACTCGAAACTGACCACCCTTTTTCGCCCGGCGTGCCACCGCTTGGCTCGAGGATATGCATATGGAATATTTCGACGCACTCGAAACGCGCGCTCCGGAGGCGCGGGAAGCAGACTTGATGGCGGCTCTGCCCGAGCTGCTGGCACAGGCGCGCGCCCAGGCGCCGGCCTATGCCACGCTGCACGCCGGCATCGATCCAGCCGCTGTGCGCAGCCGCGAGGCCCTGGCCGCCCTGCCGGTAGTGCGCAAGAGCGAGCTGCACGACCGGCAGCGGGTGGCCCGACCGTTCGGTGGCTTTACCGGTGCATGGCGCGGCCAGGTCGGCCGCGTGTTCGCGTCGCCCGGACCGATCTATGAGCCGGAAGGGCGGCAGAGCGACTACTGGCGAACTGCGCGGGCGATGTTCGCCGCCGGTTTTCGTGCCGGCGATCTGGTGCACAACAGTTTTTCCTACCACCTGACGCCGGGGGCCTGGATCATGGAGTCCGGCGCGCACGCGCTCGGCTGCACGGTTTTCCCCGGTGGGGTCGGACAGACCGAGCAGCAACTGCAGGCGCTCGTCGACCTGCGGCCGGAGGCCTACTGCGGTACCCCATCGTTCCTGCGCATCCTGCTCGAGAAGGCCGACGAGATTGCGGCCGACGTCACCTGCCTGCGCAAGGCGCTGGTTTCCGGAGAGGCCTTTCCGCCCAGCCTGCGCGACGCCTTGCTGACGCGTGGGGTTACTGCCTATCAGACGTACGCAACCGCCGATCTCGGCTGCATCGCCTACGAGACACCGGCGCGCGCGGGCCTGGTGGTCGACGAGGGAGTGCTCGTCGAGATCGTGCGTCCGGGAACTGGCGAGCCGGTTCCCGATGGCGAGGTCGGCGAGGTGGTGGTGACCGTCTTCAATCCGGTCTATCCACTGATCCGCTTTGCCACCGGCGATCTGTCGGCGATCCTGCCCGGCGCCAGTCCCTGTGGCCGCACCAACCGGCGCATCAAGGGCTGGCTCGGGCGCGCCGACCAGACGACAAAGGTGAAAGGGATGTTCGTGCATCCCTCGCAGGTGGCCGATGTGTTGCGCCGGCATCCGGAGGTGGCGCGGGCGCGACTGGTGGTGGATAACCCCGGCGGCATGGACAGGATGACACTCCGCTGCGAGGTGGGGACACCGCCGCCCGGGCTGGATGCCGCGCTACTCGGAAGTCTGCGCGAGCTGACCAAGCTGCGCGGTGAGGTGGCTTTCTGCGCGCTCGGAAGTCTGCCTAACGACGGCAAGGTCATCGAAGACATCCGCAGCTACGAATGAGCGAAGACGCCAAGCCATCCGGCGGGCCGCTCGCCGGGGTGCGCGTGCTCGACCTGACACGCCTGCTGCCTGGGCCGTTGGCGACGCTCCATCTCGCCGACCTCGGCGCCGACGTGATCCGGATCGAGGATCACGCCGCCGGGGACTATGCCCGCACGATGGGCGAGGGCCCGGACGGCGTCAGCGTCTTTTACCGCGCCCTCAACCGCAACAAGCGCGGGATGCGCCTCGATCTGAAGCGGGCGGAGGGCCGCGAGGTCTTCCTGCGGCTGGCGGAGACGGCCGATGTGGTCGTCGAGGGGTTCCGCCCCGGGGTCGCCCGCCGGCTTGGCATCGACCACGCGACACTCGACGCCCTCAATCCACGTCTTGTCTACTGCGCGATCACCGGCTACGGCCAGGACGGACCGCTGGCGCCGGTGGCCGGTCACGATCTCAACTATCTTGCCCTGAGCGGCGCGCTCGACCAGATCGGTACGGCCGGCGGGCCGCCGGCGATTCCCAACCTGCAGATCGGCGATCTGCTGGGTGGGGGGATGACCGCCGTGATGGGCATCCTCGCCGCGCTCTTCGATGCCCGCCGCAGCGGCCGTGGCCGCTTCATCGATGTGGCGATGAGCGAGGCCGTGCTGGCCCACACGCTGTTCCCCCTGTTCGCCTTGCAGAGCCGGGGAGGGCTGCGGCCGCGCGGCGAAGACTGGCTGACCGGCGACGATCCGGCGTACGCCGTCTACGCCACGGCCGATCACCGCTACATGGCCGTCGCCGCGCTCGAGGAGAAATTCTGGATGCGCTTCTGCGACGTGCTCGGACGTCCCGACTGGCATGCCCGGCATGGCGAGCGCGGGGCGCGGGCGACGGATCTGCGCGCCGCGATTGCGGCCTGCTTCGCTGCCCGCACGCAGGCCGACTGGTGCGCGCGCTTCGCTGGCGAGGACTGCTGCGTGACGCCGGTGCTCGACGTGGCCGAGGCGCTGACGCATCCGCATTTCGTCGCACGCGGGATGAGCGTCCGGGCCGACGGAATCACGCAGTACGCTCCGCCGCTCAAGCTTTCCGGCTGGCGCTTCGCGGTCGCGCGGGCGGCGCCTGCGCCCGGCGAGCATAGCGGAGAAATCCTGCGCGAGGCCGGTTACGACGAGGCCGCAGTGGCGGCGTTGCGGAAAGCCGCAATCGTCTGAGTCCGGGGGGCCGGTAAAATGCGGGGATGACCACCGCGCTCCTGCTGCTCCCCGATTTCGTCCTGATTCTGCTGGGCACGGCCCTCCGCCGCTGGATGCACCTCGGGGACCACTTCTGGAGCGGCCTCGAGAAGCTCGTCTATTTCATCCTGTTCCCCGCCCTGCTGGTCAATGCCATCGTCCGCACGCGGCTCGACCTCGCTGCCGCCGCACCCCTGCTGTTCACCGCGCTGGTCGCGCTGGCCGGCGGCATGCTGCTCGGCTACCCCCTGCGCTTCCTGCGCGGCATGCCGCCGCTGACCTTCGCGTCGATCTTCCAGTGCGGCTACCGCTTCAATTCCTATATCGGGCTGGCGGTGGCCGGGTTGCTGTTCGGCGATGCCGGCATCGCCACGATGGGATTGATCGTCGGCGTGGCGGTGCCCTTCGCCAACCTGACCTCGGTGTGGATGCTGGCGCGCCACAGCGATAGCGGTGTCTGGCGAGAGATCGCGCGCAATCCGCTGATCTGGGCGACGCTGGCCGGCCTGTTGCTCAACCTCGCTGGATTCGTGCCGCCCCGTCCGCTCCAGATCTTCCTCGGGCGACTGGCGGATGCTTCGATCGCGCTCGGCCTGCTGGCGGTTGGCGCCGCGCTGCGGCTACGCGGCCCGAACGGTGTCCGCCTGCCGGCGCTGTGGCTGCTGGGCGTGAAACTGTGCGCCGTGCCGACGATCGCCGCGCTGGTTGGTCTGGCCTGCGGGCTCGACGGGGTCTATCTGGCAGTGGTGGTCCTGTTTGCCGCCCTGCCGACGGCATCGTCCGCCTACATTCTGGCGATGCGCATGGGCGGGGACGGGGCCAGCGTGGCTTGGCTGATCTCTGCATCGACGCTTGGCTCGATGCTGACCCTGCCGCTGTGGGCGGCCTGGCTGGCCGGACGGGCTGTTTAGGCGGGGGGGCAGCGGGAGGGGGCTCGCGATCAGGTCGATTTGCGCGTCTTCCGGCCGCCACCGCCCGCCGGTTTTTCCGGTGCCGGCGGTGCGGGCGGGGCCGTTGCGGCCTGCTGCATCTGCTCCTGCATCTGCTGCATCAGCGTCCACGGCCACAGGGGAGGGGTTTCGGACGGAGTGCCCTGCGGTGCGTCGGATGCGCTCCCCGCCGCCGCGCCGGCAGGAGGAACGTCGCCACCGGCGCCCTGCTGGGCCGCCATCTGACCCATCGTGCGCACCGCGTTGAGCGTGACGCACTGCATCTCCAGCCCCTGGATGGTCATCTGCAGCATCGACAGGTTCATCTTCAGCCAGCCCTCGACGGCCTTGAGGTCGCTGATGCGCTTCTCCAGCTCCTCGACATCGAAGGTGGGCGCCACCATTCCCGGCAGGGAAAAGCCCATGTTGCCCCACATGTTCTTCATGAAACTCATCGGATCGCTGGCGGATGGATCGTGCGTCATTTCAGGGCTCCCGGGCGTGTTGATCACGTGCGCTGCGCTTCGATCTTAGCAAATTTCGGGGGGTGCGGCCTTGCTCCTTCCGTGCATGGTGCTAAAGTACCGCCTTAGCACGTCGCCATACTTTTTCCCGATTCCCGGATTGCCATGCTCAAGATCCTCGTTGTCGAAGACCACGCCCTGGTTCGCGAAGGGCTCGTGCAAACCCTGCGCCAGCTGGATGACGAGGTCCTCGTCCATGAGGCCGTCGATTGCGATTCGGCGGGCGCGGTCCTCGAGCAGGAGTGCGATTTCGATCTTGTCCTGCTCGATCTCGGCCTGCCCGGTGTCGATGGCCTGAGCTGTCTCGGAATCTTCCGGCAGCGCTATCCGGCGATCCCGGTGGTCATTGTTTCCGCCTACGACGATGCGCATACGGTCAATCGCGCCCTCAAGCACGGGGCCTCGGGCTTCGTCCCCAAGGCCTACTCCGGGGAGCGCCTGATCGCGGCGCTGCAGGCGGTACTGGGCGGCCGGATCTTCGTGCCGGAGCAGATGATGCCGGTCAACCTGGGGGCGGACCTGCCGCATGCGCCGATGGGCGGACAGGCGGAGCCGGCGGAGTTCGGCCTTACCGAGCGTCAGGCCGAGGTGCTGGCGCTGATGACGCGCGGCAAATCCAACCGCGACATCGCCGAGCAACTGGGGCTTTCCGAAGGGACCGTGAAGATCCACATCACGGCAATCTTCAAGGCGCTCGGGGTGTCCAGCCGCACGCAGGCACTCGTCGCGGTGGCCCGCTACGGCATCAGGCTCTGAGCAGCTGCGCGAGCAGCGCCCGCAGCTTGGCCGGGCGCAGGGGGCGGCTCAGCCGGTGACATCCCGGAAGCTCCGGGGCCGCCGAGGGGTCGAGCAGGATCAGTGCGGTTCCCCGCTGCTGCAGATTCCTCAGACGGGCCTCGGCGACCTGGCCGCAAATCGCCACGGCGACGCTGGCGTCGTCGGGCAGGGCCTCACCGGCGCCAATCCGGCGGTAGCGATGGCCCCACTCGGCGAGCAGGGGGGCGATGCCGTCAAGGGTTTCCTCTTCTTCTCCGAGCAGCAGCAGGCGTGCCGCCGGCAGTGCCTCGGCCCCCTCCGCTCCCGTGGGCGCGCCCGCCGCAGGTGTCGCGGCCAGCGGCAACAGGAGCGAGAAGACGGCACCGCGTCCCGGCGCCGAGCGGACCTCGATGCGTGAGCCGAGGATGCGTGCCAGCCGGCTGACGATCGACAGCCCGAGTCCGAGCCCCTGACCGGCTTCGCGTGCCATGTTGTCGACCTGGAAGAATTCCTCGAAGATCGCGCCCTGGTGCTCCGGCGCGATACCGATGCCGCTGTCGCGGACTTCGATGCAGACCTGGCTGCCGCGCCGGCGGGCGGCGAGCAGCACGCTGCCCGCCGGGGTGTAGCGGATCGCGTTGGACAGCAGATTGCCGAGCAGGCGTTCGAGCAAGGCGGCGTCGGTATCCACGCACAGCCGCGTGGGCCGGCAGCGCAGGCGCAGCGACTTGTCCGCTGCGCTGCGTGCGAAGGCGCTTTCGAGATGCCGGAAAACGGTGTCGAGTGCGAAGGCCTCGGGCTGTGGCGTGACACCGGCGACATCGAGGCGGGAGATGTCGAGCAGGGCGTCGAGCAGTCCGGAGACGCCACGGACCGAGTCGTTGATCTGTCCGGCCAGTCGTTGCTGCGACGGGGTGACTGCTTCGTGGCGCAGGTCGGCGGCGAAGAGAGAAAGGGCGTGCAGCGGTTGCCGCAGATCGTGGCTGGCTGCCGCGAGGAAGCGCGATTTGGCGAGACTGGCGCGTTCCGCTTCGTTTTTCCGGAGTTCCAGTGCGTGCGTTGCGGCACGGATGCGTGCCTCGAGCAGGTTGCGGTTGTCCTGCAGCGTCTGCGCCATGGCGTTCATGCCTTCCTCGAGGCGCTGCAGGTCGCCGCCGCTGTCCGCCGGAACGCGCGCGGCGAGATCGCCCTCCTGGATGCGCGCAACGGTTCGCTCGAGGCGCAGGACGGGACGGGTCACCTGGTGTCCGAGAAGAAGGGCGAGGCTGCCGCCGACGAAGGCCACCACGACCGAGGACAGGAGGGTGAAGAAGAGGGCCTCTCGCTTGCGTTTCTGGGCAGCGTCGCGGGTCAGCTCCAGGGTGACCCAGCCGATCGCCACCGCCGGGTCGGGCCATGCCGCCGTGACCGGTTCGGAGAGGAAGGGGTCGTTCATGTCGTAGCGGCGCAGCATGATCGGCGCTGCGAACAGCAGTTGCTGCTCATCGCCGCCGAGCAGGAAAGCGTCGCGGCTCAGGGGCAGCGTCTTCAGGGGCGGTGGCAGCGCGCCACTGGCGGCGATCGGGTGGCCCTGGTCGTCGAACAGAGCGACCGCAGCGACGTTGCTTTCGTCGAGTGCGGCCACGGCGATCTTGCGCAGCGTTTCGTGATCGCCGGAATAGGTGCTGAATTCCGCCACGGCGGCAAGCTGGCGGATCAGGCCGAGGCCGAAATTCTGAAGGTCGCGCTCCGAGTCGGCGGCGATGCGCCAGCTCATGTAGGCGGCCAGCAGTACGGCGATGACCAGCGCCGGACACAGGGCCAGCAACAGGACGCGGGTACGGATGCCCCAGTTCTTCATCGGCAGCGGCTGCGGATTATCGACCTGTCATTGTCGGTGCTTTGCCGGCAGGCGGCAAGGTCAGCGCCGGTAGCAGTAGAGGCGCGTGCGGCGTGCATCGTCGAGGTCGACCACCTGATCCGGCTCGATTTCCGGGACCGGGAAGCTGTTGCTGATGAACAGGCTGCCCGGGTGCATTTCTGCCACGACCTTGCGCCACAGCGCCGGCATCGGCGCCGGCGAGAGGAATGCGTAGACCACGTCGTGTTCGGCGAGATCGATCCGCCACAGATCGCCCCAGCGCCAGTCACAGTTGTTCCGGCCAAGGGTGCTCAGGCGGCCGATCAGCCACGTGGCCGGCGCATTCTCGATGCCGCAGAGCCGGGCGTCAGGGCGGCTGGCGGCGAGCGGGCGCAGGACACTGCCGATGCCCGCGCCGAGATCGAGGAAGCGCATGCCGGGGCGGTCGGCGGTCAGTTCGGCGAGCGCGGCGGCCGTGGTCCGATTGGAGAGGTAGAGGGGGACCTGTCCGGTCAGCGCGCCACGATAGACCAGCAGCAACAAGATGAAGGCGAGCAGGAACCATCCCGGGTCGATGGCCAGCTGGGCGACGGCCCAGGCCAGCGGGGCGAAGACGGCATGGATCACCCGCCACCACCATGGCTGGCGGGTGAGGCTGGCGATCAGCGCGGCGCAGCCGCCGATGAAGAAGGCCGTTGCCGGCCAGGGCAGGGGTTCGCCACGCATCACGAAATAGGGCCAGGCGAGCGACAGAACCAGGAAAACGGCGGCGAATTGCAGCGCCAGCTGGCGTGCCGGTGTGCCGGCGCGGGGGGCGGTAGCGGTTGGGGAATCTTCGGGATCGTGGGGGAGGGACAATTCGGCGCTCCTTGGCTGGAGCGCCGAATTGTAGCGTGTCGCCCGGTCCGGTGCCGGCGGGCGGCGACGCTTCCTCAGGCTGCCCGCCGGTCGTCGTTGCGATCCCCGTCAGAGGCGCCGCAGAGCCGGGCGAGCAGCGTGGCGCGCAACGGGGCGCTGCGTTCGATGGCGGCCTGACGGACGTGCCCGAATCCCCGGATGCCCGAGGGAAATCGGGCCAGTTCGATGGCCGTGGGGAGCATGTCGGCGTCGAGATGCGCGAGGATGTCGTCGACATCGGCCTCGTAGTCCGCAAGCTGTTGCCGTTCGCGGCGCCGTTCGGCGGTACCAGCGAAGGGGTCGAAGGGGGTATTGCGAAGGCGGCGCAATTTCGCCAGTAGCCTGAGGATGTGCAGCATCCACGGTCCATAAGCCTGCTTTTTAGGCAGCCCGGTGTTCGCGTCGGTTTTTGCGAGTAGCGGCGGTGCGAGGTGGAAGTTGATCCGGAAGTCGCCCTCGAAGGTGGCGCCGATCCGCTCCAGGAAGGCCGGATCGGTATGCAGGCGCGCCACCTCGTATTCGTCCTTGATGGCCAGTACCCGGTAGTAGTTGCGGGCGATCGCCTCGGTCAGCGCAGTCGATCCGAGCGTTTGCTCGGCCATGCGCACGCGCTCCACGAGCGTCCGGTAGCGACGGGCGTAGGCGGTATCCTGGTAGTCGGTGAGGCGTGCGACGCGGTCCTCGATCAGGACGTCAAGCGAACCGGAGTCGGGTGCGTCTTCTCCGGTTCGCGCAAGGCGGTGCACGGCCGCGAAATCGAAGGCGGCGCGACGTCCCCAGAGAAAGGCGCGGCGATTCTGCTCGACTGCGGTGCCGTTCAGTTCGAATGCCTGCTCGAGCGCGTCGAATGACACCGGCACCAGCCCCCGCTGCCAGGCCATTCCAAGCAGCAGGGTGTTGGCGAAGATGGCGTCACCCATCAGCGCCAGCGACAGCGCTTGGGCGTCGATGAAGCTGACGTTGCCTTCGCCGCAAGCGTCGACGATGCGTTGTTTCATGCGCGCGAGGGGGAACTGCCAGTCCGGATTGCGGGTGAATTCGGCGGTCGGTGTTTCGGCCAGGTTGACCACGGCGCGTGTCTTTCCCGCCAGCGTCTTGGCGATCGCCTCGTCGCCGGCGGTTACCACGAGATCGCCGCCGATGATCGCATCGGCCTCGCCGGTGGCAATGCGTGCGGCATGAATGTCGGCCGGTGCGTCGGCGATGCGCAGGTGCGAATAGACGGCGCCGAATTTCTGCGCGAGGCCGGTCATGTCGAGTACCGAGACGCCCCTGCCGTCGAGGTGGGCGGCCATGCCGACCAGTGCGCCAAGGGTGACCACGCCAGTGCCGCCGACGCCGGTGATCAGGATGTCGAACGGCTGGCTCGTGTCCGCCAGCAACGGCATCGGCAGTGCCGCAAAACTGCGTTCTACGGACGGGTCGGCAGCGCGTGCGGCAGGCTTTCTCAACTGTCCGCCTTCGATCGTGACGAACGAGGGGCAAAAACCCTTCAGGCACGAGAAATCCTTGTTGCACGACGATTGGTCGATCTGGCGCTTGCGGCCAAGGCCGGTTTCCACGGGGACGATCGAAAGGCAGTTCGACTGCACGCCGCAGTCGCCGCACCCCTCGCACACCGCTTCGTTGATGTACACGCGGCGGGGCGGGTCGGCCAGCTTGCCGCGCTTGCGGCGACGACGCTTCTCGGTGGCGCAGGTCTGGTCGTAGATCAGGATCGAGACACCGGGGTAGTCACGCAACTCGCGCTGCACGGCGTCGAGGGCATCTCGATGACGGATCGGAATCGGCTGGCCGCCGGGGCAGGCAAGGTCGGTGACCTGAGCGTATTTTTCCGGTGCATCGGTGACGATGACGATCCTCTCGATGCCTTCCCCTTCGAGCTGCCGCGTCATCTGCGGTACGGTCAGCGTGCCGTCTACCGGCTGGCCACCGGTCATCGCCACGGCGTCGTTGTAAAGGATCTTGTAGGTGATCGGGTAGCCAGCGGCGACGGCTTGCCGGATGGCCAGCAGGCCGGAATGGAAATAGGTGCCGTCACCGAGGTTGGCGAAAATGTGTTTCTCCTCGGTGAACGGCGCCTGCCCGACCCAAGGCACGCCCTCGCCGCCCATGTGCGTGAAAGTGCCCGTGTTGCGGTCCATCCACGTCACCATGTAGTGGCAGCCGATGCCGGCAACTGCGCGCGAGCCTTCCGGTACGCGGGTCGAGGTGTTGTGCGGGCAGCCTGAGCAGAAGGTCGGTGTGCGCTGGGCAAGGATGATCGGTGCCGCCAGTGCGCGTTGTTTCGCGTCGAGCAGGGCAAGGCGCTCGGCAATCCTGGCCGAGGTGAAAAAACGGCCGATGCGGCCAGCGATGACGCGCGCGATCTGTGCGACCGATAGCTCGCCCGCCGCCGGCAGCAGCCATTCTCCGTGCGAGACATGGCCGCGAGCGTCTGGTGTCGATGACCATTCGCCCTTTTCGTCAAATTTACCGATGACACGGGGGCGGACGTCCTCGCGCCAGTTATAGAGCTCTTCCTTCAGCTGGTATTCGATCAGCTGGCGCTTTTCCTCAACGACGAGAATTTCCTCCAGCCCCGCGGCGAACTGGCGCACGCCATCGGCTTCCAGCGGCCATACCATGCCGACCTTGTAGAGCCGGATCCCGATCTCGGCGGCGAGCGCGTCGTCTATTCCAAGTTCGTCGAAGGCTTGGCGTACGTCGAGGTAGGATTTTCCGGCAGTGATGATGCCCAGCCGCGGGGCTGGCGAGTCGATGAGTACGCGGTTGAGCTTGTTCGCCCGCGCATAGGCCAGCGCGGCGTAGAGTTTGAAGTGCAGCAGCCGGCGCTCCTGCTCGTGGCGATCGTCCGGCCAGCGGATGTTGAGGCCCCCCGCCGGCAGTTCGAAATCGGTCGGCGTGATGATCGCGAGCGCGCCCGGTTCGATGTCGACCGAGGCCGATGTCTCCACCGTGTCGGCGAGCGCCTTCAACGCCACCCAGCAGCCCGAGTAGCGGCTCATCGCCCAGCCGTGCAGGCCGTAGTCGAGATACTCCTGCACGTTTGCCGGGTACAGCACCGGCATCATCACCGCCTTGAAGAAGTGGTCGGTCTGGTGCGGCAGCGTCGAGGACTTGGCGTTATGGTCATCGCCGGCAACCACCAGCACGCCGCCGTGGGGCGAGGTGCCGGCGGCATTGGCGTGGCGGAAGACATCGCCGCAGCGGTCGACCCCCGGACCCTTGCCGTACCACATGCCGAAGACGCCGTCGTATTTCGCGCCCGGGAACAGGTTCAGTTGCTGCGTGCCCCACACGGCAGTGGCAGCGAGGTCTTCGTTAACGCCGGGCTGGAAGACGATGTGCTGCGGTTCGAGAATCTTCTTTGCGGCCCAGAATGCCTGGTCGACACCGCCGAGGGGGCTGCCGCGGTAGCCGGAGACGAAGCCGGCGGTGTTGAGTCCGGTCGCCAGGTCGCGCTGGCGCTGCAGCAGCGGCAGGCGGACAAGGGCCTGCGAGCCGGTGAGAAAGACACGTCCCGAGGCGCGGGTGTATTTGTCCTCGAGCGTGATCGACAGCGTTTCGGCTGCGCTCATCGTGAATCTCCTCCGTTGGTTGCGATCCGGTCGTGATCTTGTGGAGCACGCCGCGCTGCTATCGTTGGTCGCGGATAAGCGACGCAGTCATTCTATTGGACGCCGGTTTTTCCGTAACGTTGCGATGCAGCAGGGCCGATGCCGGCTGGTTATAATCCCGCCGCTTCCCTTTCCGACACCCGAAAGCAGAGACCCATGGCCGGTGCCAGCCTTCTTGCCCTCCTCGACGATATCGCGACGATCCTCGACGACGTTTCCGTGATGACCAAGGTCGCCGCCAAAAAAACAGCGGGGGTGCTCGGCGACGACCTGGCGCTGAACGCCGAGCAGGTCTCGGGGGTGCGCGCGGAGCGCGAACTACCGGTGGTTTGGGCGGTCGCCAAGGGGTCGCTGGTGAACAAGGCGATCCTGGTGCCGGCGGCACTGGCGATCAGTGCCGTGGCGCCAGCCCTGGTGATGCCGCTGCTGATGATCGGCGGGCTGTACCTGTGCTTCGAGGGAGTCGAGAAGCTCGCCCACAAGTGGCTGCACCGGCCAGAGGCGCTGGCCGCCGAACACGCAGCGGAGCTGGCGGCGGTGCAGGATGAAAACGTCGATCTGGTGGCATACGAGAAAGACAAGATCAAGGGGGCGATCCGTACCGATTTCGTCCTTTCGGCGGAAATCCTCGTCATCGCCCTCGGAACGGTGGCTGACAAGCCCTTCGCCATGCAGGCGGCTGTGATGGTCGGCATCGCGCTGATCATGACGGTGGGGGTCTATGGTCTGGTGGCCGCCATCGTCAAACTCGATGACGCCGGCGTCTATCTGCTGCACAGGCCCGGGGGCGGGGCGCGGGCGCTGGGGCGTCTGCTGCTTGCGGCGGCACCGCGGATCATGAAGGCGCTGACGGTGATCGGCACGCTGGCGATGTTTCTCGTCGGTGGCGGCATCCTGTCGCACGGCATTCCAGCGCTGCACCACTGGATCGAGGGTGTCTCCGCCGCCACCGGTCCGATGGGGCCGCTGACCGGAGCGATCCTCGATGCATTGACCGGCGTGATTGCCGGCGCGGTGGCGCTGAGCGCCGCGACCGTGGCTTCCAGGCTGCGCGGCAAGCACGGGGCGCCAGCCGGCCATTGAGCGCGAAAAATGCATAAAAAGACATGCGAGGGGGTGTTGCTCGGCATGGATTCTGCTATACTGCCGCCCGGCTCGAGAAAAAACGTTTGACAATACGTTGTTCAGGCGTCAGAATTTTCGGTTCCGAGTTGGAGGGATACCCAAGCGGTCAACGGGAACAGACTGTAAATCTGTCGGCTCTGCCTTCGAAGGTTCGAATCCTTCTCCCTCCACCAAGAATGCCGCTGTCGGCAGCGATGTTTGAATTGTGCTGCGGGTTATGGTTTTGCGGGTGTAGCTCAATGGTAGAGCTGAAGCCTTCCAAGCTTAAGACGAGGGTTCGATTCCCTTCACCCGCTCCACGCTGCGGCTAGAATTTGCTTCAGGTTGCACGTACGGCGCCCATGTAGCTCAGGGGTAGAGCACTCCCTTGGTAAGGGAGAGGTCGGCAGTTCAATTCTGCCCATGGGCACCACGCCTTCGCACCTAAGGGTTTTAAACTTCTAACGCTTTGAGGTACCGGGAATGGCTAAGGAAAAATTCGAACGTACGAAGCCGCACGTGAACGTTGGCACGATTGGTCACGTTGACCATGGCAAGACGACGCTGACGGCGGCGATCACCACGATTCTGTCGAAGAAGTTCGGTGGCGAAGCGAAGGCGT
>JAPKHL010000109.1 GCA_026646875.1 Rhodocyclaceae bacterium | reverse complement strand
CCGGCACCGGCGCAGGCGGATGCCCCGCCGCCCTACTCGACGGAAGCCGGCAGCCTGGAGGAAATCGAGCGGCGCGCCATCCAGCAGGCGCTCGAAGCCCACGGTGGCAACATTTCGGCGGCCGCGCGCATGCTTGGCGTCAGCCGCAACACCCTCTACCGCAAGCTCGGCCGCCTGTAGGCACGCCCCCTGGCCGGAAGCTGCGCGCCGCCGGCATCAACCCAGCAGCCACAGCACCGTCGCCAGCCAGCCGGCGGAAGCGACGATCAGATGCGGATCGCGCAGCAGCGCCGCGGCCGGGTCGCCGCCGCCTCCCCGCCGGTGCAGCAGGAACAGATAGCGGAAGATGCCGTAGACGACGAAGGGCACCGTATAGATCAGGTGCGTGGTCCCGTGCATGGCGACGGTTTCCGGGCTAACGGTATACAGGCTGTAGTTGATGATCGCCCCGGCGGCACTGATCCCGATCAGCTTGTCGAGCAACGACACATCGTAATCGTCGAGCACCTGGCGATGACTGCCGCCGCGCCCCGCCATCGCGGCGATCTCGGCATGCCGTTTGGCGAAGCCGAGGAAGAGCGTGATCATCAGGCCGCAGAGCAGCAGCCAGTGCGACGGCACAATGCCGACCCCGAGCGTGCCGGCGAGGATACGCAGCATGAACCCCGCAGAGATGATGAAGACGTCGAGCAGCACCACGTGCTTGAGCCCCAGCGTGTAGCCGACGTTGAGCAGCAGGTAGCCGACGACGATCGCCAGCACCACCGGCGAGGCCGCATGGGCCAGCATCAGCGCCGCAAACAGGCAGGCGCCGGCCAGCAGCAGCGCCTGCAGGACATTGACGGCGCCGGAGGCGAGCGGGCGGTGGCGCTTCTCAGGATGCAGCCGGTCCTGATCGCGATCGGCCAGATCGTTGAGCACGTAGATCGTCGAGGCGGCCAGCGAAAAGGCTGCCACCGCGAGCAGCACCTGCCGCACCAGTTGTACATCATGCCAGGCATGGCCGAACAGCAGTCCGACCAGGACGAAGCCGCTCTTCACCCACTGATGCGGACGCAGGAGCTTGAGGTAGGGGCGCAATCCGCCGTGTTCGCCGCTCATCGACCTTCCGGAAAATAGCGTTCGAAGAAACCGCACGCGCGCTGCGGCAGCCAGTCCGGAATCCGGTAGAAGCGCTCCCGCACGCGGCTCAGCACCCGCTCATGATAACCGGCGTAATCGAAGCCGCGCCCGAGAACGAGGGAGAAGCGCGCGCCGTGGAGGGTGATTTCGCGGATTTCCACGGTACGGAAGAATGGCGCATAGGCCTCCGGCTCGGCTCCGCCCTTGCGCAGGATCAACACATTGCGACCGTCCTGGGCCCGCCAGTCGGTGAGGAAATCGTCCTCGCGCGCGTGCATCGACCCTTCCCCGAAGACGGCGAACGGCCGCCCCGCGTTGTAGGCCAGCGTTGCCGCCGAGGAGTAGCTTTCCATGGCGAAGAGATAATCGTCGCGATACGGCTGCAGTTGCGCCAGCAGATCGTCGGCCCGCACCGTGAGCACGATGCCGTCGTACAGCCGCGTCTTCTGCCAGGTCTGCAGGGGCAGCAGCGCCAGCGCCACGATTGCCGCAAGGTGCGCGGCCGCGAACAGCGCCGACCAGCGCAGCAGGCGATCAAGCGCCGGTAGCGGCAGCGCCAGCGCGGCCAGCACGGCCAGCAGGGGCACGAAAGCGAGCAGCCAGTGCAGGCCGACCGGACGGAGCAGCGACATCAGGGCGAACAACGCCAGCGGTACGGCCGCCAGCCAGCCCGCGGCCTGTGCATCGGGATTCATCCGCCACGCCTGCCGCAGGTGCGAACGGCCGCGCCACAACGCCAACAACAGCCAGGGCGTCGCCAGGTAGGCGAGCGAAACGAGATAGAGCGGAGGATTGGCCCAGTCGAAACCAGCCTTGTCATGCCGGTTCATGAAGTTGAACAGGATATTCACCCAGCAGTGGCCGCTGTTCCACCACAGGTTGTAGAGCGGCGCCGGCAATGCGCCGGCGAGGAGCGCCAGAAAGGCGGTCCAACGGCCAGCGTCACGGCGAGCGAGGGCAATATGCGCAAGATAGGCGAAGCCGAGCAGCGCTGCGAAATACTTGCCGAGGAAGGCGGCACCGAGCAACAGCCCGGCCAGCGCATGCCAGCCGGGCGCGGGGGACGGCGCGCGCTGCGCGGCAACGTAGGCAAGCACCGAGAGCAGGGAGAACAGGACCACCGGCGTATCGGTGGTGATCAGCACATTCCACACGCTGACCGGCTGCAGCAGCACCAGCAGGGCGGCCAGCCTGGCACGCTCGTGTCCCTGCGGGCGGACCAGCCACCACGCCCCCCAGGCCAGGAGCAGCGGTAGCAGCACGGCGGGCAGGCGCAGCCACGCCTCGGCGCGCGAAACAGCCAGCAGCGCGCTCAACCACCAGCCGACCATCGGCGGATGATCGTAGTAGCCGCCGGCCGGATGCTCGCCCCAGAGCACGAAATACGCCTCGTCGCCGGTCATCGGCAACGTCGCGGCGAACCAGCCGCGGAAGACCAGCAGCGCGAGCAGGCCGCCCCACAGCCAGGGCCGGCGGCGGGGGATGGACATGGCGGCTTACTGCGCGGCTTCGACCAATCGGCGGGCGCGCACGCCCTGCGCGAGGAGATCGAGCACGGTCAGCGAATCCTCCCAGCCAAGACAGGCATCGGTGATGCTCTTGCCGTGCTCGAGCGTCTTGCCGGGGACAAGATCCTGGCGGCCCTCGACAAGGTGCGATTCAACCATCACGCCCATGATGCGTTCCTCGCCTGCAGCGAGCTGGGCAGCAGTGTCCTTCGCGACCTCGAGCTGCAGCTTGAACTGCTTGCGGCTGTTGGCGTGCGAGAAGTCGACCATGAGTCGCGCGGCGAGGCCGGCGGCGGCGATTTCCCGGGCGGCGGCATCGACATGCGCGGCATCGTAGTTCGGCTCCTTGCCGCCGCGCAGGATGACGTGGCAGTCCTCGTTGCCGGTCGTCGACACGATGGCCGAATGGCCGGCCTTGGTTACCGAGAGGAAATGGTGCGGCGACTGCGCTGCACGGATCGCATCGATGGCGATGCGCACATTGCCGTCGGTACCGTTCTTGAAGCCGACCGGGCACGACAGGCCGGAAGCCAGTTCGCGGTGCACCTGCGACTCGGTGGTGCGCGCGCCGATGGCGCCCCAGGCAATCAGGTCGGCCGTGTATTGCGGGGTGATGGTATCGAGGAATTCGGTGGCGCAGGGCAACCCGAGTTCGTTGAGTTCGAGCAGCAGGCGGCGGGCCAGGCGCACCCCCTCGTTGATGCGGAAACTGTTGTCGAGGCGCGGATCGTTGATCAGCCCCTTCCAGCCGACCGTGGTGCGCGGCTTCTCGAAGTAGACGCGCATGACGACCAGCAGGTCGTCGGCATGGCGGTCCATTTCCGGCTTGAGCTTGGCCGCGTACGCCAGCGCGGTGTCGAAGTCGTGGATCGAGCACGGCCCGATCACCACCAGCAGGCGATCGTCCGCCCCGTGCAGGATGCGGTGGATGGCCTGACGCGCGTTGTAGGTCGTCTGCGCCGCACGCGCGCTCACCGGAAATTCGCGGAAAACATGGGCCGGCGGGACCAGCTCCTTGATTTCCTTGATGCGAACGTCGTCGGTATTGGGCTTGCTCTGCAGCATCATGGTGCGTCCTCGGGCGGGATGGCTTGGGAAAAAAGGGTTTCGATTCTAGCGCGGATTGTCCGCACTGTGCGCCGCCAGGCGCCACAGCGAGGTGATTTCGGCGGCGCGCGCAGCGTGCAGCGGATCGTTCGGATCGCGCGCCTTGGGGTGGCGCGGACGCGTGTCGAGACGACCGAGCACCGTCAGTCCGGCCGCCGCGATCCAGGCGAGCAGCTCGGCGCGCGTGCGCAGGCCGAGATGTTCGGCCAGGTCGGAGAGGATCAGCCAGCCCTCCCCGCCAACCGCAAGGTGCGCCGTCAGCCCATCCAGGAAACCGCGCAGCATGCGGCTGTCCGGGTCATAGACGGCGTGCTCGAGCGGCGCGCTCGGACGGCCCGGCAGCCAGGGCGGGTTGCAGACGATCAGCGGTGCCCGCCCGGATGGAAAGAGATCGGCTTCGAGAAGCTCCACTGCGTCGGTACAGGAGAGACGTTGCAGGTTCTCGCGGGCGCAGGCCAGGGCCCGGGCGGACTGGTCGGTGGCGAGAACCCGGGAGACCCCGCGTCGCGCCAGCACGGCCGCGAGGACGCCGGTGCCCGTACCGATGTCGAAGGCCAGGCGGTCGGAGGACAGCGCGGCCGGCAGCGGTGCCCCGGCAACCAGATCGACGTACTCGCCGCGCACCGGGGAGAAGACGCCGTAGTGCGGATGAATGCGTGCCCCGAACGCCGGAATGTCCACCCCGGTGCGCCGCCATTCGTGAGCACCGACGACGCCGAGCAACTCGCGCAGGGAAACCACGGTTTCGCCGGCCGCCGCGCCCCACGCCTCAACGCAGGCGGCCTGCACGTCGGGCGCGCGGCGCAGCGGAACGCGGTAATCGTCCGTCAGCGGCAGCAGGAGCATCCCCAGCGTACGGGCACGCTGCGCCTGCGCCATGCGGTGGCGGTGAAAACGCTCGGCCGGCGTGGCGGCCGCTGCCGCGCGTGCCGGCTTGCGGTCGATGCGGCGAGCCATCGCCTGCAGCAGCTGGCGGGCGTTCTGGTAATCGCCGCGCCAGAGCAGTGCGCTCCCCTCGCAGGCCAGTCGCCAGGCGGCATCGGCCGGCAGGGTGTCATCGACGACCCGCAGCCGTGCCGGCGGCGGCAGTCCGGCCTCGGAGCGCCAGCCCGCCGAACATTCCTGTCCGTTTTCCTGCCAGCGGAGGAGGGGAAGCGGGCTCATGCGCGCGCCTGCGGCGGAACCGGAGAAAGACGGGGAACGGGAGGGAAAGGCATGGTGGCGAAGGGGTGTCGAAGAGAGGAAGGATTGTACGCCCAAGCACCGGCAGCGCGCCCGTGCAGGCCCCCCGGCGCGATTGCCTCGCCATGAAGACACTGGCATGATGTGCGCCATTTTTCACGGAACCGGCGAAGGAACTCCCCGCATGAAGAAATCCACCCGCATCGGCCTGGGCATCGGCATCGCCGGCCTGGCCCTGAGCGTTCCCGCCACCGCCTGGCTGCTCGGCCGCGAGATCGAGGCCGCGCACGTCGAGCAGTTCCGCCGCTTCGCCGAGCAGCCGCTGCTGAAGATCGTCCGCCACGATTTCGAGCGCGGCGTGTTCTCCTCCCGGGAAACGATCACCTTCGAATTCGGCGGCCCCCTGCTCGCAGAAGCCCCCCGCAAGGCTTCGACGGCGACGCCGGACGGTCTGCGCTTCACCCTGCACAACGACATCCGGCACGGCCCGCTGCCGGCCCTGTCCACCTTCGCCGCGGCACGGGTGGATAGCGTATTCCGTTTCGAGGGCGAATTGCAGGAACTGGCGGCACGCCTGTTCGGTGAACAGGCGCCGCTGCAGGCGCGCACCGTCTACGGGTTTTCCGGCAGCGGCGTTGCGACCTTGAGCAGCCCGGCGGCCAGAACGACGGCACAGTCTGGCCAGGACACACCCGCGACAGCCCGCGTGGACTGGGGCGGCATGCAGTTCCAGGTGAACTTCGAGCGGGGCATGGCGCGGTACACGCTGACCGGCGGGGCTCCGCACCTGGAAATCCAGACCGCCGACGGTGTCGGCGTCGCGCTCGCCGACCTGCGGCTGAGCGCCGATCAGGCGCGCCTGATCGCCAGCGAGCCGCTGTTCTACACCGGTAGCCAGAAGTTCACCATCGGACGGCTGCAGATGCAGCACGCCGCCGAGCCGGATGCCGCGATCCTCTTCGAGCAACTCGGGTACGATCTGACGACGCCGGTCAGCGGGGATTACCTTGACATCGTCGCCCGCATGGCGGCGCAAACGCTGCGGATCGGGGCACAGGAGTACGGCCCGGCGCATTACGACTTTTCGCTCAAGCACCTGCACGCCCCGACGCTGGCCAGCCTGCACCGCGCCGCCAACGCCCTGTACGCCGACCCGGCGGCATTTGCCGCGAGCCAGGACAATCCGGCCGCCATCCTTGCCCCGCTGGCCGAGCCGCTGACCGAGCTGCTGGCGCACACGCCGGAGGTCAGCATCGACCGCTTGGCCTTCCGCACCCCGGCCGGCGAAGCCTCGCTCGCGGCGCGCGCGCGCCTCGACCAGGCCCGCCGGGAAGAACTGTCAGATCCGCAGCGGCTGCTCGGCAAGCTCGACGCCAGCGCCGAATTCAGCCTCCCCGAGGCTCTCCTCGCCGGCCTTGGCCACGGCCAGGAAGATCAGGACGGAAATTCGGCGCCGACGCCCCGCTTCGAGCAGCAGCTGGCAGCCGCCAGCGATCAGGGATACATCACGCGCGAGAACGGGCAGGTGCGCAGCCGCGTGGTATTCACCCGCGGCCAGCTCACGGTCAACGGCCGCCCCTTTCACCCCGGACGCTGAGCGACAGGATGGGCGAGGCGGAAGCAGACCGCTCCGCCCGCCACCGGCTCACCACCCCCAGAAGAAAGTACCGCGCCGCCAGGGATAGGGGTACGGCAACACCGTGCCCCGGTAACAGAAGGGATCGACGCCAGCAAGTGCGCGCTGACGCGCCTGCGTCACCTGGCTGGCGCACTGCTCGTCGCGCTCGACCAGCATCTGCGTGAGATCGGCGCGCAGGGCCTTCTCGCGGTCGTCGTGGATGGCCTGCAGGACCGCCAGCGGCAGGCCGCGCGCGTGCAGGTCGAGCACCTGCGCCGGCGTCAGGTCGAAGCGCGCGCCGGCTTGCCGGAAGCGCTCGACGATCGCCTCGGCGGACGTGCCGGAACGCGCCATGGCGACCAGGTCGTCGAGGGAGAGGCGCGGCGCATCCGGCGCCAGACGGGCCATCTCGTCGGGCGGCAGGCGGGCCAGACGGGGCGTCGCGCTGCCGTCGGAAAGCGTCGCGCAGCCTCCCAGCAGCAGGGCAAGGGCGGCGCAAAGCGGGGGAACCGGCAGGGCTGCAAGCGGTGTGGCCGACCGGCCACGCAGCCCATCCGGGACGGACGGTTGGCGGGGATCGGGCCTCATCTCATTACCCGAGCCTCGCCGGCGGTCACTTGGCGCCAACCCGCTCGTACAGGCTGGCGATGTTGTCCATGACCTCGAGCAGGCGCTCGCTGGTCGTCGCGACATTGACTGCGAGCTTGGACTCGCCGCTGCCGCGCTGATCGATGGCGTTCTCGAAGAAGAACCACTGCTGTCGGGCAAGTTCGAGCTGATCGCGCAGCATCGACGTATTGCTCGGTGCCGCGGCCAGTTCCTTCAGGGCGCCATTGAATTCCTTGCGGGCCTTGTCGATTTCCGGCAGCGCCCGGCCCGTCTCGATGTTCCAGTTCGCCGCCTGGTAGAACAGGGCCATGCGTTGCGACAGCATGCGCTGGCGGCCGGCGAGGTTGACCAGGCGGCCGGCGGTGGTCCCCGCGTGTTTCTCCAGCTGGCCGACCCCGTGATTGGCCAGCTGCATCACTTCGTCGGACAAGGCGAGGACGCGGGCTCCGCCCTGCTGCGAGGGAGCCGCGCCGATCAGCACGTCCTTGTAGGCAATCCACGATTTCTCGAGTTTCAGATAGGTCTCGCGGATCTCCGGCGTCGGGGCGTAATTCTTCAGTTCGACGAGCTGCCGGTCGAACTGGGCGACCGAGTCGTTGAGCAAGTGCTTCGAGCGTGTCACATCCACGCCCTGCCCGATCTGCAGGTAGAGCTTGGCCATGCGTTGGGACAGCATGCGCTCGCGTCCGGCCTTGTTGATCGCGGCATTGATGTCGGCAATCTGGGCGTGCGCGCCGCCCCCGGCATCGAGCAAGAAAGCCAGGATGAACCCGCACAGCATGCCGACCAGCGTCCTTCTCATCATCTCCCCTTTTCCTTTGGTGGTGTTTCCGGC
>JAPKHL010000108.1 GCA_026646875.1 Rhodocyclaceae bacterium | reverse complement strand
CCGTCGCGCCGCGCCTGACCCCCGCCATGACCGACCTCGAGCGCGATACCGGACTGCTCAACCTGGCCTGGGCCCAGGCACTGGCCGACGGACTCGCCGCCGCCGGCGTGCGTGCGGCCGTGCTCTCGCCGGGCTCGCGCTCCACGCCGCTGGCGCTGGCCTTCCTGCGCCAGCCGGCGATCCGCTGTCATGTGCTGCTCGACGAGCGCAGCGCCGCCTTCTTCGCTCTAGGGATCGCCCGCGACAGCGGCCAGCCGGTGGCCGTGCTCTGCACCTCGGGCACGGCGCCGGCCAACTGGTTCCCGGCGGTGATCGAGGCCGACGCAGCCGGTGTGCCGCTGCTCCTGCTCTCGGCCGACCGTCCGCCGGAGCTGCAGGGCTGGGGGGCCAACCAGACGGTCGAACAGACCGCGCTGTTCGGTGGCCATGTGCGCGCTTTCCATGCCCCGGGCGCACCACAGGCCGGAGTGCCCCCCGCCTTCCTGCATCGTCTGGCGGCACGCGCGGTCGCGCAGAGCCACGCCCCGCTGCCCGGTCCGGTGCATCTCAACCTGCCCTTCCGCGAGCCGCTCCTGCCGGCCGTGCCGCGCGAACACTGGCCGGCCCCGCAGGCGCTACCGTCCTGCCTGGCCGGACCGCCGGCCGCGCTGCCCGATTCACAGGCCATCGCCACGCTGGCCGGACGCATTGCCGGACAGGGCGGCGCCATCGTCTGCGGCGGCGCCGACTATCCGCCGGGTTTCGCCGAGGCGGTCACCGCGCTGGCCGGGGCGCTGGGCTGTCCGCTGCTGGCCGAACCGCTCTCCGGACTGCGCTGCGGCGCACAGGCCGATGCCCGGATCAGCGTGCGCTACGACGCCTGGCTGCGCGACACGGCCTTCGTCGCCGCGCATCGCCCGGCCTGGGTGCTGCGCTTCGGCGCCTTTCCGGTCACCCGCACGCTGCAGGGCTGGCTGGCACAGGACGCTGCGCCATTCCAGGCGCTGGTGACGGCCGATGCGCGCTGGCCGGACCCGCTGCATGCCGCGACCCTGCGCATCGAGGCCGATCCGCTGGCAACGTGCATGGCGTTGCGTGCGGCGGCGCCGATGCCGGCGCCCACCACCTGGGGTGCGGCCTTCGCCGCTGCGGAAGCACGCGCCGAAGCGCTGGCCGCGCCCTTCGCCACGCACGAGAATTTCGAGGGAGCGCTGGTGGCGACACTGCTGGCGGCCCTGCCCGCCGGCCACCGCCTGTTCTGCGGCAATTCACTGGCGATCCGCGCCCTCGATGCCTTCTCGGGGCGACGGCGGGAGGCACTGCGGATCTTCGGCAACCGGGGCGCGAGCGGCATCGACGGCAACCTGTCGACCGCCCTCGGGATCGCCTGCGGCGGGCCAACGGTGGCGCTGGTCGGCGATCTCACGGCACAGCACGATCTCACCGCGCTGGCAGCGGCGACGGGACACGATATCGTTTTCGTGGTGCTCAACAACGGCGGTGGCGGCATCTTCGACCACCTGCCGCAGGCCGGTCTGTCGGAATTCGAGACGGCCTGGCTGACGCCGCAGCGGCTCGATTTCGCGGCGGCAGCGGCGGCCTTCGGCATCCGCCATGTCCGCACGGCCACACTCGCCGGCTTCCGCCGCGGGCTGTGCGAGGCGATTGCCGGTGGCGGACCGCGGCTGCTCGAGGTAACGATCGACCGGGCCGCCAGCCTGGCGGCGCACCGTGCCTACCGGGCGGCCTGCGAGGCCGGCTTCCTGCGCACGTAGACGGTCTTGCGGATGCGGGCGACCAGGTCGCCGGCCTCGTCGACGACGTTGATGGTGAATTCGGGCAGGTATTTATCGCCGCCGGCGGTCTTTTCGATCACTTCGGCCAGGGTCGCGTCGTCGAGGCGGAACTGCGCGCGCACCGTGCCGCGTCCCGGGGAAACGAATTCGATGGCGGCCTGCCGGTCCCACACCCGGTAGTCAGGACCGAGCCGCCGGAGCAGGAGCAGCATGTACCACGGGTCCGTCATGGCGAACAGGCTGCCGCCGAAGTGGGTACCGACGTAGTTGCGGTTATACCAGCGCAGCCGCAGTTCGACCGCGGCCTCGCGGTAGTCCTCGCTCAGCCGCCGGCAGCGGATGCCGGTGAACAGGAACGGCGGCCACAGGTTGATCAGCCGCCGCAGGGTGCTTGCCTTCATGCTTCCTCCGGGTTGCGCGAGCCCGGAGGATGCGATTCAAACGAACGTTTGTCAACGCAGGCGGGTACTCAGCAGGGCTTCTTCGGCTGGCACCCCTTGAGGATCCACAGCGAGATGATGCCGGCAGCCTCGTTGGCCATCTGCTTGCGCGCCAGCGACAGCACGTCGCGGCCGAGGTTGTTCTTGGCCTTGGGGTCGCTGCCGGCGTCGAGCAGGATCTGGGTGGCCTTGGTGTTCTGGGTGTAGACCGCCATGTGCAGCGGGGTGGAGGCATCGCTGTCGCGGGCGTTGGGGTCGGCTCCGGCGGCAAGCAACGCCTTGAGGGGGCCGGGGTCGGGATTGGTCGCCGCCAGATGGATCGGTTGCGAGCCCTGCGCCAGGGTGCGCAGGTCGCGGGCCTGCGGACTGGCCTTGAGAATGCGCTCGACCTCCTGCGCGGTGCCGATGCGGGCTGCATCGTGGATCGGATGATCGTTGGCGCCGAGCGCCTTTTCCGGGACATTCGCAGTCTCGCCCGCGCCGGCCGGAAGGGCGGCGGCGCCAAGTCCGGCGAGCAGGGCGAACAGCAGGCGGACGGCAATCCTGGTGTGCTTCATCGGGGGTTCCTGTGGGTTCTGTGAGGGGAGCAAGGACTCGGACCGCCGCCGGACAAAAAAATTCGCCTGCGGCCCGGGCGGGCGGCAGGCGAATGATAGCGGTACGGGTTTCGTTGTTGCTTGATCTGGATCAGGCGATTCCGAGGGCCTGCTTGAGCTGTTCGAGTGCGGCGGGATCTTCGATGGTCGTCAGGTCGCCCGGATCGCGGCCTTCGGCGAGCGCCTGGATCGAGCGGCGCAGCAGCTTGCCGGAGCGCGTCTTGGGCAGCACGGTGAGGAAGTGCACGCGGCTCGGACGGGCGATGGCGCCGAGGGTGTCGTCGACCTGCTTCATGATTTCCTTCTCGAAGGCGGTGCGCTGTTCGGGCGTGGCGATCCGCGCCGGGTCCTTGACCACGGCGAAGGCCATCGGCATCTGTCCCTTGAGCTGGTCGGCAACGCCGACCACGGCAACCTCGGCGACACCCGGGTGGCCCTGCACCGCTTCCTCGATCTCGCGGGTGCCGAGACGGTGGCCGGCAACGTTGATCACGTCGTCGGTGCGACCGAGGATGAAGTGGTAGCCGCGCTCGTCACGGATGCCCCAGTCGAACGAGGAATAGACCTGCGGCTCCTTGAACAGCGAGAAATAGGTCGAGACGAAACGGGCGTCGTCTCCCCAGACGGTGGACAGGCAGCCGGGCGGCAGCGGCGGGACGATGCCGACGATGCCCTTTTCGTTGGCGTCGCATTCGCTGCCGTCCTCGCGGAAGATCTTGAGGTTGTAGCCATAGACCGGGAAGCTCGGCGTGCCGAAGCGGATCTCGGTCTTCTCGACGCCGGGCATGGCGGAAAGCATCGGCCAGCCGGTTTCGGTCTGCCAGTAGTTGTCGATCACCGGCAGCTTGAGCTCGCCCATGATCCATTCGTGCGTCGGCTGGTCGAGCGGCTCGCCGGCAAGGAAGAGGTGCTTGAGGGTGGACAGGTCGTACTTGTGCATGTACGCCGGATCCTGCTTCTTCAGCACGCGTGCGGCGGTCGGCGCGGAGAACATGACGTTGACCTTGTACTTCTCGACGATCTGCCACCAGATGCCGGCATCCGGACGCAGCGGCGTGCCTTCGTACATGATCGTGGTCATCCCGGCGATCAGGGGGCCGTAGATGATGTAGGAGTGGCCGACCACCCAACCGATGTCGGAGGTGGAGAACATGGTCTCGCCCTCACCGCCGCAGAAGATGTGCTTCATCGAGGCGGCCAGCGCGACGGCATAGCCGCCGGTATCGCGCTGCACGCCCTTCGGCTTGCCGGTGGTGCCGGAGGTATAGAGGATGTACGAGGGTTCGTTCGACTCCATCCAGGTGACCGGCACGTCGGCATCGATGTGCTTGGCGCGCAGGGTGGCGTAGTCGACGTCGCGCCCCTCGACGCGGCTGAAGCCCTTGTCAAGACCGCGATCGATCATCAGTACGCGGCTCGGCTTGTTGGTCGCCAGAGCGATGGCTTCGTCGAGCAGGTGCTTGTAGGGCACGGCCTTGCCGCCACGCATGCCGGCATCGCTGGAGACGATCAGCTTCGGCGAGGCGTCGTCGATGCGGGTGGCCAGCGAACCGGAGGCGAAACCGCCGAACACCACCGAGTGGATGGCACCGATGCGGGCGCAGGCCAGCATGGCGAAGCAGGCTTCGGCGATCATCGGCATGTAGATCAGGACGCGGTCGCCCTTGCCGACGCCGAGCTCCTGCATGATGGCGGCCATGCGCATCACTTCCTGCTTCAGTTCGGCGAAGGTGTAGACCTTCTCCTCGTCGGTCTCGGTCGAGATGTAGACCAGCGCACGGTCGTTCGGGCGCTTGGCGGCGTGACGGTCGACGGCGTTGTAGCACAGGTTGGTCAGCCCGCCGACGAACCACTTGGCGAACGGCGGACGCGAGAAATCGAGCGTTTGCGTGTAGGGCTGGTGCCAGTCGATCAGCCTGGCCTGCTCCCCCCAGAAGGCATCCGGGTTGTCGATGGACTGCTGGTGAAACTCCTTGATGGACGTCATGTCGCTTCCTCTTGCTTTGCGTGAAATTGCCTGCACTACCTCTAACTCAACCCTGCCCGGCGTCTTCTTCCTCGCGCGCCCGGTCAAGCAAACGTTGTTCGATATCCGCCAGCGGAAGCCCCAGGCGGAGTTCCCGCTCGAGCAGGTGCAGCAGGGGCAGCATCTGCCGGGCAAGCGTCACCAGATGCGGCCGCAGCAGACTTTCCTGTCCGTTGCGCACCAGCTCGAGTGCCCGCGCAAGCGTGGGCACCGGTGTCGCTACGGCCTTGCCGACGCAGCCGATCACGCGGTTGCCGCCGGCCTGCTGCGCATCCTTCAGGCGGGCGCCGGCCAGCTCGAGCAGCGAACCGGCCGACATCACGGTATCGGCCGGGGTGTTGGCGACGCCGACACTGATCGACAGGGTCAACCGCTTGCCGTGCGACGAGATGTTGGCGCTCTCGATCGCCTCGCGCAGGCGGCCGGCGAAGGCCTCGCAGGCATGATGCGGCGTGCCCGGAGAAACGATCGCCAGCTGGCTGCCGACGAAATGCCCCAGGCTGTCCTCCTTGCGCATCTTCCCGGAGAGCATCTTGGTGAAGCGCTGCTGCAGCTGCCGGACCATCTCCTCGCCATGAGCCTCGCGCAGTTCGACATAGCGGTCGAAGCCGAGCACCATGACGCTCACCTGGCTATCGTGCCGCATCGCGTGCGACATCGCCTGCGCGGCCTGCAGCTCGATGTACTTGCGGGTGAACAGACCGGTGTCCTGATCCTGGACCTGCTCCTCGCGGTTTTCCTTGAGCCGGGTCTGCGCCTGCGCCAGCCGCATCAGCGAATCGACCCGCGCCAGCAACTCGGCGGCACCGATACCCTTGGAAATGAAATCGGAGACACCCAGCCCCTTGGCACGTTCGCGCGCCTCCTCGTCGTCGCCGGAGATCATCAGCACCGGCATGTCGCGGATACGCGCGAGCCGCGAGCCACGAATCCGCTCAAGCAGCCCGAAGCCGTCAAGGACCGGCATCGACAGGTCGGTGATCACCAGCTGGATCGAGGGATCGAGGACCAGCGCCTGCCAGCCGGCCTCGCCGTCCGCCTCCTCGCGGAAATCATAGTGTTCGCGAACGCGCTTGATGATCGTCGCGCGCACCATGCGCGAATCGTCGACGATCAGGACGCGGGGCAACAGCTTCGGCTCGTCCATGCGTGCTCTCCGCTTTCCGTTCCCGCTGCCGGCCGTCGCTCAGGCGCCCGCGATCTCGACCACGACGCGTCCGTGCGCGCGACCCTGGAGAAAATCGTCGAAGAGCCCCGGCAGGGCCTCGAAGGGGATCGTTCGCGTCACCGCATCCAGATGGCGCGGCCGCAGGTCACCCGCCAGACGCTTCCAGACGCTGCTGCGATAGGGTTCGCCGATGTAGCCGGAATCGATGCCAAGCAGGCTGACGCCACGCAGGATGAAGGGCATCACCGTGGTATTGAGCGCGGTGCTGGCCGCCAGTCCGATGCTGGCGATCGTTCCGCCCTGACGCATGGTGCTGGCCATCCAGGCCAGCACGTCGCCGCCCAGGTTGTCCACCGCGCCGGCCCAGAGCGCCTTGTCGAGGGGGCGGATGCGCGTCAGGTCGAGCGCGCTGCGCAACATCACCGTGCGAGCGCCGAGCGCCTCGAGGTAGCCACGTTCGTCCGCCTTGCCGGTCAACGCCGTAACCTCGTAGCCGCGCGCAGCGAGCATGTCGATGGCCAGGCTGCCGACACCGCCGGTGGCGCCACTGACGATCACCGGCCCGTGCGCCGGCGACAGTCCGTTTTCCTCCATCCGGACGATGCCGAGCGCCGCCGTGAAGCCGGCAGTGCCGATCGCCATCGCCTCGTGCAGCGACATCCCCGCCGGCAGGGGAACCACCCACTCGGCGGGCACCCGCGCATATTCGGCATAGCCGCCGTGATGCGCGACGCCGATATCGAAGCTGGTGGCGATCACCGCGTCGCCGACCACGAAGCGGGGATCGTCACTGTGGGCGACAACGCCCGAAAGATCGATGCCGCCGATGCAGGGATGGCGGCGGATGATCCGGCCGGCCCCGGTGGCCGCCAGCGCGTCCTTGTAATTGACACTTGAATAGGCGACACGGATGGTCACCGCCCCCGGATCGAGGCGCGTCTCGTCGAGCGTCGTGAAACCGCTGTGCGTCCTGCCGTCCTTCTCTTCGATCAGGTAAGCCTTGAACGGACCCATATCCATGCCTCCGGTTAGGAATGCTGCCACCGTAGAAAGAGCGGGCAACGGAAACCCCAAGCCCTAATTCATAATTACGAATTATAAACGCAATTCGTGGATGATGGCGCGACTCACCACCATGACAGGGAAGGTCACAGCAACAAACCCGGCCTCAGCGGAAAATATACTCCCATCCCCGGACTCAGCCCAAACCGTCTGCCAGTACCATTATCGCGTGGGTCTGGGCGGGCATCCTGAAATTGCCGGGGTACCATCGGCGTTCTCAAGAATCATGTTTGATTGGTCTGCATACCAGTAGATCAGGGCAAGCTCGCCACTTTGCGTCGCGGCGATGTGGATGTCCGTATTGGCAAAGCTTCGCATTCGAGTATCGGATCGCTGGACACTCCAACCAATCGGTGGTGAAAACACGTCGGGGCACTGCCGCATCCACCGATCAATCCGTTCATCGATCAAGCGTCTTTTCGAGATTTCAGCTACGGAAAGAGGATCGGCGGCCTCGATCGCACAACTGATCAGGACGAGCCGGGTGGCCAAGATCGGGGCATTTTTCTTGCCAAACTCGATAAAGTGGCAGTCATCGCCCCTGACACGGTAGCCATACTCCGAAAGCAACGTATTCTGAGAATCAAGATGCTCTGGCATTACATTGTTCACGGATGCTGGAACATATGTCTCAAAGAGAGACCGCAGCAGCAGCCCCCGTTCGCGAGCCTGCGTAATAACGACAGGCAGCACGGGTGAGTCAGGAGGCAAAGAGGGAAATCCGATCAGATTCAGGAACCTTGTCTCCTTCGGAAACAGCGGTAAAAAACTTGCGAAAGCTTGGGTTTGCAATGTGATGTAGTAAGCAGGCGACCGGTCCAGCGGAGAGGGGATCGTCACAGAAAACCACTCGGACTGCCACGAATCCCACTTCGACCGCCAGTCTTCCTGGCCTGGAAGGCCATTCTTCAGATCATTCAATGTTGTGTTAAGGACAGTCTGGCCAAAGATCGGTAGCAGAATGACCAACAGACCCAAAATATTTCTGTACCGGGAGACCCTCA
>JAPKHL010000107.1 GCA_026646875.1 Rhodocyclaceae bacterium | reverse complement strand
CCTCCGGTTCGGAAAAAACCTGTTCGAAATGATGCGCCACCCGCCGGCGATGGCCGTCGAGTTCGACGAGCAGTTCCGGCCAGTCGACGAAGCCCATGCTCGCAGCGATCTGCGCGCGCTCGGCATCGCCCGTCGGCAGCATGTGGGTCTGCGCATCGTTGACGTACTGCAGGCGATGCTCGAGACGGCGCAGGAAAATGTAGGCCTCGCGCAGCTCGCGCTCGCTCTCGGCCGGCAGCAGGCGACGTTCGACAAGCAGCGCGAGCACCGACAGCGTCGGACGGATCTGCAGCGCGCTGTCGCGACCGCCCCGGATCAGCTGGAAGACCTGCGCGATGAACTCGATCTCGCGGATACCGCCCGGCCCCAGCTTGATGTGGTCGGCCATGTCCTTGCGCGCCACTTCCCGGCGGATCTGCGCGTGCAGGTCGCGCATCGCGTTGATCGCCCCGAAGTCCAGATACTTGCGGAAGACGAAGGGGCGGGCGATGGCCTGCATGGCGGTGACCCACTGCGGCTGCAGGTTGTCGTCCGCGTTCATCGTGCGGCCCTTGATCCAGGCGTAGCGCTCCCACTCGCGCCCCTGGGTGATGAAGTAGTTTTCCAGCGAGTCGAGCGAGCAGGCCAGCGGGCCTGAATCGCCATTCGGGCGCAGGCGCATGTCCACGCGGAACACCTGGCCGTCGCCGGTGACCTCGCCGAGCGCCGCGATCAGGCGCTTGCCGAGGCGGTTGAAGAAGTCGTAGTTGTCGATGCGGCGGCCGCCGTCCGCCCCGGCCGTCTCGCCTTCCTCCGGGTAGACGAAGATGTAGTCGACGTCGGACGATACGTTGAGCTCGCGCCCACCGAGCTTGCCCATGCCGATCACCAGCAGGCGCTGTGGCCGGCCGGCGCTGTCGAGCGGCTCTCCGAACTGCGCGGCGAGCTGCCGGTGCAGGAAGGCGAGGGCGTGGTTGGTGGTCACGTCGGCAAGCGCGGTCATCGTCTCGACGACTTCGGCGAGCGGCGCCTGGCTGCCCAGATCGCGCACCACCAGGGCGGCCATCACGCGCTGACGCAGGCGGCGGAGGGTGCATTTCAGCGCCGCCTCGTCGACCGGCGCCTCGCTGGCCAGGAAATCGCGCATCAGCGCGGCGTCGATCGGCGCGCTGGCGTGCGCCTCGAGCCAGTCGACGATCTCGGTGCGGCAGGCGAGCAGCTGGCGGAGCCAGTGGCTGTGCGTCAGGGCGTCCCGCCAGCGGACGAGGGCGGGGGGAAGTTCTGCGGGGGCGGTGGTCATCGTCGGAGTCTCGTGGCGCCCGGTGGGCGGCCTGAAATCGTTGCGGCGACCAAAGCCGTTACAATCGGGGCTTTACCATTCGCCGCACGCACACTGCCATTCTAGTGACGCTCCGCAATTCTTGGCAAAAACCCGTCCGGCGCGTTCGTTCCTGATGCCTTCCTCCGAACTCCGCCCGGCGCTCTACCACCGGCTGCACCGCCTGCTGCCCGTCGTGGCGCATCCGCTGGCCCGCCGGGTCTGGCGTGTGGCGCTATGGGGCGCGGTCCTGTTGTACTTCGCCTTCGTCGCGCTGGTGCTGGCCCTGCGCTATGCCGTGCTGCCCGACATCGAGCGCTACCGCCCCGACATCGAACGACTGGCCAGCCGCGGTCTCGGCCAGGCGGTCACCATCGGCCGCATCGAGGCGAGCTGGGACGGACTGCACCCGGATCTGGCCCTGCTCGACGTACGCGTCGCGGATGCCGACGGGCGGCCGGCCCTGGCCTTTTCCCGCGTGCAGACGGTTCTCTCCTGGTGGTCGCTGCCGGCGCTGCAGCTGCGTTTGCGCCTGCTGGCCATCGAGGAGCCGACGCTGCACCTGCGTCGCGATGCGCGAGGGGACTTCTTCATCGCCGGAATTCCGCTCGACACCGCGGGCAGCGACAGCGGCGTGTCGGACTGGGTGCTGGCGCAGCAACGCATCCGCATCCGCAGCGCCACCCTGGTCTGGGAAGACGATCGGCGCGGTGCGCCGCCGCTGGTGCTCGAAGACGTCGGTTTCGCCCTCGACAACGACGGGCGCAATCACCGCTTCGGCCTCTCCGCCCTGCCACCGCCGGCGCTGGCGGCGCGGCTCGACATCCGTGGCGATTTCCGCGGCCGCGATCTGGAAACGCTGGAATCCTGGAAGGGGCGGCTCTACGCAGCGATCGACTATGCCGACCTGGCGGTCTGGCGGCAGTGGGTCGATTATCCGCTGGCCCTGCCGCACGGGCGCGGTGCGTTGCGCGGCTGGCTCGAGTTCGCCGAAGGCGGCCTGCGCGGGATGACCGCCGATCTCGCCCTGGAGGACGTCCGCTTGCGTCTGTCGCCCCGCCTGCCGGCGCTCGAACTCGATTACATGCGCGGCCGCCTGGCTGCCCGCCTGAGCGGTCAGGGCTGGCAGGTCAGCGGTCAGCGCGTCGAGCTGGCGACCCGTCCGCTGTCCGCACCGATGGACGATGCGGGCCCGTCCGGCGAGGCCGCTGCGGCGATCCGCGTCGACCCGACGGATTTCGAGGTGGACTGGCAACCGGAGCCGACGACCGCCGGAGCGGCGGCGGGCAGCGGCCGCGTGCGCGGCAGCGCCAGTGCCAGCCGGCTGGATCTTGGCGCACTGTCGGCGCTGGCTGCCCATCTGCCGTTCGATGCCAACACCCGGCGCCTGCTGGCCGAGTTTGCCCCGCGCGGCGAAGTGTCGGCGCTGCGGGCCAGCTGGCTCGGCGATGCCGAGGCACTGCAGTCCTACGCCCTGAAGGCCCGCTTCGACGACCTCGCTCTGCACGCGCAGGGGCGCTTCCCCGGTTTCTCGGGGTTCTCGGGCACGCTCGAGGCGAGCGAGACGGGGGGCAGCGCCACCCTGCGCTCGGACAAGGCGACGCTCGACCTGCCCGGTGTCTTTCCCGAGCCGGGGCCGATCGTGCTCGACACCCTGGATGCGCTGGCACGCTGGAAACTGACGGCCGGCGTGCTCGACGTCGAACTGGCCCGGCTCGACTTCGCCGGCCCCGACGCCGCCGGCGAGGCGCACGGCAGCTATCGCCTGAGCGGCGAGGGACCGGGCAGCATCGATCTGGTCGCCACCCTGAAACGGGCCAACGGCACGGCGGTCTGGCGCTACATGCCGCACGCGGTCAACCGGAATGCCCGCTACTGGCTGCGCGACGCGCTGACCGCCGGTACGGCGAGCGATGCGAAGCTGGTGCTGAAGGGCGATCTGGCGCATTTCCCGTTCGTCGGTGGGCAGCACGGACAGTTTCTCGTCACCGCGCGCGCGCGCGGTGTGACGCTCGACTATGCGCCGGGTTGGCCGAGGATCACCGGCATCGACGGCGACCTGCGCTTCGAGGGCCCGGGAATGCTGGTCGAGGCGCAGCGTGGCAGCATTCTCGGCGTGCAGCTTTCCCAGACGCGGGCCGAGATTCCCGACTTCGATGCCGAGATCCCCGTGCTTGCGGTGCGCGGCCGCGCCGAAGGGGCGACCGAGGGGTTCCTGCGCTTCGTCGAGCAGAGCCCGGTGGCCGAGCGCATCGATCGCTTCACCGAAGGCATGCAGGCTGCCGGCAACGGGCGCCTCGACCTGGCATTGTCGATCCCGCTCGAGCTGGCGAAAATCGATCAGTCGACGGTGCAGGGAACCTATCGCTTTCTCAGCAACGACATCCTGATCGAACCCGATCTGCCGCCCTTCCGCCAGGTCAATGGCACGCTCGAATTCACTGCCAGCGAGCTGCGCATCCCGGAAATCGCGGCCACCCTGTTCGGTGGGCCGCTGCGCATCAAGGGCGTGTCGCAGCCTGGCGGCAAGGTGCTGATCACGGCCAACGGCTCGCTTGGCGTCGATGCCCTGCGCCGCCAGTTCGACCTGCCGCTGCTCGATCATTTCTCAGGCAGCGTCGGCTATCGCGGCGAAGTGCGCGTGGTGCGGCGCAGTGCCGATCTGAGCATCGAATCGTCGCTGGTCGGCCTCTCCTCGAGCCTGCCCGCGCCCTTCAACAAGAGCGCGCTCACCGCGCTGCCGCTGCGCCTCGAACGCGTCTTGCTGCCCGGCACCGTGGCGCGCGACGAGCTGCGCTTCACGCTGGCCGAGGTGCTGCAGGGACGGCTGATCCGACGCCAGGGGCCGCAGGGCTTCGCCGTCGAGCGCGGCAGCCTGGCAGTCGGCCTGCCGCTGCAGTTGCCCGAGCAGGGAGTTGCCGTGGCCGTCGCCGCGCCGGCGATCGATCTCGATTTCTGGCGTCGCGCGTTGCGGCCGCCGGCCAACGGCGACACGGCAACGGCGGCCCCGGCTCCGGCACTCGAGAGCGTGCGGATCCGGACCGATGCGCTGCGCGCCTTCGGACGGCAGCTGCACGACGTCGACCTCTCCGCGCGTGAACGCAGCGGCACCTGGCAGGCCCAGTTGACGGCCCGCGAGGCGGCGGGAACGCTGCGCTGGGACGCGGCCGGCAAGGGCAAGCTTGCGGCCCGCCTGCAGCACCTGCGGATCGATGCCGACGAGTCGGCCGGCGGTGAGGCGGGGGGAGACGAAACCGAGGAACTGCCGGCGCTCGACATCGTCGCGGAGGATTTCGCGCTCGGCGAGCGTCGACTGGGCCGGCTTGAACTGCAGGCGCGCAACGAGGCGCGGATCTGGCGTCTCGAACGCTTCGCTCTGGCCAATCCACACGGCACGCTGAGCGGCAGTGGCGAGTGGCGGGTGGCCGGCGGCAAGCGGACCCAGCTTGATTTCCGCATCGACAGCAGCGATGTCGGCAAACTGCTCGAGCGCTTCGGCCATCCGGGCGCGGTGCGCGGCGCGAGCGCGCACGCCGAGGGGCGTGTCGGCTGGAATGCCTCACCGGTCGACCTCGACTACGCGACGCTGTCCGGTGAGGTGACGTTGAACGTCGGCAAGGGGCAGTTCGTCAAGCTCGACCCCGGCGCCGGCAAGCTGCTTGGACTGATCAGCCTGCAATCGCTGCCGCGCCGCATCACGCTCGACTTCCGCGACGTTTTCAGCGAAGGTTTCGCCTTCGACAGCATCGCCGGCACGCTTTCGCTGCAGAACGGAGTGATGCGTACCGACCGCCTGCTGATCGACGGTCCGGCGGCGCGCGTGGTGATGCGCGGCGAAACCGACCTGCGCCGCGAGACCCAGAACCTGACGGTCAACGTGCAGCCCGAGGTTGGCGGCACGGCAGCACTCGGTGTCGCCCTGGCCAATCCAATGGTCGGCGTTGCCGCGCTGCTGGCGCACAAGATACTGCAGAACCCGCTCAACCAGATGTTCGGTTTCGACTACCTCGTGACCGGGACCTGGGACGATCCGCGGGTCGAGAAACTGAGCCGTGGCACACCGCAAGCGAATCCCCGCCTGCCGGATGCCGCACCCGCCAATATCCCGTCCGGAGGCGAGAACGATGTCACTCCGCAATGATTCCCGCGATCCGCCGCGCAATGCCCGCGTGGCGGCCGTGCAGATGGTGTCGACGCCGCGCGTCGAGGACAACCTGGGCATGGCCGACCGGCTGATCGCCGATGCCGTGGCGCAGGGCGCCGAGATCGTCGCGCTGCCCGAGTATTTTCCGATCATGGGCATGAGCGATGGCGACAAGGTCCGGGTACGCGAGAGCGACGCGCCGGGCGGCGAGGGCGGGCCGATTCAGGCCTTCCTGGCCGCCGCCGCCCGCCGTCATCGCGTCTGGCTGATCGGCGGCTCGATGCCGCTCTGCGCGCGCGACCCGGCCAAGGTGCTCAATTCGACCCTGGTCTACAACCCGCTCGGCGAGCGCGTCGCGCGCTACGACAAGATCCACCTGTTCGGCTTCCAGAAGGGGGCCGAGCGCTACAACGAAAGCGCCACGATCGAGGCCGGCAGTCAGCCCGTCGCCTTCGACAGCCCGTTCGGACGCATCGGGCTATCGATCTGCTACGACCTGCGCTTCCCGGAGCTTTATCGCGCCCTCGGTGTCACAGACTTGCTGGTCGTTCCCGCCGCCTTCACCGAAACCACCGGACGGGCGCACTGGGAGATCCTGCTGCGCGCGCGCGCCATCGAGAACCAGTGCTACGTGCTGGCCGTCGGTCAGGGCGGGCGGCACGAGAACGGTCGTGAAACGCACGGCAACAGCATGCTGATCGATCCTTGGGGGACCATCGTCGACCGCAAGCTGAAGGGGCCGGGAATCGTCATCGGCGACCTCGACCACGCGCTGATCGCCGATGTCCGCGCCAGCCTGCCGGCGCTTCGCCACCGCGTGATGTGAGCGATCGCCCCGCAACCGCATAACCCTGCAACAACGGAATTCCCATGACCGCCAACGCCGCAACGAAATCCTCCGCCCTCCTGCAGCAGGCCGAAAAGACCCTGCTGACGCCCTATGGACTCGACGCCCGGGCCCTGTCCGGCGTGCTCGCCTCGATCATGACGCACGAGGTCGATTACGCCGACCTCTATTTCCAGTACAGCCGCTCGGAGGCCTGGAGTCTCGAGGAGGGCATCGTCAAGTCGGGCAGCTTCAGCATCGACGAGGGCGTCGGCGTGCGTGCCCTGGCAGGCGAGAAAACCGCCTTCGCCTACTCGGATGACATCAGTCCCGGAGCGCTTGGCGACGCCGCGCAGGCGGTGCGGGCGATCGCCGCGGCCGGTCAGAAGCGCCGGGTGCCGGTAGCGAAGCGGCGTGGCGGCCATGCGCTGTACCTGCCGCACGATCCGATCGCCTCGCTCGACGCGGCGGCCAAGGTGGCGCTCCTCGAGCGCCTGGAGGGCTATGCGCGCGCCGAGGACCCGCGTGTCGCGCAGGTGATGGCGCATATTGCCGGCGAGTACGAGGTGATCCTCGTCGCCGGCAGCGACGGCCGGCTGGCCGCCGACGTGCGGCCGCTGGTGCGCGTGTCGATCACCGTGATCGTCGAATCCGGCGGCCGCCGCGAGCAGGGCTCCGCTGGCGGTGGCGGCCGTACCGACTACGGCTACTTCAGCGACGCGGTGCTGCGCGGCTACGCGCACGACGCCGTGCATCAGGCACTGATCAACCTCGACGCACGACCGGCGCCCGCCGGTACGATGACCGTCGTGCTCGGTTCGGGGTGGCCGGGCATCCTGCTGCACGAGGCGGTCGGGCACGGGCTGGAGGGCGATTTCAACCGCAAGGGCAGTTCGACCTTCGCCGGACGGATCGGGCAGCGCGTCGCGGCGCCGGGGGTCACCGTGGTCGATGACGGCACGCTGGAAGGCCGTCGCGGTTCATTGAACATCGACGACGAGGGCAATCCGACGCAGCGCACCGTGCTGATCGAGGACGGCATCCTGCGCGGCTACATGCAGGATGCGCTGAATGCCCGCCTGATGGGCGTCGCGCCGACCGGCAACGGTCGTCGCGAATCGTTCGCCCACCTGCCGCTGCCGCGCATGACCAACACCACGATGCTGGCCGGCGACAAATCGCCGGAGGAGATCATCCGCTCGGTCCGGAAGGGGATCTACGCGGTCAACTTCGGTGGCGGCCAGGTCGACATCACCAACGGCAAGTTCGTCTTCTCGATGTCCGAGGCCTACATGATCGAGGATGGCAAGGTGACCTACCCGGTCAAGGGCGCTACGCTGATCGGCAACGGCCCGGAGGCGATGACCCGCGTCTCGATGATCGGCGACGACCTGCGGCTGGACCCCGGCGTCGGCACCTGCGGCAAGGACGGACAGAGCGTTCCCGTCGGTGTCGGTCAGCCGACGCTGCGCATCGACGGCCTTACCGTCGGGGGTACCGCCTGAGCATGACGATGACTTGATCCAGATCATGATTGTTCCGGTGGATATGGAATACAGTTCGCCGGTTACGCCTTGTAGATAACCAGCCGGCGCAAGATCGGCCCGTTATGGAGCGCTGTACGCAATGTCCTGCCTTTCCCGTTTTTCCCGTGTTGTCCGCGTCGCCCTGGCTGCGGCCCTGTTGCTGGTCGGCCCCCTGGCCGAGGCCCAGATTTCCGACATGAATTCGGCGATCAACAAGGCCGGACGCCAGCGCATGCTGTCGCAGCGCATGGCCAAGGCGTACCTGCAGATCGGCCTCGGCGTCGACGTCGAGCGCTCCAAGCGGGTCCTCGACAACTCGATCGCGGTGTTCGACCGCCAGCTCGTCGAGCTCAAGAACTACGCCCCGAGCACCGAAATCCGCAGCACCTACCAGCAGCTCGAAAAGGAATGGATCGCCTACAAGGACGTCCTGGTCGGGACCGTCCCGAATCCGGATGGCGCCCGCCGGGTGCTCGACCTGAGCGAGACGGTGCTGCAGCTTGCGCATGCGGGCACCGAGCAGCTGGTTTC
>JAPKHL010000106.1 GCA_026646875.1 Rhodocyclaceae bacterium | reverse complement strand
GCGCAGTGCCCGCAGCTTCTGCTCCTCGAACTCGTTGGCCAGCAGTTCGAGCCGCGTGCGCCCGGTCGCCACCACGGTGGTGGCGAGCGAACGCACGGCGGCGAGCAGGCCCGGGCTGGGAGAATCGCTCATGCGGTGGGGTGTGCGGCCGGGGCTGACGGGATCAGCGGCGGCCGATGATCACACCAAGCAGCAGACCGATGCCGGCTGCGATGCCGACGGCCTTCCAGGGATTGTCGTGCACGAAATCATCGGTGGCGCGTGCGGCCGCCTTGGTCTTGTCGAGCAGCGCCGCTTCCGCGTCTGCCAGACGGATCTTGGCGTCGCGCAGGCGTTCCTGAATGCGCTCGCGCAGCTCGCCAACCTTCTCGCCCGCGGCACCGGCGGTGGCGCGCAAAATCTCCTCGGCATCGGCGACGACGACCTTCATGTCGGCGACGATCTTCTGCTTGTTGACGGTGGACAGTTCGGTAGCTTCGGACATGACGGACCTCGCGTGATGGGGGTAGGAAGGAAACTCGAGTGAACGGACAAGGGCAACGAAAGAGGTAATGCGGCCAAACGGTCTGGGTGCACGGGATCGCGCAGTGCCGGATGGGCCGACTTCCTGCCCTCAGGGTATCCAATTTGCGCCGTCGAGGCAACGTGGCGAGGCTGTTTCGCAGGCCGTTGCGAGCCTGCAGCGTTATGCTGCGGTGCCGGAGCGATCGTAATCGACGGTCAGCGGTGCGTGGTCGGAGAAACGCTGGGCCTTGTAGACCGTGGCTCCCGTCGCGCTGGCCGCGAGAGCGGCGGTGGCGAGCTGGTAGTCGATGCGCCAGCCGACGTTCTTTGCCCAGGCCTGTCCCCGGTTCGACCACCAGGTGTAGCCTTCCTCGCCGGCATCCGGATGCAGTTCGCGGTAGACGTCATGCCAGCCCTGGGCGAGCATGTCGCTCACCCAGGCCCGCTCCTCGGGCAGGAAGCCCGAATTCTGCCGGTTGCCCTTCCAGTTCTTCAGATCGATTTCCCGGTGGGCGATGTTCCAGTCGCCGCAGACGACGACGTCGCGACCGCTCGCCGCGAGCTCGGCAAGATGCGGACGGAAGACCGCCATGAAGCGGAATTTCGCGGCCTGCCGTTCCGGCGAGCTCGAACCCGAGGGCAGGTAGAGCGAGATCACCGAGAGCCTGCCGAAATCGGCGCGCAGGTAGCGCCCCTCGGCATTGAATTCCTCGGCCTCGGGGGCGGGCAATCCCTCGATCAGGGCGTCCGGCTCACGGCGGCTCCACAGGCCGACGCCGCTGTACCCCTTCTTTTCGGCGCAGTGGTAGTGGGCGTGCATGCCGGCCGGAGCGCGCATTTCGGCGGTGAGGTCGGCGTGTTGTGCCTTCAGTTCCTGCAGGCAGACGATGTCGGCATCCTGCGCCGCCAGCCAGGGCTGGACACCCTTGCTCCATGCGGAGCGGATGCCGTTGAGGTTTAGGGTGATGATGCGTAACATACGGAGACCTCGCCGGAGACGGCTCGAAGACTGTGTTTATATGGACTTTCGTCAGGAATTCATCGAATTCGCCATCGCGCAGAACGTGCTGCGTTTCGGCGAGTTCAAGACCAAGGCTGGGCGCCTGTCGCCCTATTTCTTCAATGCCGGCCTGTTTCACAGCGGTGCTGCACTCGACCGGCTGGCGCAATTCTACGCCAGGGCCATCGAGGCCAGCGGCGTTGCCTTCGATGTGCTGTTCGGACCTGCCTACAAGGGCATCCCGCTCGCGGCGACGGCAGCCGTGGCGTTGGCCCGCGCCGGGCGCGACACGGCGTTCGCCTACAACCGCAAGGAAGCCAAGGATCACGGCGAGGGTGGCACCCTCGTCGGGGCGCCGTTGGCTGGACGCGTGCTGATCGTCGACGACGTGATTTCGGCCGGTACCTCGGTGCGCGAGTCGGTCGAGCTGATCCGTGCCGCCGGCGCGACGCCGGCCGGTGTCGTGATCGCCCTCGACCGCATGGAGCGAGGGACTGGCGCGTTGTCGGCCGTGCAGGAGGTCGAGCGCGACTACGGCATGCCGGTGATTGCCGTCGCCACGCTTGACGATCTGATGACCTTCCTGCACGACCGTCCCGACGCCCGGCAGCACGAGGCGGCGGTGGCACGCTACCGCGAGGAGTACGGGGTTGCCCGCCCCCGTTAGCCTCCGCGGCGGCGTGCTCGCAGCGCTCCTGTTCGCCGGTGCGGCGCCCGCGCTGGCGGGTAATCTGTTCTGCTGCAACGATGAGAGCGGCCGTCAGGTGTGTGGCGACATCCTGCCGCAGATCTGCTACGGGCGGGCCTACCGCGTGATCGGCGAATCGGGGCACACCGTGCAGCGCGTCGAAGCGCCGCTGACGCCCGAACAGCGCGCCCAGCGGGCTGCTGAGGAAAAGCGGCGGAAGCAGGAGGAGGACGCCCGCCGCGAGCAGCAGCGCAAGGATGCTGCCCTGCTCAACACCTACGGCAGCGAGAAGGACATCCAGTTACAGCGCGAGCGCGCAGAGCATGAAGTGAAGCTGGCGATTGCCGCTGCCGAGGCGCGGATCGTCGAGGTGCGGAAGCGGCGCAAGGGGTTCGAGAACGAGGCCGAGTTCTACCGCAACCGGACCCTGCCGGCCGAGGTCGACAAGGGTATGCGCGATGCCGATTACGAGGTCAAGGCGCAGCAGTCGCTGATCGAGGCCAAGACCCGGGAGCTTGGCGCCCTGCGCGCGAAGTACGACGACGACCTGCGCCGTTTCCAGGAGCTGATGCGCCGCCGCGCCACCGCGCGCTGAGCGCCCGGCGGCGATCGCTCGGCCTCAGCCGAGCTTCCTGCGCAGCAGTTCATTGACCTGTTGCGGATTGGCCTTGCCCCGGGTGGCCTTCATTGCCTGCCCGACCAGCGCGTTGAAGGCCTTTTCCTTGCCTGCCTTGAATTCCGCGACCATCGCCGCGTTGGCGGCGAGCACCTCGTCGATCAGCGCCTCGATCGCGCCGGTATCGGTGATCTGCCGGAGTCCCTGCTTTTCGATGATCTCGTCGGCCGAGGCGCCCTCGCCATTCCACAGGGCGTCGAAGACCTTCTTGGCGATGCTGTTGGAGATCGTGCCGTCGGCGATGCGCGCCACCAGGCCGCCGAGTTGCGCGGCGGAAACCGGCGAGGCTCCGATCTCACGTCCTTCCCGGTTCAGGCGTGCGGCGAGGTCGACCGTGACCCAGTTGGCGCACGGCTTGGCCAAGGCGGGGCCGGCGACGGCCAGCGCGGCTTCGAAGTAATCGGCGGTTTCCAGCGAGGCGGTGAGCTGGCTGGCATCGTAGGTCGAGAGGCCGTGCTCGGCGACGAAGCGGTCGCGCTTGGCGAGCGGCAGCTCGGGCATGGCAGCGCGGGCGCGCGCGATCCAGGCATCGTCGATCACCAGCGGCAGCAGGTCGGGGTCGGGGAAGTAGCGGTAATCGTGCGCATCCTCCTTCGAGCGCATGGCACGGGTTTCTCCGCTGTCCGGGTCGAACAGCACCGTGGCCTGCTGGATCGTGCCGCCGTCCTCGAGGGTGGCGATCTGCCACTGCACTTCGTAGTCGATGGCCTGCTGCAGGAAACGGAAGGAGTTGAGGTTCTTGATTTCGCGGCGCGTGCCGAAGGGCTGGCCGGGGCGGCGCACCGAAACGTTGGCGTCGCAGCGGAAGGAGCCCTCCTGCATGTTGCCGTCGCAGATTCCGATCCAGCGCACCAGCGCGTGCAGGGCGCGGGCGTAGGCCACGGCCTCCGCCGACGAGCGCATCACCGGTTCGGTGACGATCTCGAGCAGCGGCGTGCCGGCGCGGTTGAGGTCAATGCCCGACTTGCCGTGGAAATCCTCGTGCAGCGATTTGCCGGCGTCCTCCTCGAGGTGGGCGCGCGTCAGCTCGACGATCTTCTCGACGGCGTTCTCGCCCTGGCCGATCTGGATGGGAATGCCGCCACCGAGCACGACCGGCAGCTCGTACTGGCTGATCTGGTAGCCCTTCGGAAGGTCGGGATAGAAGTAGTTCTTGCGCGCGAAAACCGATTTGGGCGCGATTCGCGCACCGACCGCGAGACCGAAGCGGATCGCGCAGTCGACGGCCCCCTTGTTGAGCACCGGCAGCACGCCGGGCAGGGCGATGTCCACGGCGCAGGCCTGCACGTTCGGCGCGGCGCCGAATGCAGTCGATGCGCCGGAAAAGATTTTCGACCGGGTCGAGAGTTGCACGTGCGTCTCGATGCCGATGACGATTTCCCACTGGTTCATGTTGTCTTACTCGCTCGTCAAGAACAGCGCCCGTTCCGGGTGTCGACCAGGATGGGCCAGAGATAACTGAAGGATTCGCCGCTGCATTGCGCCTGGCAGCCGCTGAAGGCCACGGTGACGCCCTTGCTGCGATCGAGCTCCTGTTCCCACATGCGCACCGAGCAGCCGCTGGCGGCATCGGCGAGGCGCACTGCCGGCAGCTTGTCGGTCTGCCGGAAATCCTTCATGTCGAAGCGGCAGGTACCGTGCTTCGGCATGTTCACTTCCGCCGAGAAGCGCTGCACCTCGGCATTCTTCACCCACAGATCGAGACGGCCCCGGGTGCCGGTCTCGTCGCGGAAGGCGCACCGGGTGCGCACGTTGAGCGGCAGCATCGGCATCGGCTTGAGCTTGCGGCCGGCGAGATGCTTGAGCGGCTGCCGTTCGGGCAGCACCGACGGGGGGGTCGCGCGCGGGGCGGGTGGCGCGGCTTCCGGCACGGGCGCCGGCGGCTGCGGTTCCGGGGTCGCGCAGGCGGCGAGCAGTAGCGCCATCAGCGTGACCGGAACCCTGCGCCGCGCGCCGCGCCTCACCGCGTCAGTCCAGTTCCGGGTGCTGGCGGTGCCAGTCGGTGACCTGCTGGTAGCGATGGGCCACCGCGAGCAGGCGTGCTTCGTCGAAATAGTTGCCGATCAACTGCAGGCCGGCCGGCAGGCGTCCGTCGGCGGCCTCGACGAAGCCGCAGGGCAGTGACATGCCGGGCAGGCCGGCGAGGTTCACCGCGATCGTGTAGATATCCGACAAGTACATCTGCACCGGATCGGCTGCCTTCTCGCCGAGGCGGAAGGCCGTGTCGGGGCTGGTCGGCCCGAGGATCACGTCGCACTGCCGGAAAGCCGCGACGAAATCGTCGGCGATCAGCCGGCGGATGCGCTGCGCCTGCAGGTAGTAGGCATCGTAATAACCGTGCGAGAGGACGTAGGTGCCGATCAGGATGCGACGCTTGACTTCCGCCCCGAAGCCCTCGGCGCGCGAGCGGCTGTACATCTCGTTCAGGTCCGCGTATTCGGCGGCGCGATGGCCGTAGCGCACGCCGTCGAAGCGCGACAGGTTGGAACTGGCCTCGGCGGGGGCGATCACGTAGTAGGCGGGCACCGAGCGCTGCATGTTCGGCAGGCTGATCTCGACCGTTTCGGCGCCGAGCCGGCGGTATTCGGCGATGGCCTCATCGACCAGACGCATCACGGCGGCATCGCAGCCGGCACGCTCGGCCTCGCCGAAAAACTCCTTCGGCAGGCCGATGCGCAGACCGGCAAGCGGCCTGGCGTCGGCCGCTGCGGCGAAATCGCGGGTGTAGTCCTCGAGCGGGCGGTCGAGACTGGTCGAGTCGCGTTCGTCGAAGCCGGCCATGGCATTCAGCAGCAGCGCGCAGTCCTCGGCCGAGCGGGCCATCGGACCGGCCTGGTCGAGGGAGGAGGCGAAGGCGATCATGCCGTAGCGCGAGACGACGCCGTAGGTCGGCTTGAGGCCGGTCAGGTTGCACAGCGCGGCTGGCTGGCGGATCGAGCCCCCGGTGTCGGTGCCGGTGGCCGCCGGGGCAAGCAGCGCTGCCACCGCCGCCGCCGAGCCGCCCGACGAACCGCCGGGGACGCGCGTGGTGTCCCAGGGGTTGCGCACCGGGCCGAAGAACGAGGTTTCGTTCGACGACCCCATGGCGAATTCGTCCATGTTCGTCTTGCCGAGGTTGATTGCCCCGGCGGCATCGAATTTCTCGATCACCGTGGCATCGTAGGGGCTGACGAAGTTGTCGAGCATCCGCGAACCGCAGGTGGTGCGCCAGCCCTTCGCGCAGAAAATGTCCTTCTGGGCGAGCGGGATGCCGGTCAGCGGGCCGGCCTCGCCTGCCGCGATGCGCGCATCGGCCGCGCGGGCCTGTGCCAGGCTGCGTTCCGGGTCGATGCTGATGAAGGCGTTGAGCGACGGGTTGAGGCGGGCGATCCGGTCAAGATAGAGGCGGGTCAGCTCGACACTTGAAATTTCCCGGGCGGCGAGCGCCTGTGCGAGGGCCTTCAGGCTGCGTTCGATCATTCGATCACCTTCGGCACGAGATAGAGGCCGGCCTCGGTTTCCGGGGCGATGGCCTGGAAATCGGTGCGCTGGTCGGTTTCGGTGACGCGGTCCTCGCGCAAACGTTGGGCGACCTCCTGTGCGTGCGCCATCGGCGCAACGCCCCGGGTGTCAACGGCCTGCATTTCCTCGATCAGGGCGAAGATGCCGTTGAGTTGGTCGCGCGTGGCGTCCGCTTCGGCATCGCTGATCTCGATCCGGGCCAGGTGGGCGATGCGCCGGACCTGTTCTTGGGTGAGCGACATGACTATGAAATCAGTAAGATAGTAATCTGGGGAGCCTTATAAGGTATCATAAATGCTTTACCCGCCGCAGCCCCAGCGGAGCTTTCACGGATCAAATCCAGCATGTTCAGTTTCCTGCGCAGTTATTTTTCGAACGACCTGGCGATCGACCTCGGTACGGCCAACACGCTGATCTATGTGCGTTCCAAGGGCATTGTGCTCGACGAACCGTCGGTGGTCGCCATCCGTCTCGAGGGCGGCCCGAATGCCAAGAAGACGATCCAGGCGGTGGGCAAGGAAGCCAAGGAAATGCTCGGCAAGGCACCGGGCACGATCACCGTCATCCGGCCGATGAAGGACGGCGTGATCGCCGATTTCACCGTCACCGAGCAGATGCTCAAGCAGTTCATCAAGAAGGTGCATGATTCCCGCCTGCTGTCGCCGTCGCCGCGCATCATCATCTGCGTGCCGTCCGGGTCGACGCAGGTCGAGCGCCGCGCCATCCGCGAGTCGGCGATCGGCGCCGGCGCCAGCCAGGTCTTCCTGATCGAGGAGCCGATGGCCGCGGCGATCGGGGCCGGCCTGCCGGTGGCCGACGCGACCGGCTCGATGGTCGTCGACATCGGCGGCGGCACCACCGAGGTCGGCGTCATCTCGCTCGGCGGCATGGTCTATGCCGGCTCGGTGCGCGTTGGCGGCGACAAGCTCGACGAGGCGATCATCAACTACATCAGCCGCAACTACGGCATGCTGATCGGCGAGAACACCGCCGAGAACATCAAGAAGACGATCGGCTCCGCCTTCCCGGGCGCCGAGGTGCGCGAGATGGAAGTCTCCGGAATCAACAAGGCCGAGGGCATTCCGCGCAAGTTCACCATCTCCTCGAACGAGATCCTCGAGGCGCTCACCGAACCGCTCAACAACATCGTCTCGGCGGTCAAATCCGCGCTCGAGAAGACGCCGCCCGAACTGGGCGCCGACATCGCCGACAAGGGTATGGTGCTGACCGGCGGCGGAGCACTGCTGCGCGATCTCGATCGCCTGCTGATGGAAGAGACCGGTCTGCCGGTGATCGTTGCCGAGGAACCGCTGACCTGCGTCGCGCGCGGCTGCGGCCTGGCGCTCGAGAAGATGGACAAGCTCGGCAGCATCTTTGCCTCGGACTGACCCGCTCGACGGCGCCGTCGGGCAGCCGGCCGTCGCCGCGTTCCGGAACCGCGCCGGCAGGCGGTGGACGTCCCGTCCCGCGCTGCCGGATTCCTGACCCCGCGCCACGATGGATCATCAGCCGCCCCCCTTTTTCAAGCGTGGACCGGCCCCGCTGGCGCTGCTCACCCTCTACGTCGCCCTGTCGGTCTCGCTGCTGGTGGTCGACGCCCGCTTCCAGACTCTCGGCCTGCTGCGCCAGGCCCTTTCGGTGTTTACCCATCCCCTGCAGCAGGCGGCGCGCGCGCCGCTGGTCGCCGTCGACCGGGTGGGCGATTATTTCGCCAGCGTCGACCGCCTGCAGTCGGAAAACGCCGCCTTGCGGCGGCAGCAACTCGAGCGGGCGCCTGCCCTGCTGCACGTCGAGCAGCTCGAGGTGGAGAATGCCCGTCTGCGCCGGCTGCTCGAGGTCCGCGAGCGGCAGCACGCGCGGGGCCAGGTGACGCAGATTCTGCGCGCGGCGCGCGACCCCTTTTCACGGCGGGTCGTGGTCGACAAGGGAACGCAGGACGGCATCGTCGCCGGCCGCCCGGTGGTCGACGATGCCGGGGTCGTCGGGCAGGTGACGCGGGTTTTCCCCTTTGTTTCCGA
>JAPKHL010000105.1 GCA_026646875.1 Rhodocyclaceae bacterium | reverse complement strand
CTCTTCGAGGCCTGGCCGGGCGACGACGCCATCGCAGCCGACGGCGACGCCGATGACCGTCACAACGCCACCATCGTCGCCGCGCTGCGCGACCTGTCCGATCGTGGCGTGGCGCTCAACGTGATGCACGGCAACCGCGATTTCCTGCTCGGCGAGCGCTTCGCCGAAATGACCGGCGCCCGCCTGCTGCCCGACCCTCACACCCTGTCGCTGCCCGCCTGGCAGTTCGTCCTCTCGCACGGCGACGCGCTGTGCACCGACGATGCCGACTACCAGGCCTTCCGCCGCCAGGTGCGCGATCCGGGCTGGCGCGACGCCTTTCTCGCCAAGCCCCTGGCCGAGCGCAAGGCCATCGCCGCTGCCCTGCGCCGCCAGAGCGAGGCCGCCAAACGCGAGAAGCACGACCAGGCGGCCTACCTGATGGATCTCAACCCCGGCGCCACCGAGGATTTCCTGCGCGCGCACGGCTACGCCACCTTCATCCACGGCCACACGCACCGCCCGGCCATGCACGACCATATCGTCGACGGCATCCACGTCGAACGCTGGGTCCTCGCCGACTGGGGGGAGGACCGGGGGGAGTGCCTGGGCTGGGACGGAGAAACCCTGCATCGCGAAGTGTTGACCTGACCGATGCCCTTCGGTAAATTCGCCGCCTGCATCCCACAAAGGGGAGTAGCTGGATCGCAACATCGTCAGTACGGGAACCCGCGTTCCCCGGTGTTGCGGGCGGGCCGGACAGCGTGCCCGCAAGCGAGACCTTTGCCGCACCGGCAAAGGTCTTTTTTCGTTGACGACCGGCGCCGGCAGGGATGTGCGCAACGCCAAGCCCGATTCCGCCAACCCGCCCGCAACGATTGCCAAGGAAGCCTGACATGAACCGCTGCCACACCCGCCGCCCGCAGCGCGGCCCCCTCGCCGGAGAACGCCCATGATCGAAGGAATCGCCACCTGGTGGATGTGGGCGGCCTTTGCCGTCTTCGTCGTCGTCGCCATCGTCGTCGACCTCGTCGCGCTGGAAAGACAGGGGGCCCACTCGGTCACCGCACGCGAGGCGCTCAGCTGGTCGCTGCTCTGGATCGCCCTGGCGCTGGCCTTCGCCGGCCTGCTCTGGCTGTGGCTCGACCACAGCGCCGGACGCGCGATGGCCAACCTCAAGACCACCGAGTTCCTCACCGGCTACGTGATCGAGAAATCGCTCTCGGTCGACAACATCTTCGTCTTCCTGATGCTGTTCACCGCGTTCGCGGTGCCCGCCGAGCAACAGAAGAAGGCGCTGATCATCGGCGTCGTCGGCGCCATCCTCCTGCGCGCGATCATGATCCTGATCGGCGCCTGGCTGATCTCGCGCTTTCACTGGATCCTCTACCTGTTCGGCGTCTTCCTGCTGTTCACCGGCGTCAAGATGCTGATCGTCGCCGAATCCGACCCCGATCTCGAGAAAAATCCGCTGCTGCGCTGGATGCGCGGCCACCTCGCGATCACCAGCGATTTCCGCGGCGACCGCCTGTGGCTGACCGAGAACGGCACGCGCTGGTTCACGCCCCTGTTCGTGGTGGTCATGCTGATCGGCGTCACCGACGTGATCTTCGCGGTCGACTCGATTCCGGCGATCTTCGCCATCACCACCGACCCGTTCATCGTGATGACTTCGAACATCTTCGCCGTGCTCGGCCTGCGCGCCCTGTATTTCCTGCTCGCCGACATGGCCGACCGCTTCCACCTGCTCAAGTACGGTCTCGCCGTCGTGCTGATCTTCATCGGCATCAAGATGCTGATCGTCGAGTGGTACAAGATCCCGGTCTTCCTCGCGCTCGGCGTGGTCGGCGCCGTCCTCGCCCTGTCGATCGGCCTGTCGATGCTGCTGCCGCCGAAGGAAGAGCACTGATGCACGAGGCCGACGCCCTCGACATCCTCCAGCGCGTCTTCGGCTACCCGGCCTTCCGCGGCCAGCAGGCCGAGATCATCGGCCACGTCGCCGGTGGCGGCGACGCACTGGTGCTGATGCCCACCGGCGGCGGCAAATCGCTCTGCTACCAGATTCCGGCGCTGCTGCGCCCGGGCGTCGGCGTTGTCGTGTCGCCGCTGATCGCGCTGATGCAGGACCAGGTCGACGCCCTGCGGCTGGCCGGCGTACGCGCGGCCTTCCTCAATTCCTCGCTGGATTTCGAGGCCGTGGTCGACACCGAGCGCCGGCTGATGCGCGGCGAACTCGACCTCGTTTACGTCGCGCCCGAACGCCTGCTCACCGAGCGCTTCATCGGCCTGCTCGACCAGCTGGAGGAAAGCGGCCGGCTGGCCCTGTTCGCCATCGACGAGGCGCACTGCGTCTCGCAATGGGGGCACGACTTCCGCCCCGAATACATCCAGCTGTCGACGCTGCACGAGCGCTATCCGCACATTCCACGCATCGCCCTGACGGCCACCGCCGACGATCTCACGCGACAGGAGATCGTCAGCCGTCTCGGGCTCGACACGGCGGAGATATTCGTCTCCAGCTTCGACCGTCCGAACATCCGCTACAGCGTCGTCGAGCGCGACAACCCGCGCCGGCAGTTGCTGGCCTTCCTCGGCGAGCACCGTGGCGAGGCCGGCATCGTGTATTGCCTGTCGCGTCGCAAGGTCGACGAAACGGCGGCCTGGCTCGGGGAACACGGCATCGCCGCCCTGCCCTACCACGCCGGACTCGATGCAGCGACCCGCCAGCGCAACCAGCAGCGCTTCCTGCGCGAGGACGGCATCGTGATGGTGGCGACCATCGCCTTCGGCATGGGCATCGACAAACCGGACGTGCGTTTCGTCGCCCACCTCGACCTGCCGAAAAGCCTCGAGGCCTACTACCAGGAAACCGGTCGCGCCGGCCGCGACGGCGAACCGTCGGAAGCCTGGATGACCTATGGCCTGAACGATGTGGTGATCCATCGCCAGATGATCGAGGATGGCGGCTCGCCCGACGAACAGAAGCGCGTCGAGCGGCAGAAGCTCGACGCCATGCTCGCCTACTGCGAATCCGCGCAATGCCGGCGCGTCGTCCTGCTCGGCTATTTCGGCGAGGCCGCGACGCCCTGCGGCAACTGCGATGTCTGCCTCGACCCGCCGCAGGTCTGGGACGGCACGATCGCCGCGCAGAAGGCGCTCTCCGCCGCCCTGCGCACCGGTCAGCGCTTCGGTGCCGGTCACCTGATCGACATCCTGCGCGGCAAGGCCACCGAGAAGGTGAAGCAATGCGGGCACGATGGCCTGCCGACCTTCGGCGTCGGCGCCGACTTCGACGACATGGCCTGGCGCTCGGTCTTCCGGCAGCTGCTCGCCGCCGGCCTGCTCGAGGCCGACGCGCAGGCCTACGGCGCCCTCAAGCTCACCGAGGCGGCACGGCCGGTGCTCAAGGGCGAAACCCGACTCACCCTGCGCCGGCACACCCCGCGCGCGAAGGGAAAGTCCGCGCGCACCGGCGCGGAGGGTCGGCGCGACAGCATCGTCGCCGCGCCCGCCGACGCACCCTGCTTCGAGGCCCTGCGCGCCTGGCGCGCCGAGCAGGCCCGCGAACAGGGCGTACCGGCCTATGTGATCCTGCACGACCGGACGCTGCACGAACTGGCCGCGCAACGCCCGCAAGCGCAGGAAGCCCTGCGGCAGATCGCGGGGATCGGCCAGGCCAAGGCCGAACGCTACGGCGCGGCCCTGCTCGACCTGCTCGCCACGTTCGATTCCGCCACGGCCTGATGCGCCCACGCCTGCCTCCCGCCTTCGTCGCCGGGGCGCGCGAGGGGTTCCGTACCTTCCTGCCGCTCTCGGTCGGCCTGATTCCCTGGGCGCTGGTCACCGGCATGACGATGGTCAGCGTCGGCTTCACCCCGCTGCAGGCGATGGGAATGAACGTCATCGTCTTCGCCGGCACCGCCCAGCTCGGCACCCTGCCGCTGATCGCCAGCGGTGCGCCGCTCTGGCTGATCGTCGTCACCGCGCTGGCGCTCAACCTGCGCTTCGTCATCTTCAGCGCGGCCATCGCGCAGGGCTTCCGTGGTGTCGGCCGCGCCGGCCGCTGGTTCGCCGGCCACCTGCTCACCGACGGCGTCTTCGCCGCCTGCGCAGCGCGCATGCTGGCCAGCGAGGACCGCCACTGGCGGCTCGGCTACTATCTCGGACCGTCGCTGTGGTCCTGGCTGCTGTGGCAGGCCTGCACGCTCACCGGCGTGCTCGCCGCCGGCGCCATCCCACGGGACTGGTCCCTCGAATTCATGGCCACCATTGCCCTGATCGTCCTGCTGGCACCGATGGCCAGGGTTCGTCCGATGCTGCTCGCTGCCCTCGTCGGCGGCCTCGCCGCAGTCCTCCTGCGCGGCCTGCCGCTCAAGCTCGGACTGATCGCCGGCATCGTCGCGGGCATTGCCGCCGGATTCGCCGCCGAACACCGGCTGACCGCCGGTGCCGCGCAAGGCGAGCGGCGATGAGCGACGAGCTCTTCCTCTGGCTGACCTTCATCCTGATCGGTCTGGCCACCACCCTGCCGCGCGCCAGCTTCATCGTGCTCGGCAGCCGCGTCGCCCTGCCTGCCGCGCTGCAACGCGCCCTGCGCTACGCGCCGGCGGCCGCGCTCGCCGCCATCGTGTTTCCCGACATCCTGATCGTCGCCGGCGAGGTGCAACCACTTAATCCGCGGCTCGCCGCCGCCGGCGCCGCGCTGGCCGCCGCCCTCCTGGCGCGCAACCCCTGGCTGCCCTTCCTTGCCGGAATGGGCGTCCTGCTCGGACTGCGCCATCTTCTCGGCGCCTGAAGCGCTCGTCCGCCGCTCAGCCGCCGCCCCCCGCCCGCAGCGCGGCAATCATGCGGAAGGCGATCGTCGATGGATGCGGCAGCGGCGGCAGGGCCGCCAGGGGAAACCACCGCACATCCTCGATCTCGCCGGCCTGCGGCACCGGCTCGCCGGCGGCATGATCGGCGAGGAAGCCCATCATCAGCGAATGCGGGTACGGCCAGGCCTGACTGCCGAACCAGCGCGGGTTGGCGATCTCGATCCCCGCCTCCTCGCGGATCTCGCGGCGCAGACACGCCTCGGCCGACTCGCCTGGCTCGACGAAACCGGCCAGCGCGCTGTAGATGCCCGGCGGAAAGTGCGGCGAACGGGCGAGCAGCACGCTGTCGCCCCGCCGCACCAGCCCGATGCAGACCGGCGAGACGCGGGGATACGCCTTGAAGCCGCAGGCCGGACAGACGCGCGCCGGCTCCTGCCCGTCGGTGCGCAGCGCGCTGCCGCAAACCCCGCAGAAGCGATTGTGCGACAACCACGTGGCGAGTTGCAGCGCGCGCGAGGCGGCGCTCAGCCAGGGCTCCCGCCAGTGCCCCCAGAGCTGCCGGTAGTGCGCCGCCTGCAGTCCGGCGGGCAGGGGTGTCGCCGCCGGCCAGAAGTGCAATTCGCAGGGCTGCCCGTCGAGCCGCCCGAAAAACAGCGACTCCTGACTGGGGCCGAGCGGGGCGAGTGCCGCCAGCGACGGCAGGGCCGCCGCCTCGGTGAGCAGCAAACGATCGCCGACAAACGGAAAGCACAGCGCATCCGCCGCGCCGGCGGGGGAGAAACCGGGGAAAAACGGGGCCGCAACGGCGTCCCCGGCCGGATCGTTGGTTGTTTCGCACATGCCGGACAGGATAAGCGATCCGGCAACGCCGCGACAGGCAGGCGCTCCTCGGGACGGGCACGGCGCTGTCGCCCCCCCGCCTGGATCATGTCCATGGATATGCCCATGGCTTGATCGCCCCCGGCTTTCCCGGCATGATCCCGAACGATTTTCCGTACCTGCGGCAAACACGCCGCCCTCCTCGATCCATCCGGAGTCATCGATGAAACACTGGTTGAAAGAGAATCGCTCGTTGCTCGTATTCCTTCTCTGCTTCGGCTTTTTCCGCCTGGCCGTCGCGGACTGGAATCCGATTCCGAGCGGTTCGATGCGCCCTACCCTGCTCGAGGGGGACGTCGTGCTGGTCGACCGCCTCGCCTACGATCTCAAGATTCCGCTGACCGACATCGCCGTACTCGAACTCGGCACGCCGCAACGCGGTGATGTCGTCGTTTTTCGCTCTCCTCATGACGGTATGCGGCTGATCAAGCGACTCGTCGCACTGCCCGGCGACATCGTGGAAATGCGCGAGGATGTCTTGTTTCTCAACGGCGAACCTGCTGATTACGTCGACGCCGTCCAGGTACGGGAACCGGTTGCCGATGACATCTCGCTGCCGGCGCTGCGGCTAACCGAACGGAGCGCGGGCAGTGCGCGCCAGGTGCAGTTCCTGCCGGATGTGCGGGCCCTGCGCAGCTTCGGCCCGCTGATCGTCCCTGCGGACAGTTATTTCTTTCTCGGCGACAACCGCGACAACAGCGGCGATTCACGCTACTTCGGCAGCGTCCCGCGCCACCTGCTGAGCGGACGTGCCCACCATATCCTGGCCTCCGCCGACATCAAGGGCAACTGGCTACCCCGCCTGGAGCGTTTCGGCGAGCCTCTCAGGTAAGCCGTCTCCCCGTTCCCGATTCCGCAGCCCCCCGCCGCCCGCCCGCGAAAGCCACCGATGCCGGAAATGCCGCCGCCCACCGTCCCCCATCCCTCCCCGCTGCGCATGCTCGCCCGCTGGCTGCACGAAGGCGGCCGCACCGCCCTGCTCCTGCGCCGGCCACGCTGGATGATGCTGGAGGCCCATCCGCTGCTGATCGCGGCGCTGATCGTGGCGGGCATCGTCGCATCGCTGCTCTGCCAGCGCCTGTGGATCGTCGGCCCGGCGCGCTTCAACTGGCAGCCGCTGCTCACCGGCTGGCTGGCCACCGCTGCCGCGGCCTGGGCCTGCCATGCCCTGCTGCACCGGATCGAGCGCGACGGCGAGACACACGCGCCCAGCGCCGCGCATCTGTTTTCCCTGCTGCTCGCGCAGGGGGTGCTCTTCTCGCTGCTGTTCCAGATTTTCTGGGCTGCCCTGATCCGGAGCGGCGGCGGCACGCCGTCGCTCTCGCCGGAAACGGGATGGTGGATCTGGGCCGCAACCTGGCTCTGGATCGGACTCGCGCAGACGCTGACGCTCTGGCGCGCCAGCGGCCGCAAGCCGGCGGCGCTGCTGCTGGCCAGCCTGCTGCTCGGGCTGGGTGTGCTCGAGAGCAGTCACGAAAGCGATTACTTCTGGATTCCCGAGGCCACGGCATCCTCCGGCGAGGGGCAGCGACCGCTGCGCCTGACGCAGGAGATCATGGAAGCCCAGCCCAAGCTGCTGGACGGCCAGCTGGAGGAAATCGCCGCGCATCGCCCCGGGGTGGTCGACCTCTACGCACTGACTTTCGCCCCCTACGCTCACGAGGACGTTTTCCGCCGTGAAAGCGCACTGGTCGCCGAGGTGATGACCACGCGCTTCGACACCGCCGGACGGACGTTACAACTGATCAACCACCCGGCCACCGCCGGCGAGCGACCGTGGGCGACGCCGCTCAACCTGCAGCGGGCCATCCGTCACATCGCCGGGCGGATGGACCCGGCAGAGGATATCCTGTTCATTCACCTCACCTCGCACGGCGCACAGGATGGCGAACTGGCGGCGAGCTTCTGGCCGCTCGCCATCGACAGCGTGACGCCCCGGCAGCTGCGCCAATGGCTCGACGAAGCCGGCATCCGCCACCGCGTGATCTCCGTTTCGGCCTGCTACTCAGGCAGCTGGATCGAACCGCTGCGCGGCGACGACACACTGGTGATGACCGCCTCCGATGCCGAGCACACCTCCTATGGCTGCGGCCGGCAATCGGAGCTGACCTATTTCGGACGCGCCGTCTTCGACGAGCAGTTGCGGCGGGAAACCCGTTCGTTCGAGGAAGCCCACGCCGCCGCCCGCCCGCTGATCGATCAGCGCGAACAGGCCGCCGGCAAGACCGACGGCTACTCCAACCCGCAGATCGCCGCCGGCGAAGGCGCCCGGCGACAGATCGGACGGCTGCTGGCGCGACTCTCGGGACCATGAGCGCCTCCGGGCGTCCGCCGGCGACGCGACAATCGGTCGCACGGCCGGGGTGAAACGGACGGGTAGAATCTCCCGCGATCGCCCGCCCCCATTTCCGGAGCGGGAATTTTCGGAGAGCACGCCCATGAAAGGAAATCTGATCCTCGCCACCCTTCTGGCCAGCAGCCTCGCCTTCGCCGCCCCGCCGGCGCCGAAGAAGGAAGGCATCGAGGGCAAGGACTACCAGTGGAACGCCCAGGAAGGCGAGAAGATCGAGGCGCTCAAGCTCAAGGGCGACAAGAAGCGCGGCGAGGAGGCCTACGAGGTTTGCGGCGCCTGCCACCTGCCCTCCGGCGCCGGCCGTCCCGACGGCACCTTCCCGCAGCTCGCCGGCCAGCACACCACCGTGCTGATCAAGCAGATGGCCGACATCCGCGCCGGCCTGCGCGACAACCCGACGATGTACCC
>JAPKHL010000104.1 GCA_026646875.1 Rhodocyclaceae bacterium | reverse complement strand
GCGCAGAAATCGTGCGTCAGCGGCGCGCCGACCAGCGCCGCGCAGGTGTTGAGCGCCGAGGCCCCGGGCACGATCTCCACCTCGATGTCCGAGGCGGGCGTCCAGCCGGCCTGGAAGAGCACCTCGAAGGTCGGCCCCGCCATGCCGTAGACGCCGGCGTCGCCGGACGAGACGAGCGCCACCCGGCGGCCCCGGCGGGCATGCTCGAGCGCCTCGACGGCGCGGTCGAGCTCCTCGGTCATCGACTTGCGGATCACCTCCTTGCCCTCGAGCAGATCGGCGACCAGCCGGATATAGGTGACGTAGCCGATCACCGTGTCGGCCTCGGCGATGGCGGCGCGGGCGCGCGCCGTCAGGTGTTCGCCGCTGCCCGGGCCGAGGCCGACCAGCGCGATGCGGCCGCGCGGCCGCGGTGTCGTGGCGTCCTGGGCGTCCGGGACGGGGGGCCGCGGTGCCGAAGAAGGGGAGGCGTGTTCAGTCATGCAGGATCCTGGCGATGGAAACGGTGGCGTTGCGCCCGTCGGCGCCGCGCACCCGGTGTTTTTCGACGAGCAGCCGCGCCGGGTCGTGCGCGGCGCCGGCGGCGAGCAGGGCCGCCGCCTCGGAGACCGAGGGCGTGCCGATGAAGCGGCGCACCGTCTCGGAGGGATTGGGGACGTCGACGGCGGCCAGCTCGGCCACCGCGTGGAAACGCAGCGGCCAGCCGCGCGCCGCCGCCAGCGCCAGCAGGCCGGGCTCGTCGGACTTCAGCGTGATGCTGGCGGCGACGGCGACCGCCGTGTCGTCCGCGCCGATCCGCCGCAGCGCCTCGTCCACCGCGCGCGCCAGGGTTTCCGCCGGCGTGCCGCGGTCGCAGCCGATGCCGAGCGCCAGTCTCATGGCTGCTCCGCCGGAGGGCGGAAGGTCACCAGCCGCCCGGCCAGGCGTGCCGCCAGCGCCGGCGGCAGCGGCCGCCGGCTGATCCAGAGCACGGCGGCAAAGGCGTCCGGCGCCGCCGCCAGCGCCGCGTCCACCGCCTCCAGGCGCGGCAGCATGCGCAGGTTGGCCGGCAGCGCTCCGGCACGGCCGTTGGCGTGGCCGTGCCACCAGTCGGTGCGGCCGGCTTCCTGCACGCAGGCCACCGGCGCCTCGTTCACCATCGCCGCGCAGGCCCGCAGCAGCGTGTCGTGCTCGGCCTCCAGCGTCCAGCCGAACTCGCGGCCGAGCAGGTCGACGGCCAGCGTCTGCCGGGCGTCGGAGGCCGTGGTCAGCACCGGCGTGGCGCCGAGGGCGGCGGCCAGGCGGCCGGCCAGGGCGTTGGCGCCGCCGAGATGGCCGGAGAGCACCGGAATGGCGAAGCGGCCGGCCTCGTCGACCACCACCACCGCCGGATCGCGCGTCTTGTCGCCGAGGAGCGGCGCGATCAGGCGCACCACCGCACCGAGCGAGACGACGCAGACGATGCCGTCGAAGGCGGCGAACAGCGCCGGCACCTGCGCTGCCGTGCGGCCGGCGTAGGTGCGCGATGCGCCCGGCGCGGCGGCCGCGGCCTCGGCGGCGAACTTCTCCGGCGCCAGCAGGCAGGCATCCGGCAGCGCGGCGACGATGCGCCCGCCGAGGACGATGCCGTGACGGGTGATGGCGAGGACGGCGACCCTCATGACGTCCCCGCCTTCTCCTGTTCCCTCTCCGGCTCCTGCGTCATTTCCGTCGCCGACGCCACCTTCGCCCGGCGCGGCCGGCAGCCACGCTGGCGCGGCGTGTCGTCACGCGTCCGCCGGGGGTTCTGCACGAGCATCAGCGAGAGGTAGTTGACCGTGGTGCCCTTCAGGCTCGCCAGGTCGTCGACCAGGCGCTCGTCCGGCGCGCCGACGCGTTCGACGAAGCGGCTGCTGGCCAGCAGGCCGCGCTGCTCGAGCAGCGTCACCACCTCGTCGATCCGGGGTTTCACCTTCATCAGCACCAGCGTGTCGAACTCGTCGAGCAGGCGGTCGATGACCGCCACACCGTAGTTGGCCGGAATCACCGCCAGCGTTTCGTCCTCCTCGGCCAGCGTCACGCCGGTGCGCGCGGCGGCGGCGGCGAAGGAGGGCACGCCGGGAATCGTCTCCACCGCCACCCCGGGCGCCAGTTCGCGCACCGCGCGGGCGAGGTGGCCGAAGGTGGCGAAGGTGGACGCGTCGCCCTCGACCAGGAAGACGAGGTCGCGCCCTTCCGCCAGCAGTTCGACGCAGCGCGTGGCGGCGCGCGTCCAGGCACGGGCGAGGAGGTTCGCGTCGTGCGTCATCGGAAAGACCAGCGCCTCGGCGTCGTCGGGCACGGCGAGGCCGCCGCGCCGGACGATGGCGAGGGCGTAGGAGGATTCCTCCGCGCGCTTCACCGGGTAGGCCCAGCGCGCGCCGGATTGCAGGGCCGCCCAGGCGCGGCGGGTGATCAGGCCGGGGTCGCCCGGGCCGAGGGAGGCGCCGATCAGGCGGCCGTGACGGGGAGTGTGCATGGCGTTTCCTTGTTGTCGGCGGGTTCCGCGCAGACGATCCACACGGGATTGAGCGCGGCGAGGCGGTGCATGTCGAGGATCGGCTGGCTGCGCGCGGCCTGCAGCTGGGTGACGTCCCACCGTGCGCGGGCAGCGGCGAGCGCGGCGGTGGCGGCGGCGAGGTTCTCCAGGGTGACGAAATTCATCACCAGGCGGCCGCCCGGGCGCAGGCGGGCGAGGACGCGCGCGATCAGTTCCGGCAGTTCGCCGCCGGAGCCGCCGATGAACACCGCGTCGGGGTCCGGCCAGCCGTCGAGGCCGGCGGGCGCGCGCCCCTCGACCAGCGTGTAGTTGGTGGCCCGCAGGCGCAGCGCATTGGCGCGGGCGTTGGCGCAGTCGGCGGCATTCTTCTCGATTGCCCAGACGTGGCCGTGGCGCGCCAGCCGGGCGGCCTCCAGCCCGACCGTGCCGGCGCCGGCGCCGATGTCCCAGAGCACGCTGTCGGGGCGCAGCGCCAGCCGGGCCAGCGAAACGGCGCGCACCTCGAGACGCGTGAGCAGGCCCCGCTCCGGCTGGCGTTGCGCGAAGGCCTCGTCGGCCAGGCCGAACAGCGGCGGCTCCGCGACGGCATGACGCTCGACCAGCACCACGTTGGGCTGATCGAAGCGCATTCCGGCGGCCGCCGCGAGCGGCAGGTCGGCGTGCAGCGTCTCGTCGGGCAGGGCCAGGCGGGCGGCCACCGACAGGCGCACCTCGTCGCCGTGGCCGGCGGCGAGCAGGGCGCGGGCCAGGCGGGCGGGGTCGTTCTCCGGGCCGGTGAAGGCGGCCACGCGCGGATGCCCGGCAATCGCCCGCAGCAGCGGATAAAGGCCGTGCGCCGGCGTGGCCTCGCCGGGGCCCGGCCATTCGCCGGCGTCGCCGCTGTGGCAGGAGGCGACGCGCCAGTCCTGCCAGGGGCGGCAGAGGCGCGCGAAGGCCAGCTGCAGGGTGCTCGGCGCCGGCATCACCTCCAGCCCGGCGCGGCCGATGCGGCGGGACAGCCAGCTGGCGATGCCGTGGCAGAGCGGATCGCCGGTGGCCAGCGCGACGACGCGCCGCCCGGCGGCGCGCCCCTCTTCGATCCAGGCCGGCACGCTGCCGAGGGTGCCGTCGGTGGCGCGCTGCGCGCAGGCCGGCGGCAGGTGCGGCGCCACCAGCGCCAGCGTGCGGCGGGCGCCGATCACCAGATCGGCGTCGCGGAGGCGCTGCCGCGCCGCGTCGGAGAGGCCGGCCCAGCCGTCGTCGAGGATGCCGAGCAGCAGGCAGGGGGGGGCGGAGGAGGTGTCGTCGGTCATCGGAATCAGGTCGGTGGCGGGGGGAAAAGGTCAGTTAAAAGGTCGGTCAAAAGGTCAGTCATCCACCCGCACGATGGGGTGGCCCTCGAAATCGCAGACGTGCACGCTGAGGCGGTGAGCGCCGGGGTGGCGGTCGCGCAGGCTGGCGATGGCCTGCCGGGCGAGGGCGCGGTGGAAATCCTCGGCGAGGCCGAGCGCGGCCAGGCGCTCGGCGGCGAAGCGGGCGGTCTCGGCGGCGCGGATCGTGGCGACGAGCTCCTCCGGCGCGCCGACGCCGGCTGCCGCTGCCGCCAGCAGCTCGCGGTCGACGGCGCCCTTCCAGGCATGCGTGACGGCCAGCCCCTGGCCCATCTTGGTCAGCTTGCCGACCATCGCGCCGACGTGGATGTGCCGCATGCCGCAGCGCAGCGCCGTCTGGAAGGCGGCCTTGACGAAGTCGCCCATCTGGACGAAGCAGGCCTCGGGCAGTCCGGGCAGCGCGCGCATGGCGAATTTCTCGGTGCGCCCGCCGGTGGTGAATACCACCGCCGTCAGCCCCTGCCGCGCCGCCACCTCGATGGCCTGGACGACGCTGGCGCGGAAGGCGGCGGTGGAATAGGGGCGCACGATGCCGGTGGTGCCGAGGATCGAGATGCCGCCGACGATGCCCAGGCGGGCGTTCAGCGTGCGCCGCGCCATCTCCTCGCCGCCGGGCACCGAGAGGGTGACCCGCAGGCCGTCGCCGGCGGCCAGCAGGGGGGCGCCGGCGCGCTGCACGTTGTCGGTGATGTTGCGGCGCGGCACCGGATTGATCGCCGGCCCGCCGACCGCGAGGCCGAGCCCCTCGCGCGTCACCGTGCCGACGCCGGCGCCGCCGAGCAGTTCGATGCGGCCGCCGCCGCCGGGGATGCGTTCGACGTCGGCGGTGAGGTGCGCGCCGTGCGTGGCGTCCGGATCGTCGCCGGCGTCCTTGATGCTCACCGCGTGCGCATGCCGGCCGTCGGTGCGTCCGTCGACGATGGCGAAAGCGGCTTCCTGCCCGTTCGGCAGGCGGCAGAAGATGCGTGCCGGCACCGTGCCCTGCACCAGGCCGAGCGTCGCCGCCACGGCGGCGGCGGCCGAATTGGCGCCGGTGGTGAAGCCGGTGCGGTTGCCGCGCGCGCGCTGCGGGCGGCCCTTGCGGATCTTCTCCGGGACGTCCCGGACGGGGGGCATGGCGCTCATGGCCTGCGTGCCGTTGCGGGAGGGCGCCTCAGGCGGCGCCGCGCTGGTGCTGCTCGGCCAGGCCGAGCAGGGCGTGCAGGGCGGCGACGACCAGCGTCGAGCCGCCCTTGCGGCCGTGCACGACGATCCACGGCACGTTGTCCACGGCGGCCAGCAGCGCCTTCGACTCGGCGGCGGAGACGAAGCCGACCGGCATGCCGACGACCAGCGCCGGCCGCGCGTCTTCCTCGCGGATCAGGCGGACGATCTCGATCAGCGCGGTCGGCGCGTTGCCGATGCCGACGATGGCGCCGTCCAGCAGGCCGGCGCGGCGCGCCTTGCGCATGGCCTGCACGGCGCGGGTGGTGCCCTCGCGCTGTGCGGCCTCGATCACGTCGGGGTCGGAGATGAATTCGTGCGTGTGCAGGCCGAAGTGGGCCAGGCGCGGGCGCGACAGCCCGACCCGGATCATCTCCACGTCGGCGACGATCGGCGTGCCGCCGCGCAGGATGGCGGCGAGGCCGGCGCGCACGGCGTCGGGATGGAAGCCGGTGAGGCCGTTGAACTCGAAGTCGGCGTTGGCGTGGATCATCCGCCGCACCACCGGCCATTCGTCCGCGCGGTAGGCATGCGGTCCGGCTTCGGCGTCGATGATGGCGAAGGAGTCGTGCTCGATGGCGCGACCGGCGGCGGTGAGCTGTTCGGTGACGAGATGGGCGGACATGGTTTCAGGCGCAGTGGGTCGGGTGATGGGGAGGGATGTGCCGTTGCGCGCAGCCGCCGGCGAGGTGGGCGGGCGCATCGGCCGCGTGGTGCGCATGCCCGTGGTGGTGCGCCGCGCCGGCCTCGGCGGCGGCGCGGTAGCGGCAGCCGTCGCATTCGAGCAGGCCGCCGGGCGCGGCGTGCGGGTCGCCGGCGCGCGTGTCGAGCAGGTCGAGGATGGCCGGCTCGAAGCCGAAGCGTTCGCCGAGGGCGAAGGCGAGGGTCGGGTACTGGCCGCGCAGGCGTTCGACCTGGATGCCGATGCGCTCGGTGAGGATGCCGCTGAACAGGTAGACCGGCACGATGCAGACCTGCGTCATGCCGAGCAGCGCCTGGCGCTGCACCACCCGCTCGAGGCGGGGCCAGGCGACGCCGGTGAAGGCGAGGTCGACCAGTTCGAAATCGTTGGCCTCGAACAGCCAGCGCGCCATCCTGGCCAGCTCGCCGTTGGCGCCGGCGTCGGACGAGCCGCGTCCGAGCAGGATCACGCCGGTGGTGCGCGGATCGGGCACGGCCAGCGTCCGCATCAGCCCGTCGAGGCGCGCCTGCAGCACGGCGAACAGCGCGCGCCCCATGCCTAGGTGGCGCGCGCAGTCGAAGCGCACGCCGGGGTGGCGACGGCGCGCCGCTTCGATGGCCGCCGGCAGCTCCATCTTGACGTGGCCGGCGGCGTTGAGGATGACCGGAACGACCACGACGCGGGCGGCGGCGCGCGCGGCGCGGTCGAGCCCCTCGGGCAGCAGGACCTCGGCGTGCTCGATGAAGCACAGCTCGACGCGGCGGCCGGGGTGGCGCGCGCCCCAGGCCTCGGCGAAGCGCCCGGTTTCGGCGTTGCCGGCCGGGTTGCGCGAACCGTGGCCGACCAGGAGATAGCAGGTGTCTTGCATGGTGTCGGTTCCCATGATCAGCGCCGGGAAGGCTGCCCGGCGGCCCGCGCGCGCCGGAAACGGTGGGCGAAGGCGGGGTCGTAGAGTTTCGAGCGGGCGATGTCGTCGAGGTGGCGGGCGCCGAGCGCCGGGCTGGCGATGATCATCGCCTGGCTGCCGATACCCTCGGCCCGGCAACGCGCTGCGATGTCGTCCAGCGTGCCGCGCACGATGCGCTCCTCGCCCGGCCAGCTGGCCTTGTGCACCACCAGCACCGGCGCCTGGCCGGGCCAGCCGGCGGCGCGCAGCGCCGTGCGCACTTCGGCCAGCAGGGTGATCGAGAGGAAGATGCACAGCGTGCAGCGGTGCGCGGCGAGCGCGGCGAGTTCCTCGCCGGGCGGCATCGGTGTGCGCCCGGCCACGCGGGTGAGGATCACCGTCTGCGTCGTCTCGGGCAGCGTCAGCGTCTCGCCGGCCGCCGCCGCGGCGGCCATCGCCGAAGACACGCCGGGCACCACCGACCAGGCGACGCCGGCGGCATCGAGCGGCCGCGCCATCTCGGCGAGCGCGCCGTAGAGGCCGGGATCGCCGGTCTGCAGGCGCACCACCGTGGCGTGGCACGCCGCCTGCGCAATCAGCCAGCCGGTGATCTCGTCGAGCGTCATCGATTTCGAATCGCGGACGGTGCAGCCGGCGGGGGCGTACAGCGTCGCCGCCCGGTCGACCAGCGAGCCGGCGTAGAGGATCGCCCCGGCGCGCTCGAGCAGCGCGCGGCCCTTGACCGTGATCAGCTCGGGGTCGCCGGGGCCGGCGCCGACGAACCAGACCGTGCCGGCCATGCTCAGGCCGCGCTGCAGAAGCGGGTATCGAAGCAGAGCCGGCCGAGCGGCCGTCCGGCCACCCGTGCCACGCCGCGCAGGGCAAGCCAGGTGAGCAGGGGCTCGGCGATCGCCACGCTGGCGTAGCTGGCGGCGAAGCCTGCCCAGGCGGCGAGCGGCGTGGCGGTTTCGCCAAGCGCCAGCCAGAAGCCGACCATCAGCGTGACGCCGCCGTAGAAGGCCGCGTCGAGCTTGAGGAGGGTGCGCGGGTCGACGCGCCGCAGGCGGCGGCCGAAGGCGGCGTGCACCGCCAGCAGCGGCAGTGCCAGCGAGAGGAAATTGACGCCGAGATGGACGAGGTCGGCCGGTTCGAACAGCAGGCCCTGCAGCAGCAGGCCAAGCCCGAAGCCGAGCAGCGCCGGCAGCAGGCCGAGGGTCAGGTAGATCGGCATGGCGCCGAGCAGGTGCAGCTCGGATGGCCCGACCGGCACGTGGACGAGCTGCATGCAGAGGCTGAAGAACAGCGCGGCGAGCAGCACGCGCACCGCAAGGCGCGGCTGGCGGACGAGGTGGATGAGCTGGCTGCCGGCGAGCGCGATGGCGGCGGTGTTGGCGAGCGCGATCTTCGCGGCGGAAAGGTAACCCGGTTCGATGTGCATCTTGTTCCCCAGAACGATGAGCGACCGCAGTGCGGCCTGGCACGGCATGGTCCCGGGGGGCGGGGATAGCGTTGCGGCTGGCGGCGCCGCGCAGCGGCAGGCGGACAAGCGCGCTGCGGCGGTGCGACACTGCCGCGCCATGCCACGCATGGCGGAAACAAGGCTGACACGAGCTAGACGACACGTCTCGAACAACCGGCCGAACCCTTCACCCCGGGGTCATACCAATCACACGACCGGGCCGGTCTTCTGGCTCGCCGTCATCCTCCTCGGCCCGCCTTCCCGTGCGGATGCACAGTGGCGCAGGGGCCGATTCGTCACGCCGGAATGTTCGGAAGCGATCGCTCCGAAGTCACCGGACTTCCCGTTTCACTCCGGCAGGCAGATCGCCCGACGGAGCACCCGAATCGCAGCGCGCAGTCTAGCGGCAGGGAGGCGGAGGAGGCAAGGGGGCGAAGGGTGGTCGTTCAATGCGCGAACCCGAAACGCACCAACGCGAGCGATAGGGCGAACAGGAAACCGCAGGAAAAGCGGTCGATGCGCAGGATGGCCTGCCCGCGCCGGGCGCGGCCATGAGCAGCCCCACGAGGATGGGCGTGAGGACGAGATTGGCCATGCGCAGTCCCTCGGCAAGCAGGTGCTCGGGGAAAACGAGCAGGCTGATTGCCCCGGCGAGGGCGCCGAAAATGAAATAGCCGAGCGCCGCCAGCCATGGATTCGGTGGCTTGCGGAAGGGCCCGGCCAGGGAGCGCAGGCCGATTTCCCTAAGCAACTCGATGCACGCCTGGAGAAGCAGTTCGCCGATGATTTCAAGGAGGAATTCGAGCGTTGAGGCAAAGACCGATTCGAGGTCCCGCAGGTCGTTTCGCGTGCAGGCTAGGCTGTTTCAGCCCATGGATGGTATTCGTTTGCATGAGGCCGGCTAGTGCCGGTGATGCCGCTGCCGCAGCCAACCGTGGCCGCTGACCAGCGCCACGCCGGCGAGGACCAGCACGGAGCCGGCGATGAAGCCGCGGTCGAGGGTTTCGTCGAGCAGCAGGACGCCGAAGAGCACGCCGAACAGCGGGGTGAGGAAGGAAAAGACGCCGAGCCGGGA
>JAPKHL010000103.1 GCA_026646875.1 Rhodocyclaceae bacterium | reverse complement strand
GGCGACGACGCGGGCGTACACATTGCCGCCGCCCGCCGCGATCAGCGCCCGCGCCAGCGGATGACCATCGACCCCCTGGCGGGCCAGCGCGCCGGTTTCGACGACGCGGCCGCCATAGCGCGGCGCCTTGCACCAACTGTAGGCGTCGGGTTTTTCGCCGCACCCCGCGACGCCACCGGCCAGCGGCCGCGTCTCGCCGCGCAGCGGGTGCCGCGGGGCATCGCCGGCAAGCCAGGCGTGGCTGACGTCCTCGCTGACCAGGCCGGCGTCGAAGGGGGCCGTCGTCGTGCAGGCCGGGTCCCAGATGCCGCGCGCGAACAGGCGCCCGTCGGCATCGCCGTGGGCGCCATGGCTGATGAACAGTGCGTCGGCACGGCCGAGTGTCTCCAGCCGGAGGTCGTCGGCAAGCGTCAGGAAGGCGGCGAAATCGGCCTGCCGACGGCTGCCCCAGGCGGTCAGTCCGGCCGGCGTGGACAGCGCGGCGACGTTCTCCAGCGCGTCGCCGAACAGCGTGCCTTCGAGGAAGGCGCGGAATTCGCGCAGCACGGCGAGCAGGCGAACCTTCTCGGTCGGCGTCACCGCGCGCGTGGTGCCCCCCGGCTGCAGGGCGAGGGTGTGCGGCCACTTGCCGGCGAGGTAGCCGAGCAGGCGCAGGAAGTCGGCGCGCGCCGGCAGGAAGTCGCGCACGCAATCGCCACTCGTCGCCCGGAAGCGGCGCGCGACGGCGGCGTGCCACGGCCGGCCGGCGTAGTTCTCGCGCGCGAAATCGGGCATGAAGAAGAGGTAGAAGTGCGTCAGGTGGTCGGCGAGGTTCTCGCCGGCAAGGATCAGCTGCTGCGCGAGACGGCCGTTGGCGGGCATGGCGAGGCCGGTGGCGTCGGCCAGCGCGCTGGCGGCGGCCGCCGACTGGGCGACCGAGCAGATGCCGCAGATGCGCGGCACGACGACCAGCGCATCGAGCGGGTGCTTGCCGACGAGGATCTGCTCGAAACCCCGGTACAGCGGCGAGTTGACGCGCGCGGCGACGACCCGCCCGGCCTCCACCTCGAGCGTCACCTCGAGGTCACCCTCGACACGGTTGAAGGGGCCGACGACGAGGCGGCTCATCCGCGCCGGTCCTTGCGCAGTGCCGGTGCGATCACCGGGTGGTCGGCGCGCGAATTCTCGCGCACGCGCTTCGGCGTCGCCGACTTGGAGAGTGCGGCGAGCGCGACGAACCACGCCTTCGGCATGTCGATCGGCAAACCGATCGGGATGCCGGCGACCTTCGGCGTTTCCATGAAGGGATGCCCGGGTTCCTCGAAGCCCGGCTCGGTGCAGGCGATGCAGGCAAAGCCGCCGCGGATGCACGAGCCGACGCCGTTCCAGGCGCGCAGGTTGCAGTCGGCGTGCGCCTGCGTGCCCTTGCAGCCCATGTTCTCCATCAGGCAGCCGAGGTCGGAGAGCTTCTGCGCACTGGCCTTGAATTCGTAGAACTCGTTCTTCGAACAGCCGTGATGCACCAGCTGCTCGGCGTAGAAGCGCGGACGCTGCCAGGCGTCGAGATCGGCCTCGCCAAGCGCGCCGGCGGCAAGCGAGAGCAGCGTGTCGACGATCCAGCCCGGATGGGTCGGACAACCGGCGACATTGATCACCGGCAGGCCGCCGGCGGCGCGGAAACCGGCGCCGAGCAGGCCGCCCGGCGCATCGGCGTCGAACTGCAGGCCGCAGGCCTCGGTGACGTTGTCGCCGGCGGCGTTGATGCCGCCAAAGGCGGTGCAGGTGCCGATCGCCAGCACGTGACGGGCGCGGCCGGCGAGCTCGCGCACCCACTCGATCATCGGCCGCCCGCTGCCCGACAGCAGGTGGAAGCGGCCGCTGCCGTTCGGTCCGCGCAGCAGCGCGCCCTCGACGCAGAGGATGTCGACGGGCTGGCGGCCGGCGGCGACGTCGGCGAGCAGCGCCAGTGCCTCGTCCCCGCTGGCCTCGGAGACGGCCGGATGGAAGAGCAGCTCGATGCCGCTCGCCGCGAGCTGCGCGAAGACGCCGGCACGGCTCTCGGCGCCGAGCAGCGACTGCGTGCAGCCGCCGCAGCCCGAGGCCTGCAGCCAGAGCAGGCGGAGCGGCGTGGCGCCCGACGTGCCCATCACTCGCGCTCCAGGCCGTAGCGGACCAGTTTGTTGCGCAGGCCGACGCGCGACAGGCCGAGCTCGGCGGCCGCCTTCGATTTGTTCCAGCGGTGGCGGATCAGCGTTTCCTTGACGACCCGCGCCTCCAGCGCGTCCATCCGTTCCTTCAGCCCGCCGCTGCTGCCGAGCAGCGGCAGCAGTTCGTCTTCCTGCGGGTTCACCGCCGGCGAGCGCAGGATGCGTGGCGCCAGCAGGTCGGCCCCCAGGCGCGGCGTGTCCGAGAGCGCCAGCATGCGCAGGATCTCGTTCTGCAGCTCGCGCACGTTGCCCGGCCAGCGATAGGCGGCGATGCAGGCGAGCGCCTCGTTGGTGAAACCCTCGCAGCGCTTGCCGAGCACCCGCTGCGAGGCCTCCAGCAGACGGCCGGCGAGCAGCGGAATGTCCATGGTGCGCTCGCGCAGCGGCGGCACGTGCAGGGTGACCGTGTTCAGCCGGTAGAAAAGATCCTCGCGGAAGCGGCCGGCGCGCACCTCGGCTTCGAGGTCGCGGTTGGTCGCGGCGACCACGCGCACATCGACCGAGACCGGGCGGGCGCCGCCAAGCGGGCGGAACTCGCCCTCCTGCAGCACGCGCAGCAACTTGACCTGGAAGGCCGGGCTGGTTTCGCCGATCTCGTCGAGAAAGATGGTGCCGCCGTCGGCCTGCTGGAAGAGGCCGATGCGATCCTCGTAGGCGCCGGTGAAGGCGCCGCGCTTGTAGCCGAACAGTTCGGCCTCGAGCAGCTGGTCGGGCAGCGCGCCGCAGTTCTCGACGACGAAGGCCTTGTCGGCGCGCCGGCTCTGGTAGTGGATGGCGCGCGCCAGCATTTCCTTGCCGGTGCCCGATTCGCCGGTGACCAGTACCGAGAGGTCGAAGGGGGCGATCTTCTCGACCAGCGCGCAGATCGCGTTCATCGGGCTCTGCGGCGTGCGCGCCAGGCCGTCGAGGCCGAATTCTCGCTTGACCCGCTCGTACTTCATCTCGACGCGGCGGGCAAGCACCGGTTCGGCGGCGCGCAGTTCGACCGAGAGGCGCTGGTTCTCCTGCTGCAGGCGATAGACGTTGGCCGCCGCCTGCAGGGTGAGCAGCAGTTGCTCGGGCTGCCAGGGCTTGAGCAGGTACTGGTAGATGCCGGCCTCGTTGACCCCGGCGATGATGTCCTCGGCCTCGGTGTAGCCGGAGAGGATGATGCGCACGGTGTCCGGCCACTGGCTGCGCACGCCCTTGAGGAACTCGACGCCGCTCATCCCCGGCATGCGCTGGTCGCAGACGACGAGCTGGATCCATTCGCGCTCCATGATCTTCTGCGCTTCCTCGGCACTCGGCGCGGCGAACACCTCGAAATCCTCCTCGAGCGTGCGGCGCAGGGCCTCGAGCGAACGCACCTCGTCGTCGACCACGAGGACGCTGGGCAGGCGCTTGCCGGCGCTCATTGCGGCACCCGCCAGCCAAGATCGCGGTGCACGGCAAGGTGGCGCGGCGTCCACGACTGCGGCGACTTGTGCACGAAGTGGTAGCGCGCGACGTGGTAGCTCGGGTCGAAGCCGTAGAAATTGCGGCGCATGTGCTCGAGTTCCTCGGCGCGGTACTGCGCCAGCGGCTTCGCCGCCTCGTCGGCGGCACGCTTCTCGCGTTTGGCCCGCAGGCGGGCGGCGAGGTCCGGTGCGGCGGCCAGCTCGGCGGCGCGGCGTGCGACGTCGACGCGGAAGGCGGCGGGATCGGCAGCCAGACAGGCATCGAGGAACCCCTGCGCGACGCCGCCGCGAGCGCTCATCGGCAGGCGGTTCTGCATGATCGCCCGGGCGCCGTCGTCGCCGACGCGCGGCGGCAGCAGATAGGTCCAGTACTCGGAGCCGAACAGGTTGCCCATGTTCTTGTAGTGCGGGTTGAGCAGCACGCCGTCGCGCGCCCAGACAAGGTCGGCGGCGCGTGCCAGGAAACAGCCGCCGGCGCCGCAGTTGCCCTGCAGCGCGGCGACGGTGAGCTGTGCGTCGGTGCGGATGATCGCCTCGGCGAGGTCGTCGATGGCGTTGATGTTGGCCCACGATTCGTCGGCCGGCGAGTTGTCGCCCTCGGCGGCCTCGATGGTGTTCAGGTGGATGCCGTTCGACCAGTAGTCGGCGCCGCCCATCAGCACGATCACCCGCGTCGGCCGTGCCCGCGCCCATTCGTAGGCGGCGCGCAGGCGCTCGCACTGGCGGGTGCTCATGGCGCCGTTGTAGAAGTCGAAGTGCAGGAAGCCGACGCCGCCATCGGCCGCCTCCTCGTAGCGGATGTCCTGCCAGGTCGCCGCCGGCGCGCTCCACGGGCCGGGCAGCGGCGCCTCGGGCAGCGCGGCGACGGCCGTGGCGAAGGCCTGCGCGGCGGGTAGCTTGATGCCGCCCGCGCGCCTGACGTGGCCGATCCACACCGCGCCGTCGACGGTGGCGCGCAGCAGCGCGGTCTCGCGCCGGGCGATCACTTCGCCGGGCGTGCCGCCGTGCAGCGTCGCTTCGGCGCAGGCGTCGAAGAGGTGGCACGGCTCGCCGAACAGCGTGTCGGCGACACCGGGGAAGCCGTCGGCGGCGTTGATCTTCGCCAGCACCGAGGCGCTCGTCTCGCGCGTCCAGTCGATGCGCCGGTCGGTCTGTCGCATCAGCGGGCGCAAGCGGCCGCGCACGGCCGGATCGGCGGGATCGGGCGGCACCGGCGCGAAAGTGCCGGCGGCGAAGCGCTCGACCGCGCGCAACACGGCGCGGGTGGCCGCCTCGGTGACCTCGACGCGGTACAGGCTCGACTTCTTCGCCGCGCGCATCGGAAAGGTCTCGCTCGCCCACACCGGGCCGGCGTCCATCTCGGCCTCGGCCTGCAGGACAGTCACTCCCCATTCGGATTCGCCCGCCTGGATCGCCCAGTCGAGCGCCGAGGGACCGCGGTCGCCGACGATGCCCGGGTGAACGATCAGGCAGGTGTGCCGCGCCCAGATCGATTCGGGAATCGCCCGCCGCAGGTAGGGTGCGACGATCAGCGCCGGCCGGAACAGGGCGACGGCTTCCTCGGCGACCGAATCGGCGATGTCGTACTCGATGGCGACCTGGTGGCCGCGCGCCGTGAGTTCGGCGTACAGGCGCTGGGTCAGGCTGTTGAAGGCGTGGGTCAGGAACAGGATGCGCATGGTTCGTTTCCGTGTCCGGCCGGCGCATGCCGGGCGGATTTTTTGTGGTGCGACATCATGTCGCGCTTCCAGAAAACGCCGGGCTTTGCGCGCCGGCGCCATCCAGCGGGCATATACATAAAACTTTCGTCTTATTTTTCACGCGCTTAGCTTCGGTTACGATGATTTCGCCGCCCCTCGACGGGCGACTCAGGGAGCCCCAGATGCCAAGCACGCAAACCACCCCCCGCCGTACCGACCGGCCCGCCGCGCGCCGTGCGCGCCGGCTGCGCTTCATCGCCGCCGTGCGCTTCACCGACGGCCGCCGCCAGCAGTTCTCGGTGGACAACGCCAGCGACCACGCGGACGCACGCCGCATGGTCTTCGAGGAATTGTCCGACGTCGCCTCCGCCGTCATCGCCACCTACCGCTGATCCCATCCACCCGCTGTCGCGCCTCAGCAGATGCGCGGCAGCTGCTCGCCGGTCAGCCAGTCGACGATGCGCCGGCCGCCGAACCCCGTGGTCATCTGCACGAAATGCTGCGGGTCCTCATGCACGCTGCCGATGATCGCCGCGCGGCGCCCCAGCGGATGCGCGCGCATCGCCGCCAGCAGCGCCTCCGCGTCGTCGGGGGCGACAATGGCCAGCAGCTTGCCCTCGTTGGCCACGTAGAGCGGGTCCAGTCCGAGGAATTCACAGGCCGCCGCCACTTCCGGATTCACCGGCAGCTCGCGCTCCTGCAGCATCATGCCGACGCCCGACTGGCGCGCGATTTCGTTGAGCGTGGTGGCGACGCCGCCGCGCGTCGGATCGCGCAGCACGCGGATGCGCGCGCCGCTGCCGCGCATCGCGGCGACCAGGCCGTGCAGCGCCGCGGTGTCCGACTCGATCGGCGCGGCGAAACCGAGGCTTTCGCGCTGCGCCATGATCGCCATGCCGTGATCGCCGATGCTGCCGGAAACGATGATGCGGTCGCCCGGTCGCGCGCGGTCGCCGGAGAAGTCCTCGCCATCGCGCACCACGCCGACACCGGTGGTGGTGATGAAGACGCCGTCGCCCTTGCCCTGCTCGACCACCTTGGTATCGCCGGTAACCACCGGCACGCCGGCGTCCCTGGCGGCGGCCGCCATCGATTCGACGATGCGCGCCAGGTCGGCGAGCGCGAAGCCTTCCTCGAGAATGAAGCTGGCCGCCAGGTACAGCGGCGTGGCGCCCATCACCGCGAGGTCGTTGATCGTACCGTGCACCGACAGGCAGCCGATGTCGCCCCCCGGAAAGAAGAGCGGCGAGACGACATGCGCGTCGGTGGCCATGACCAGGCGTCCGGGCAGCGCCGGCATCACCGCGCCGTCGTTGCCCTGCGCCAGATAGTCGTTGCCGAGGTGGCGCGCGAACAGTTCCTCGATCAGCTGCGCCATCGCCCGCCCGCCGCTGCCGTGCGTCATGTCGACGCGGCCGTGCTTGAGGTCGAGCGGCCGCACGTAGCCCTTGCGTACTTCACTCACGGAAAACTCCTTCCCGCCGCCGCCCCGGGGGCGGCGACGATTGCGCTGCGGCGCCGGGCGTTCACGCCGGCACTCCCGCGCTGTCCTTGTAGCGCCCGTAGGTATAGTGCGCCGCGCAGGCGCCCTCCGAGCTGACCATGCACGATCCGACCGGGTTTTCCGGGGTGCACACCGTGCCGAAGATCTTGCAGTCCTGCGGGCGCTTGACGCCGCGCAGAATGGCGCCGCACTCGCAGGCCTTGTTGTCGGGAACGCTGCGGTAGTCGATGGCGAAGCGGCGCTCGGCGTCGAAGACGGCGTATTCCTTGCGGATGCGCAGGCCGGAGTACGGCACCACGCCGAGACCGCGCCATTCGAACTGGCGGCGCAGCTCGAACACCTCGGCGACGAGGTTCTGCGCCTTGCGGTTGCCGTCGCGCGTCACCGCGCGCGAGAACTCGTTCTCGACGACGGCGCGCCCGGAATTGACCTGCTGGATCAGCATCAGGATCGCCTGCATCACGTCGAGCGGTTCGAAACCGGCGATCACCACCGGCTTGCGGTATTCCTCGGCAAAGAACTCGTAGGGCTGGCTGCCGATGATGGTGGACACGTGCGCCGGTCCGATGAAACCGTCGAGCGGCACGGTGCCGTACTGGCGCACCTCGGGCGACTCGAGGATGTTGCTGATCGCCGACGGGGTCAGCACATGACAGCAGAGCACCGAGAAGTTCTTCAGCCCGAGCGCCTGCGCCTGGCGGATCGCCACGGCGGTCGGCGGTGTCGTCGTCTCGAAGCCGATGGCGAAGAAGACCACCTGCTTCTCCGGATGCTTCTGCGCCAGCGCCACCGCGTCGGCGCTCGAATAGACCATGCGCACGTCGCCGCCGCGCGCCTTGGCCTTGAACAGCGTGAGTCCGTCCGAGGCCGGCACGCGCAGGGTGTCGCCGTAGGTGCACAGCGTGACGCCGGCTTCCAGCGCGAGGCGGATCGCCATGTCCACGCGACCGATCGGCAGCACGCAGACCGGGCAGCCGGGGCCGTGGATCATGCGCACGTTGTCCGGCAGCAGGTCGGTCACGCCGTAACGCGAGATGGCGTGCGTGTGACCGCCGCAGAATTCCATGAAATGGTAGCGGCGGGCCGGGTCGGCGGCCTGGCGGATCGCGGCGGAGAGGCCGCGCGCCAGCTCGCCGTCGCGGAATTCGTCAATGTATTTCATTGGCTGCTTCCTGCAGCGCCGCATCGCCAAGCTCGGCGAACAGGGCCAGCGTCTTCTCGGCTTCCTCCGGATCGAGGCGGGTCAGCGCGTAGCCGACATGGACGATCACGTAGTCGCCGATGCCGACACCCTCGACGAGGGCCAGCGAGATTTCCTTGCGCATCCCGGAAACGTCGATCACCGCTTTTTCGTCGCCGCACAGTTCGACGATGCGGCAGGGCAGGGCAAGGCACATCTCAGCCCCCTCCCCGGCAGGAACCGGGCAACGGAATGAACAGCGGACACCGCTGACGCAGCGGGCGGGACATCAGGCTCATTTCAGGACTCCGCGAGGTGTTGCAGGGCGATCCAGGCCTGACCGAGCGACAGGCCGCCGTCGTTGGGGGGCAGGCGGTGTGCCTCGAGCAGGGTATAGCCGAGGGCGCCCAGGCGGGCGCGCAGGCCGCGCGCCAGGATCTGGTTGAGGAAGCAGCCGCCGCCGCCGACCACGGTGGCGCCGGCCGGCACGCAGGCGCGCACCCAGTCGGCCAGCGCGGCGACCAGGGTGGCGTGGAAGTGTGCGGCGCCGCGGGCGGCATCGCGTTCGTCGGCCAGCGCGGCGAAGAGCGGCAGCAGGTCGAGGCAACCCTCCTCGATCCGCCAGGCGTGATCGAGCGGCAACGCGTCGCCGTACTGCTCGGCCAGGCCTTCGAGCAACATCGCCGCCTGCCCCTCGAAGGCCATCACCGGCCGGATTCCGAGCAGGCCGGC
>JAPKHL010000102.1 GCA_026646875.1 Rhodocyclaceae bacterium | reverse complement strand
GCCTGGTTCATCGAGTAGAAGTGCAGTCCGGGTGCGCCGCCGGCCAGCAGGCGCGCGCACAGTTCGGTGACGACGTCGAGGCCGAAGGCGCGGATGGCCTCGCCGTCGTCGCCATAGCTCTCGAACTTGCGCCGCATCCAGCGCGGAATCTCGGCGCCGCAGGCGTCGGAAAAGCGCGCCAGTTTGGAGAAACTGGCGATCGGCATGATGCCGGGAACGATCGGTGCCGAGACGCCGAGCGCGCGCGCCGCGTCGACGAAGTGGAAGTAGCTGTCGGCGTTGAAGAAATACTGGGTGATCGCCGAGTCGGCGCCGGCCTTCATCTTGCGCACGAAGGCGGCGAGATCGTCGGCCGGGGTGCGCGCCTGCGGGTGCCATTCCGGGTAGGCGGCGACTTCCAGGCGGAAATGGCTGCCGGTTTCCGCGCGGATGAATTCCACCAGCTCGTTGGCGTAGCGGAACTCGCCGGCCTCGGCCATGCCCGAGGGCAGGTCGCCGCGCAGGGCGACGATGCGGCGGATGCCGGCAGCGCGGTAGTCGGCGAGGATCTCGCGGATGTTCTCGCGCGTCGAGCCGATGCAGGAAAGATGCGGCGCGGCCGAATGGCCGGCGGCGGCGATCTCCTTGACCACCGCGAAGGTGCGTTCGCGCGTCGAGCCGCCGGCACCGAAGGTGACGGAGAAGAACGCCGGCCCGAGCACGGCGAGCTGCTCGCGCACCGCGCGCAGCTTGTCGACGCCTTCCGGCGTCTGCGGCGGAAAGAATTCGATCGAGAGTTCGGTCTGTGTCATGACAAGTCCTACGGGGCGTTCAGCGCTTGCCGCTGAGCAGCAGGGCAGAGAGGGCCCATGAAATCACGCTGTAGAGCACCGAACCGAACACCGCCGGCCAGAAGCCGCTGACGACGAAGCCTTCGATCAGCGATCCGGCGAGCCAGAAGAGCAGGCCGTTGATCACCAGGATGAACAGCCCGAGCGTCAGCAGCGTGGCAGGCAGCGTCAGCACGATGAGCAGGGGGCGCAGCACGGCGTTGATCAGGCCGAGGAGCAGTGCGGCCACCAGCGCCGCGCCGAACGACGCGACGTGGATGGCCGGCAGCAGGTAGGCGACGGCGAGCAGTGCGATGGCGTTGAGCAGCCAGAGCAGAATCAGGCGCATGACATTCCCCCTTGCGGTGGTGGATCAGTAGCGATAGTGATCGGCCTTGTACGGGCCGTCCACCGGCACGCCGATGTAGCTGGCCTGCGCGGCGGTGAGCGTCGTCAGCTCGGCGTTCAGCGTTTTCAGCTGCAGGCGGGCGACCTTCTCGTCGAGGTGCTTGGGCAGCGTGTAGACGCCCACCGGGTACTCGGCGGTCTTGGTGAACAGCTCGATCTGGGCGATCGTCTGGTTGGCGAACGAGGACGACATCACGTAGGACGGGTGGCCGGTGGCGCAGCCGAGATTCACCAGGCGCCCCTTGGCCAGCAGGATGATGCGGTTGCCGGAGGGCAGGGTGATGTGGTCGACCTGCGGCTTGATCTCTTCCCACGGATAGCCCTCGATCGAGGCGACGTTGATCTCGGAGTCGAAGTGGCCGATGTTGCAGACGATGGCGTTGTGCTTCATCTTCACCAGATGGTGGTGGTCGATGACGTGGAAGTTGCCGGTGGCGGTGACGAAGATGTCGGCCTTGTCGCAGGCATAGTCCATGGTCACCACGCGATAGCCTTCCATCGCCGCCTGCAGTGCGCAGATCGGGTCGATCTCGGTGATCCACACCTGCGCCGACAGGGCGCGCAGGGCCTGTGCGGAGCCCTTGCCCACGTCGCCGTAGCCGCAGACCACGGCGATCTTGCCGGCGACCATCACGTCGGTGGCGCGCTTGATGCCGTCCACCAGGGATTCGCGGCAGCCGTAGAGGTTGTCGAACTTGGACTTGGTCACCGAGTCGTTGACGTTGATCGCCGGGAACTTCAGCTCGCCGCGCTCGTGCATCTGGTACAGGCGATGCACGCCGGTGGTGGTTTCCTCGGTGACGCCCTTGATTTTCGCGAGACGGGTCGAGTACCAGGCCGGGTCGGTCTTCAGCTTGGCCTTGATCGAGGCGAAGAGCACGGTGGCTTCCTCGCTGTCCGGCTTGTCGAGGACGGAAATGTCCTGCTCGGCGCGGGCGCCGAGGTGCAAGAGCAGGGTGGCGTCGCCGCCGTCGTCGAGGATCATGTTGCTGAAGCCGCCATCGGCCCACTCGAAGATGCGGTGCGTGTAGTCCCAGTACTCGATCAGCGACTCGCCCTTGACCGCGAAGACCGGGATGCCGGCGGCGGCGATGGCGGCGGCGGCGTGGTCCTGCGTCGAGAAGATGTTGCACGAGGCCCAGCGGACCTCGGCGCCGAGCGCGGTCAGCGTCTCGATCAGCACGGCGGTCTGGATGGTCATGTGCAGCGAGCCGGTGATGCGGGCGCCCTTGAGCGGCTGCGACTTGGCGAATTCCTCGCGGATCGCCATGAGGCCCGGCATTTCGGTCTCGGCGATGCGGATTTCCTTGCGGCCCCAGTCGGCCAGCGCGATGTCGGCAATAACGTAATCAGCCACGGTCAGCTCCTTCGTTGACGGTGGCCGGGCAGAGGCGGGGCGGGGGCTGGCAGGCTCACCCGTCTTCCCGTGCCCGGCACGGTTGGTCGGATGAGCGCCGTTGATACGGTCCGAGCCTGGGGGCCGTGCGCGATACGGACGGCGGCCTTGCAGCGCTCCTCGGAGAAGCGGCGATTATACGCCGGCCGGCCGGGAATGTCGCCGGCGGGAGGCGGGGCGCGGTGGGGCGGCTGTCACGGAAGCGTCATGCCCGGGTCATGAAGGTTGCGTAGCATCGGGGGCTCCCCGTCCGTTTCCGGAGATCCGTCATGTACTACAGCGAAGCCTATCTCAGCGACATCCGCCAGCGTGCCCTCGAGCGCCAGCACGAACTGGCCGGCTATTCGATCGACCACGCCGACCGCCTGTTGACGGGCGTGTTCAGCCTGCAGCGCACCCTGCTCGGGCGCGGCGGCGAGCTGTGGTCGGCCAGCCTGGGCGACGGCACGGACCGGCGCGACTGGCAGTCCTGGCTGGCCGTGCTGGCCGATGCCCGCGTCAGGGAACTCGGCGCCGCCCTGGTGCATCAGCAGATCGTCGCCCTGAGCGGCCTCAGCGAGCGCCTGATCGACTGGAGCGCCGAGCATTACCACCGCCTGCACGCCTTCGCCGGCGAGATGCTCGCGCACGCCGAGAAGGCCACGCCGCGCGAGGGCGAACTGCCGCTGCGCGCCCTGAAGGCGGCGGTCGACACCGCGGACACGGTCGGCGTCGAGCTGGCGGAAGCCGCTCAGCGGACGGTCGAATCGGTCGCCGTGGACCTCGACGCGCTGGTCGAGGGCGGCGAGGGGGATGAGGGGGCTGAGGACGGCAAGACGGCCGCCGCACCCGCCCGGCGCGGCACGCGTCGCCGCTGAGGCCGGGGCGGCGGGCTGCAATCCCAGTGTCACCGGCGCTTAATGCGCCTGTAACGCCCCGCCGCCACCATGCACCCATGCCCACGGTCCGCTCGATCTTCCTTTCCGACATCCACCTCGGAACCCGCGCCTGCCAGGCCGAACGGCTGATCGACTTCCTCCGCGCATACGACGCCGAAAATCTCTTCCTGATCGGCGACATCGTCGACTTCTGGGCGATGAGCCGTGGCATCCACTGGACCCCGGCGCAGAACACCTTCGTCCAGAAGGTGCTGCGCCGGGCGCGGCGCGGCGAGCGCGTGGTGTTCATTCCCGGCAACCACGACGAGGCCCTGCGCGAATACGTCGGCGTCGCCTTCGGCGACATCGAGGTGCATGCCGAATACGTGCATGCACTGGCCGACGGACGGCGCTTCCTGCTGCTGCACGGCGACGAGTTCGACCAGATCACCCGCCACCATCGCTGGGTGGCGATCCTCGGCGACAAGGCCTACGACCTCCTGGTGCGCCTCAACGGCATGCTCTCCTGGTCGCGCCGCCGGCTCGGCATCGCCGGCTACTGGTCGCTGGCCGGCTACGCCAAGCGCCGGGTCAAGAAGGCCCTGCAGTTCATCTTCGACTTCGAGGATGCCGCCATCCACAGCGCCCGCCAGCGCGGGCTCGACGGCATCGTCTGCGGACACATCCACAGCGCGACCATCCGCCCGGTGGGCGCGCTCCATTACGTCAATTGCGGCGACTGGGTCGACAGCTGCACGGCCATCGTGGAACACCTCGACGGCCGGCTCGAGCTGATCGCCTGGGGCAGCCGCGCGGTACAACCGGCCGAGTCGCGGCAAGAGGAAATCGAATGCGTGTCCTGATGGTTTCGGATGTGTATTTCCCGCGCATCAATGGCGTGTCGACGGCCATCCAGACCTACCGCGAGACGCTTGCCGCGCATGGCGTCGACGTCAGCCTGGTGGCGCCCGACTACGGCGACGGGAGCCGGGAGGCGTGGATCGCGCGGGTGCCGGCGCGCCCGGTGCCGCGCGATCCGGAGGATCGCCTGGCGCGCTGGGGGGCCCTGCGCCGCGCGGTGCGGGCGGCGCTGGCGCAAGGCTGCGACCTGGTGCATGTGCAGACCCCCTTCCTCGCCCACTATGCCGGGCTGGGGGCCGCCCGCCGCGCCCGCCTGCCGGTGATCGCCACCTATCACACGCTGTTCGAGGAGTACCTGCAGCACTACGCCCCCTTCGTGCCGGCGGCCTGGCTGCGCGGCGCGGCGCGGCGCTTCTCGCGCGCCCAGTGCAACGCGCTCGACGCGGTGATCGTCCCCTCGCGGGCCATCCATCGCCGGCTCGTCGACTACGGCGTGCGTGCGCCGCTGCACATCCTGCCCACCGGCATTCCCCTCGGGCGCTTCGCCACCGCCGGAGGGCCGGGCGGTGGCGCGGATTTCCGCCGCCGTCACGGCATCGCGGCGGGGCGGCCGGTGGCGCTCTACGTCGGCCGGGTGGCGCACGAGAAGAACCTCGAGTTCCTGCTCGACGCGATCGCCCTGGCGCGCGAGTCGCTGCCCGACATCCTCCTGCTGGTGGCCGGGGAGGGGCCGGCGCTTGCCGACCTGCGCAGTACCGTCGACGAACGCGGACTGCATGGCCATGTGCAGTTCCTCGGCTATCTGGAGCGCCAGCGCGAGCTGCCCGAGTGCTACGCGGCCGCCGATCTCTTCGTCTTCGCCTCGCGCACCGAGACGCAGGGGCTGGTCCTGCTCGAAGCGATGGCCGCCGGCCTGCCGGTGGTCGCTCTCTCGGCGATGGGGACGGCCGACATCCTCGATGTCCGCCGCGGTGCGCGGGTGCCGGACGACAATCCGAGCAGCTTCGCCCTGGCGGTGGTGCATTTGCTGCGCAACGAAGCGCTGCGCCGACAGCTCTCGCGGGAGGCGCGCGAGCATGCCGCCGCATGGGCGGACGAACGGCTGGCCGGGCGTCTGGCCGAGCTTTACCGGCAGATCCTTGCCAGCGGCGGGCGCAGCGCCGCCGACGCCGGCAACGCGGAGGGGCGGCCGTGAGCCCGGTCAATGAAAGTCCCTTCAAGGGCAAGACCGGCCTGCGCCGGGTGTGGAATGCCTTCCATTACTCGCTGGCCGGCCTGCGCGCCGCCTGGCGCAGCGAGGATGCCTTCCGCCAGGAGGTGCTGCTGGCGGCGGTGCTGCTGCCGCTGGCCTTCTGGCTGCCGGCCAGCGGCAGCGGACGGGCGCTGCTGGTCGGCAGCGTGCTGCTGGTGCTGATCGTCGAGCTGCTCAACTCGGCGGTCGAGGCGACCGTCGACCGCATTTCGCTGGAGAACCATCGTCTCGCCAAGCGCGCCAAGGACATCGGCAGCGCCGCCGTCTTTGTCGCCCTGCTCAACGTCGCCGCCGTCTGGGGCTGCGTCCTGCTGGAGTGAAGCCATGTCGTCCCTGTCCGCGCGTCCGCCGCTCGACCTTGCCATCGTCACCGAAACCTACCCGCCCGAGGTCAACGGCGTGGCCATGACGGTCAGTCGCCTGGTTGCCGGCCTGCGCGACCACGGTCACCGCGTGCGCATCGTGCGGCCGCGCCAGCACGCCGGCGATTGCGCTGCTCCCGGCGACGGGCCCGCTGGCGGCCCGGGGCCGGACGACCTCACCCTGCCGGGCATGCCGCTGCCCGGCTACGCCGGCCTGCGCTTCGGCCTGCCGGCGCGGCGCCGCCTGCGCGCGGCCTGGCGCGCAGCGCGCCCGGACGCGGTGCACGTGGTCACCGAGGGGCCGCTCGGCTGGTCGGCGGTGGCCGCCGCGCGCGAGCTCGGCATCCCGGTGACCTCCGGCTTCCACACCAATTTCGACCGCTACAGCCGCCACTATGGCGTCGGCTGGCTGCAGCCGACGGTTGCCGCCTATCTGCGCAATTTCCACCGGCGCACCCGCGCCACGCTGGTGCCGACCGAGGCCCTGGCCGCCAGCCTGGCCGGCGAGGGCCTCGACGGCGTGCGCGTGCTCGGGCGCGGCGTCGATACCGTGCTGTTCGATCCGGCCCGGCGCCGCCCCGAACTGCGGGCCGCCTGGGGAATCAGCGACGACGAGCTGGCGGTGGTCCACGTCGGCCGGCTGGCCGCCGAGAAAAACATCGACCTGGCCCTGCGCGCCTTCGCCGCGATCCAGGCACGCCACCCGCGCGCGCGCTTCGTGCTGGTCGGCGACGGCCCGTTGCGCGAGCGCCTGCAGCGGCGCCACCCGGAGCACGTTTTCAGCGGCCAGCGCCTCGGCGAGGACCTGGCGGCGCACTACGCCTCCGGCGACCTCTTCCTCTTTCCCAGCCTTACCGAAACCTTCGGCAACGTGACGCAGGAAGCCATGGCCAGCGGTCTCGCGGTGCTCGCCTTCCGCAGCGCGGCGGCGGCCGAGATGATCGTCGATGGCGAGAACGGCCGCACCGTGCCGCCCGGTAACGACGAGGCCTTCATCGCCGCCGCCGTGCAGCTGGCGCGCGAGGACGACATCCGCTGCCGCATCGCCGCGCGTGCCCGGCAGAGCGTGCTCGAACGGGGCTGGGACGCCGTCTCGCTGCGCTTCGAGGCGGTGCTGCGCGAGGCGATCGCGGCCGGCTAGGCCGCCGGGGGCGCCGCGGCTGTTCCGGCCGCCCGGAGGGACGACTGTCCGGCAACCCGGTTGCGGCCGTTGCGCTTGGCTTCGTAGAGCGCCTCGTCGGCGGCCGCCAGCAGCGTGCCGGCCTCCTCGAGGGGGCCGGGCGCGCACGCCGCGACCCCGATGCTGACGGTCACCCGGTCCGACACCGACGAGCGGTCGTGGGGGATGGCCAGGGCCTCGACGGCGATCCGGATCTGCGCAGCCTTGGTGCACGCCCCCGCGAAATCGCTGCCGGGCAGCAGGCAGACGAATTCCTCGCCGCCGTAGCGCGCGGCCAGATCGAACGGCCGGCCCATGCCGTGCCTGAGCGCCGCCGCCACCGCGCACAGGGCCTCGTCGCCGGCCTGATGGCCGTAGCGGTCGTTGAAGCGCTTGAAGTGGTCGATATCCACCATCAGCACGGCCAGCGGGGTGTCGTCGCGCTGGCAGCGCCGCCATTCGGCGGCGAGTGCTTCGTCGAAGCGGCGGCGGTTGGCGATTCCGGTGAGGCCGTCGAGGTAGGCCTGCGCGCGCAGCATTTCCGCCTGTGTCTGCAACTGCGCGTTCATCGTCCGCAGGGTCGCCTGCAGACGCTGGCTTTCGGTGACATCGCGCGCCGCGGCGTAGATCCGGTCGGTGCCGGGGATCGGCACCGAGTGCCACTGGATGTGGCGGTATTCGCCATCGCTCGCGCGGTAACGGTTGGTGAAATCGATGATCTTCTCGCCGTTGCGCAGTTTTTCCATGGCTGCCGCTGTTGCGGCCCGGTCGTCGGGGTGGATGAGATCGACGAAGCGGGCGCCGGTCAGCTCCGCCAGCGGATAGCCGAGCGTCTGCTCCCAGGCCGGATTGAGGCGGACGAAGCGGCCGCCGGTATCGGCGATGGCCAGCAGGTCGATGCTGACGGCGAAGAAGCGGTCGATCTCCGCGGCCTTCTCCCGCAGTTCCCGCTCGGCCCGTTCGACCGCTGCCTCGGTACGCCGCCGGCGGGACTGGAAGAAGGCCAGTCCGGCGCAGGTGCACAGGGCCAGCAGTCCGAACAGCGTCGCATCCCCCGCCAGCTTCCTGCGCCAGCCGGCGAAGATGGCGTCGGTCTCCCGGCTGACCATGACGATCAGCGGCTTGTCCATGTCCAGCTCGTCGTGCCGGAGGGTGCGCAGCGCCGCCAGGCTGTCCACTCCGGTCGACAGCAGGATGCCGCCGAGGACCGTGCTGTCCTGTCCGCTTTCCACGTGACGGGTGTGGAACGAACCGGGCGCGGCGAGATTGCGGCCGTACAGCGTCTCGTCGGCCGGCGCCGTGAGGAAGATGGCGCCGTCGCCGTGGTTCAGGGCCACGCGCATGTCGGCCGCGTAGCGCACCGATTCGAGCAGCGTGGTGAAGGCCTCGGCGTCGAGCGTGGCCGAAACGATGCCGCCAAAGCCGCCAGCGGCGTCGGGGACCACCCGCACCACGTTGATTCCCCAGACGCCGAGACTGGTCCGGAAGGGCGGGCTGACATACAGCGTGCCGGGCTGCGCCGTCCGTCGAGCCGCCTGGAAGTAGGCGCGCTCGCGGAAGCGGCCGCCGATCAGCTCGGGGCGGCTGGCTGCCAGGACCACGCCGTCGGCATCGAGTACGGTCATCGTGCGCACCCCCAACAGGGCATCGCTGAAGGCGCGCAGGCGCTGGCTGGCCTGCGCCGGGCCGCCGGCGCTGCGCTGCCACTCGGGCAGATCGGCGCGCACGCTGACCAGCGCGCGGTTGATGCCGTCGAGGAGGCGGATGAGGTTGTCGTGAATGACCGTCGCCCGCGTGGTCAGCCGCTCGCGCTCGCGCGCCTCGATGGCCTGGCGGTCGCGATACAGGGAAACGGCGAGAAAGGCGCCCAGCACCAGCAGGCTTCCCAGCAGGAGGAACCATTCCGTTGCGAAACGGCCGCGCCGGAACTGC
>JAPKHL010000101.1 GCA_026646875.1 Rhodocyclaceae bacterium | reverse complement strand
TTGGCATAGACCACCGGCAGCCCGGTGGTCGCCACCCGTTGCCGCAACACCTCGGTGCGCAGGGCATGCTTCTGCAGGTGGTAGGGCGAGGCGTTGAGCACCAGCAGCAATTCGGCGCCGGCCGCCCGCGCCAGATCGGCGGCGCCGGCCTCCCAGACGTCGGCGCAGATATTGACGCCGCAGCGCACGCCCTTGACGGTGATCACGCAGGGCGAATCGCCCGGATCGAAATAGCGCTCTTCGTCGAACACCTCGTAGTTGGGCAGGCGATGCTTGCGATAGGTGACGACGCGGCGGCCATCGGCAAGCAACGTGGCGGCATTGAAGCGGGCGCCCTCGCGCGACTCGGGGTGACCGACCAGCACGGAAATGCCGCGTACCCGCACGGCCAGATCGTCCAGCGCGCGCTCGCAGGCCGCGTAGAAATCCGGCCGCAGCAGCAGATCCTCGGGCGGATAGCCGCACAGGGCCAGCTCCGGCGTGAGCAGCAGGTCGGCGCCCTGCGCCCGGGCGCGCTCGGCGAAATCGAGGATGCGCTCGACGTTGCCGGCCAGATCGCCGACCGTGACGTTGATCTGCGCGATGGCGATCCTGAGGGACATGGGAAACCCCGCAATGCGTTGATGAAAAAGGGGCGCCAGCGCGCCCCGTCGTCCTTTCATGCCGGCCCCCGGAGGCGCCGGCAGGCCGGAACTCAGTAGTTGGGCTTGTCCTGGGCCGAGTTGTAGCGCTCGACGCCTTCCATGATTTCCTTCTTGGCCTCTTCCGGACCGAACCAGCCCTGCACCTTGACGAACTTGCCCGGCTCGAGATCCTTGTAGTGCTCGAAGAAATGCGAGATCTGGTCGAGGATGATCTGCGGCAGGTCGCGCGGCGTCTCGACGCTGCGGTACATCGGCGTCAGCTTGTCCACCGGCACGGCGAGCAGCTTGGCATCGGCGCCGGCCTCGTCGGTCATCGCCAGCATGCCAACCGGACGGCAACGCACGACGACCCCCGGAGGCAGCGCGAACTGGGTCACCACCAGCACATCGACCGGATCGCCGTCGCCGGCGATGGTGTGCGGAATGTAGCCGTAGTTGCAGGGATAGTGCATGGCCGTGGACATGAAGCGATCGACGAAGATCGCGCCGCTTTCCTTGTCGACCTCGTACTTGACCGGGTCAGCGTGCATCGGGATCTCGATGACGACGTTGAAATCGTTGGGGAGGGATTTTCCGGAAGGGACGCGGTCGAGGGCCATTGTTATCTCTCTGTGTTTACGAAAAAAACGGAATTATAGCGTCCTCTGGCCCGGGCGGCATCTCCCTGTCCTGCGGCGGCCGACCCCACAGCGCGGCCAGGCGTGGCGCCAGGCGGCCCCATGTCAGGAATGATTGTCGCTTGACGCACCCTCCGGACATCACTATAGTGATAACCGTTCTCATTTATAAATCATCCGCACGACATGGACACCCTGCCCGCCGCACCGCCCAAGCCCTCTGTCGACGACTCGTCCGAACAACCGCAGCGCGTCGACAGCAGCCAGCTGCTGCGCGGCGCCCGCACCGTGGAAATCGAGCACGCCGGCCAGCGCTACACCCTGCGCCTGACCCGCGAGAACAAGCTGATTCTCACCAAATAGTTTCTCTCTAGGCAGTATCTCTCGCTTCAGCCAGCCAGCGCTCCGGCGCCCGCCAGCCACCCTTTTTTTGCGGGACTGCCCGACCCGTTTCAGTCCGCCGCACCGAGCGGACAACCCGATTCGCCAGCCAGGAAGCCCGGCACGGGGCACCCCAGCCAGCACACAGGAAATCATTCCTTTTCTGGAGGCTGGAAGATGCACCCGTTCAAGAAACATCCCCTCGCTCTCCTGGTCGCTGCCGCGTGCAGCGCCAGCGTCGGCGCCAATGAGACCACCCTGAAGGACACCGTGGTCACCGCCACGCTGACCGAGCACGACACACGCACCGCACCGGCCTCGGTCAGCGTGGTGACGCGCGAGGAGCTGGAGACCCGCAACGCCGCCGACCTGCTCGACGCGGTGCGCGGCACGCCCGGCATCACCCTCTCCCCGCGCTCGGTCGGCGGACGCAAGACACTCGCCCTGCGCGGACTGGAAGGCAAGCACACGCTGACGCTGATCGACGGCCGCCGGATTTCGCCGTCGGACGACATCGTTGGCCACTCCGACTACCAGTACGGCTGGCTGCCGGTTTCCGCCATCGAGCGCGTCGAGGTGATCCGCGGTCCGATGTCCACCCTCTACGGTTCGGAAGCGCTCGGTGGCGTGATCAACCTGATCACCCGCCAGCCGAAGGACCGCTGGATCGGCTCGGCCATGCTCTCGGGCAGCAACGTCACCGGCAGCGACGGCGGCGACGGCCACCGCGCCTCGGTGTTCGCCGCCGGTCCGGCCGGCGAGCGCCTCTCGCTGCGCTTCAACGGCGAAACCGCGAACCGTTCGACGGTGCCGCGCGCCGAGGACCCCCGCCAGTCCGAAATCGAGGGCAGCAAGTCCACCCATGCCGGCGTCGGCGCCACCCTCGCCCTCTCGCCGCGCCAGAGCCTCGAAGCAACCGTCGACCAGGGCAGCGAGGAGCGCTTCTACGACACCCTGACCACGAGCGGCACGATCAAGCAGTACGAGAACCGCACGCACATCGACCGCACCCACGCCAGCCTGGCCTGGAAGGGCGATTTCGACGGCTGGCGCGCCCAGGCCCGCACCTACTACAGCGAGATCGACGTCGTCACCACGCGCACCAACGGTGTCGCCCCGACGCGCCCGCAGAACATGAGCGACCGGGTGGTGGACGGCTTCGCCGCCTTCCGCCTCGGCGGCCACCAGCTCACCGTCGGCGGCGAGTTCCGCGAGGAGACGCTGAAGAATGACGGCCTGATCGGCGGCAAGGACGACGCCACGCACCAGGCCCTGTTCGCACAGGACGAAGTGTTCCTTGCCGACAAGCTGGCGCTCACCGCCGGCCTGCGCGTCGACCACCACGAGATCTTCGGCACCGAGACCAGCCCGCGCGCCTACCTGGTCTGGGAAGCCAGCCCGCAACTGGTCATCAAGGGCGGCTACGGCCACGCCTTCAAGGCGCCCACGCTGAAGCAGATCTCGCCGAGCTACGTCGGCGCCGAGGGGCCGCACACCTTCATGGGCAACGCCAGCATCAAGCCGGAGAAGTCCGACTCGCTGGAAATCGCCGCCGACTGGAAGCAGGGCCCGCTGTCGCTGCGCGGCACGCTGTTCCACAACGCGGTCGAGGATCTCATCACCTACCGCCTGCTCAGCGTTTCCGGCGCCCGCCGCACCTACCTCTACGACAACGTGAACAAGGCGCGCATCACCGGCCTGGAAACCGGCTTCAGCTGGGACATCGCGCAGGGCCTTGCCCTGAGCGCCGACCTCACGCTGCTGCGCACCAAGGACAAGGACACCGGCAAGGAACTCGCCAACCGTCCCGAAACCACGCTCGCCACGCGCCTCGACTGGCCGCTCGGCGGCGGCTGGAGCGCCCGTGCCGGCATGGAATACAACGGCCGCCAGCTGGACGGCACCGGCACCCGCCTGCCCGGCTACACCCTCTGGAACGCCAGCGTCGGCAAGAAGTTCGACAAGACCTTCAGCGTGCGCGCCGGGGTCAACAACCTGACCGACGTCCGCCTTGCCGAAAAGTCCCCGGACTTCGGCTACGCGGAAACCGGACGGGCCCTGTTCGCCACGCTGCGCGCCGACTTCTGACGCCCCCCCCGGGCCACCGGCACCGCCCCCCGGCGGTGCCGGCCCAACCGCGAGGAGAGACCATGTCCGCCCCGACCACGCCACGCCTGCCCGACACCGCCGCCCTGCTGGCCTCGCTGCTGTCGCAGATGACCCGCTTCTCCTGTCTCGGCTGTCCGCAGCAGGCCGCGCAGATCCGGCGCGAGCTCGCCCTGCTGCAGGGCTACCCGGACGAGCAGATTCCCCCGCTGCTCAAGCAGGTCGCCCGCCGGCTCGAAGCCCAGTGGGGCGAGCTGCACCTTTCCATCGCCGACGAGAACGCCCCCGAAACCCTCCACCCCGCCAGCCAGCGCGCCCTGCATTGAGCCGCGCGCGCCGCCCGCCAAGGAATTCCCATGTCCCTGCTGCACCCGCCGCCCGGCCCGCGCGCCGGACTTCGTGACGGCCTCCTGGCCGCCCGCCCCCTGCTGCTCTTCCTGCTGCTGACGCTCGTCGCCGCCGGTGCCCGCGCCGACGCCCTGCTCTTCATCTCCACCAGCCCGGTACCGCCCGGCAAGTTCCTCAAGCTCGCCGAAATCGGCGCGGCGCACGGCTTCCGCGTCGAACACCGGCAGGCCGAGCGCCTGCCGGCCGAGCAGGACGCCAGCCTGTTCCAGGGCTACGACGCCGTCTTCTTCGACGCCCCGCGCGACCATCTGCAGGAACTCGTGCGCGCCCGCCTCGCGCGCGCCCTGCCCGGCCTCAAGGCCCCGCACCTCTGGCTGCACGATCACGGCCCGCAGGGCGCCGGCCTGCCCGCGCCGCTGGCCGAGCGCCTGCACGCCTACTACCTCAACGGCAGCCGGCCGAACTTCGAGAACTTCTTCCGCACGCTGGCCGCCCACCGCGCCGGCCAGCCGTACGACCGCCTGCCGCCGCCGGTGATCTTTCCGAAAACCGCGCTCTACCACCCGCGCGCGCCCGGGCTGGTGTTCTCCGACGCCGCCGCCTTCCTGCGCTGGAAGGGCATCGCCGCCCTTCCCGGCGCACGCCCGCCGGTGGTTGCCATCGCCATGCACCAGACCTACATCGCCGGCGAGCAGACGGCTTTCGTCGACGATCTGATCGCCCGCATCGAAGCTGCCGGAGCCGTCGGCGTGGCCTGGTACGCCCCGGTGATGGGGCCGCAGGCCTCGATCCTGCGGCACGACGGCCAGCTGATCGCCGACGCGATCGTCAACACCCAGATCGTCCTCGACCCCGACGGCCGCCGCAAGGAACTCGAGGCGCTCGGCCTGCCGGTGCTCCAGGCCCTGAACTACCGCAAGGGCGACGAAGCCGAATGGCGCGCCGACCCGCAGGGGGTGCCGCTGATCGACGTTCCCTTCTTCCTCGCCCAGGGCGAATACGCCGGCATCATCGACGCCATGGTCGCCGGCAGCACGCGCAAGCGCGACGAGCAGATCGCCGCGATCCCCGAGCAGGCCGACGCGGTCGTGCGCAAGGCGCTCAACCTGGTCCGCCTGCAGCGCCTGCCGAACGCCGACAAGAAGGTCGCCGTGCTGTTCTGGAACTACCCGCCCGGCGAGAAGAACCTCTCCGCCTCCTACCTCAACCTGCCGAAAAGCCTCGCCGGCACCCTGCGCGCCCTGCAGGCCGCCGGCTACGACGTCCGCCCGGAGGAGGAAGCCCTGCTGATCGCCAGCCTGCAGCGCCTCCTCGCCCCCTTCTACCGCGACGGCCAGCTCGAGGCCCTGCTGCGCGACGGGCTCGCCGAACGGCTGCCGGTCGCCACCTACCGCGCCTGGTTCGACCGCCTGCCCGAAGCGGTGCGGCGCGAACTGACCGAGCGCTGGGGCCCGCCCGAGAAATCGGCGATGGTCGTCCGCGAGAACGGCGTCGCCGCCTTCGTGATTCCCCGCTTCGTCGCCGGCAAGGTCGTCCTCACGCCGCAGGCGCCGCGCGGCGAGCGCTGGGAAGACAAGGAAAAGGCCCTCTACCACTCGACCAAGGCCGCCCCCTCGCACTACTACCTGGCGCACTACCTGTGGGCACGCGAGGCCTTCAAGGCCGACGCGCTGGTGCACTACGGCACGCACGGCACGCAGGAATGGCTGCCCGGCAAGGAGCGCGGCCTCGCGGTGCACGACTACCCGCTGCTCGCCATCGGAGACATTCCGGTGGTCTATCCCTACATCGTCGACAACATCGGCGAAGCGCTGCAGGCCAAGCGGCGCGGCCGCGCGGTGATCGTCACGCACCAGACGCCGCCGTTCGCCCCGGCCGGCCTGCACGAAACCACGGTGCGGATCCACGACCTCCTGCACGCCTGGCTCGCCCAGGACGACGGCGCGGTCAAGCTGAAGCTCGCCGCCGACCTGCGCGCGGCAGTGCGCAAGGCGCGCATCGACCGCGACATGGGCTGGAGCGACGAGCGCATCGCCAGCGAATTCCGCAACTTCGTCGACGCCCTGCACGACCACCTGCACGAGCTGGCGCAGACCGCGCAACCGCTCGGCCTGCACACCTTCGGCACGGCACCGCTGGAAAAGCACCGCCTGGCGACCGTCCTGCTGATGCTCGGCAAGCCGTTCTGGGAAGCCGCCGCGCGGCACGCCGGCACGCAGGACGGGGAACTCGACGAAATCTTCGTCGGCGACTACGAAAAGCTCGCCGACACCGCCCCCTTCCAGCTGCTGCGCGCCTACCTCGAGGGCCGCGCACCGGCCCCGCGCGACGCCGCGCTGGCCGAACAGCTGGCCCAGGGCAAGCGCTGGCATGCCGACCTCAGCGCCGGCGGCGAGCTCGACGGTCTGCTCTCGGCGCTGGCCGGCCGCCACCGCCCGACCTCCTACGGCGGCGACCCGATCAAGAATCCGGACGCCCTGCCGACCGGACGCAACCTCTACGGCTTCGACCCCTCGCGGGTACCGACCCGGCAGGCCTGGGAAGCCGGCAAGGAAGCGGCGGAAGCGCTGATCGCCGCGCAACGCGCCAAGACCGGCCGGTTCCCGAAAAAACTCGCCTTCTCCCTGTGGTCGGTGGAAACCATGCGCCACCAGGGCATGCTCGAAGCGCAGGCGCTGTGGGCGATGGGCGTCGAGCCGGTGTGGGATGCCGGCGGCCGCGTCGTCGATGTACGGCTGGTCCCGCGCGAGACGCTCAAGCGGCCGCGCGTCGATGTGGTGCTCTCCGCCACCGGCCTGTACCGCGACCACTTCCCGAACGCCATGAAGCAGCTGGCCAGGGCAGTGCAGCTGGCGGCGCGCGCCGGGGAGGCCGACAACCCGCTGCACGCCAACAGCCGCGACATCGCCGAGCGCCTGCGCCGGCAGGGCATCCCGGAAGCGGCGGCAAGGAAGGCCGCGGAAACCCGCATCTTCTCCTCCGAATCCGGCAAGTACGGCACCGGCCTCGACGACGCCGCGCTCGCCACCGACACCTGGAAGGGCAAGGCCGAGGGCGACCGCAAGCTCGCCGCCCTCTACCTCTCGCGCATGCAGTACGCCTACGGGGCGGACGAGGCCGACTGGGGCACGCGCGGCATCGCCGGCGCCGACGGCCAGGCCGCCGGCCTGAACCTCTACGCCGAGCACCTCAAGGGCACCGAGGGCGCCGTGCTGTCGCGCACCTCCAACCTCTACGGCATGCTCACCACCGACGACCCCTTCCAGTATCTCGGCGGCATCGCGCTGGCGGTGCGCCAGCTCGACGGCAAGGCGCCGGAGCTGTTCATCTCCAACCTGCGCGGCAGCGGCTCGGGCAAGGTCGAGGGCGCCGACGCCTTCCTCGCCAAGGAGCTGGCGACGCGCAACTTCCATCCCGGCTACATCAAGGGCCTGATGGCCGAGGGCTACGCCGGAACGCTGCAGGTGCTCGACTCGATGAACAACTTCTGGGGCTGGACGGCCGTGGCGCGCGAGATCGTGCGCGACGACCAGTGGCAGGAGTTCGTCGACGTCTATGTGCGCGACAAGCACCGCCTCGGGCTGAAGGACTGGTTCGAGCAGAAGAACCCGCACGCCCTCGCGCAGACCATCGAGCGCATGCTGGAAGCTTCCCGCCAGGGCTACTGGCAGGCCGACGAGAAGACGCTGGCCGAACTCAAGGAGCGCTACCGCGACCTCGCCCGCCGCCACGACGTGCACACCGACAACCGGGCCTTCGCCGACTTCGTGGACGCCGGCTTCGGCCTGCGGGCGCCGGCGGCGAACGCAGCGGCCGCCCGGACCGCGCCGGAGAGGGCGGAGGCGCCGCCGGCCCCGGCCGAACCCGCCCCCCCGCCGCCGGTGCAGGGCATGGTCCTCGAGCGCGTCGAGGAGCCCGTCCGGCCGGCCACGCCGCCGCTCGCCCTGCTCGGTTTCGGCCTGCTCGCGCTGGCCACCCTCGGCGGCGGTGGCCGCACGCTGACCGCCCGCCCCGCCCGTCGCCGGAGATCCGCATGAGCCGCCGCGCCCCCATCGCACGCCGCCTGCCCGCCACGGCCCTCGCGGCGCTCGCGCTGAGCGGCGCCGCGCTGGCCGCCGGGGACGCCACCACGCTGCGCGAGGTGACCGTCAGCGCCGACGCCGACGCGCTCGCCGAACGGCGCGAGGCGGTCACCCAGAAGACCGTGCTCGACCGCGCCGAGATCGAGGCGCTCGGCGGCCTCACCGTCGGCGAGACGATCCGCAAGCTGCCCGGCATCGACGCCGGCCAGCACACCGGCGACGGCGCCCTGTCGGCCAACGCGCGCGGCCTCGGCCGCGACTCGGTGCAGTTCCTGGTCGACGGCGAACGGCCGAGCGCCAACGCCCGCTACGCGCTGACCCTGGTCGGCCGCATGCCCGCCGGCGAACTCGAACGCATCGAGATCCTGCGCGGCGCCTCGGCGGAACACGGCGGCGCCGCGCCGGTCACCGTCAACCTGATCATGCGCAAGGCCCGTCCGAGCGCCTCGACCACCCTCAAGGCCGCCGCCGGCCAGCGCGGCAGCGGCGGCCATGCCGAGGCCAACGGTCAGCTCACCCTCAGCCGGGGGGGCGGCGGCACCGCCGCCGACGGCACGCAGTTCTCCTGGCTGCTGCCGCTCACCGTCAACCGCCACGGCATGCCGCTCGACAAGCACAGCGAACGCCGGCATGGCGGCGCGGCAGCGCAGACCGAGCACGAGGCCGGACCGTACACCCTCGACGAACTGATCCTCTCGCCGCGCCTGACCTGGAAGAAGGCCGGTGACAGCCTGACCCTGTGGCCCAGCCTCTACCGCAACGACGGCCAGCGCGACACGGAAGTGGCGCGCGGCCGCATCGCCACGCCGGGGAGCGCCCCGCTCGCCGACGGCGGCCGCAGCGAGCGCGAGACCAGCGCGGCCGAGGGCGACCTCAGGCTCGGCGGCGGCGGCCGCCTGTCCGGTCGCGCCGCGCTGATGGGCGGCTGGCGCGACAGCGACACCGCGCGCACCTGGCGCGACGCGGCCGGCACGGCCAGCCACAGCCGCGAAAAGCTGGCGCGCGACGAGAACGAATTTTCCGCCGCCCTGCGCCTCGACCGGCCCGACGGCGACGCGCTGGCCGCCTACGGCCTCGAACACGCCACGCATCGCCGCAGCGAACGGCAGGAAACCGCCGGCATCGGCGCGATCGACACGCGCAGCGAAGCCAGCCAGCAGCACTGGACACTCTGGGGGCAGCGCGAGTGGTCGCCGGAACTGTCCCCGGGCTGGCTGCCGGACGGCCTGCCGGCGAAGGCGCTGACACTCACCGCCGGCCTGCGCGGCGAGGCCCTCCGCCTCGAGTCGGACGGACGCACGCACCGCGCCGCCCGGCTCGCTCCATCGCTGGCCGCGCGCCTCGACGCCGGCAGCGGCTGGATCCTGCGCAGCTCCGCCGGCGCCGGCATCAAGGCACCGCGCCTCGACGAGATTTCCGCACTCACCGTGCGCAACGCCGCGAGCAGCGGCGTCAACAGCCCGCTCGAGGCCGATCGCGGCGGCAATCCGGAACTGCACGCCGAGCGCAACATCAACGTCGAGGCCGCTCTCGAGCGTTACCTCGCGGGCGAGGCCGGCGTCCTGGGCGCCAGCGTCTACTGGCGGCGCACCGAGGCGTACATCGAGCGCACCGTGCGCCTGGAAGGCACGCGCTGGGTCGAGCGCCCGGACAACCAGGGCACCGCCCGCCACTACGGCCTCGAACTCGACGCCAAGCTGCCGGGCGAAACGATCGGCATCAAGGGCGGCGCGCTGCGCGCGCACCTGACGCTGCCGCGCGGCCGCGTCGCCGACCGGCGGCTCGGCCTCACGCGCGACGCACGCGAACTGCCGCGCTACCAGTTCACCCTCGGCTACGACCAGGCCCTGCCGCTCTGGCAGTCCAGCGCCGGCTTCCAGCTCACCCGCCACGGCCGCGCGCGCACCGCGATCCCGGACGAACGCGCGGAAAGCACGCAGCGCGGCACGCTGCTCGACGCGCACTGGGTGCGCCGCCTGTCGCCGTCCACCAACCTGCGCCTGCAGGTGCAGAACCTGCTCGGCGCCGACATCCGCCGCATCGCCGACGCCCGGGCGGGCGGCGACGACTGGCGGCTGGCCACCGATGAGCGCGGCCAGCGCACCTGGCTGCTGTCGCTGGAGGGCAAATGGTGAACCCGACAGCGCGTCCCCCGAGCCCGGCCGCCCCCCGACCCGGCATCGCGGAATCCACCGCCCTCGCCCTCGACGCCCACGGCGTCCGGCGGCTGGCCGGCCATTTCATCCCGTAACCCGACCTTCCACAGGAGCTCCCATGTCCAGTCTCGTCGAAAACACGATGTACGAAATCTCGCAGATCTTCCTGCTGCCCACGCTGGTGCTGATCGCGATCCTCTTCCTCTATGCCTTCTGGACCCTCGGCGAATTCGCCGTGCTGGCCTGGCTGCGCCGCACCGGCGGCGGCCGGCCGCTGCTCGACCGCTTCCGCGACAGCCCGGAGCTGTCCGACGACGAACTCGACGTGCTGGCGCACAAGCAGCTCGAGCATCCGCGCATCGCCAGCCGCGTCACGCCGATGCTCGGCCTGGTGGCCACCATGATCCCGATGGGGCCGGCGCTCAAATCGCTCTCCGACGGCAACCTCGCCAAGGTCTCGGACAACCTGACGGTGGCCTTCTCGGCGGTCATCCTGGCGCTGATCGCCGCCTCGATCACCTACTGGGTGGTCAACGTGCGGCGCCGCTGGCTGGCCGAGGAAATGATCGAGATCCAGGCGCTCAAGGAGGTGTCCGCATGACACCCCGTGCCTGCCCGAACCGCGCGATCCGCGCAACGGCGCCCCGCTCCGTCCGGAGGACCGCCCGATGAGCCTGAAGCTGCTGCACGAACCGGAAACCGAGGACCCCATCCTGTCGGTGGTCAATCTCATCGACATCTTCCTGGTGATCATCGCCGCGCTGCTGATCACCGTCGCCCAGAACCCGCTGATCAACCCCTTCAACAAGCAGGACGTCACGGTCATCACCGATCCCGGCAAGCCGACCATGGAGATGACGATCAAGAAGGGCGAGAAGATCGAGAAGTACAAGGCCAACGGCAGCATCGGCAGCGGCGACGGGGAAAAGGCCGGCGTCGCCTACCGGATGAAGGACGGCTCGATGGTGTACGTGCCCGAGGGGCAGCGGACGGCGGCCGGCGCCGACGCCCCGCCCGCGCGCTAGGCGCCTCCGGCCACGCCCCCGCGGGGCGCCATCACAGGGAGAACGACAACAATGAACAAGCCGCCCGGAATCCACCCGCACGCGATTCTCGACTGTCTCAACGCCCGCCGCTTCGGTGTCGAATACCAGCCGCTGGTCTGCGTCGCCAGCGGCGAGACCCTCTGCCACGAGGCGCTCGCCCGCTTCATCGATGCCGGCGGCCGTGCGCTGCCGCCCGACGCGGTGTTCGGGGCGCTGCACGACAACCCGCTGCTGCTCCTGCACGCCGAACTGGAAATGAAGCGCCTGCAGCTTGCCGAGGCCCCGTCGCACGGCCTGCTCTTCGTCAATCTCGATCCGGACAGCTTCACCGCCGGCGTGAGCGAGGACGGCGGCAACCTGTTCCTGCCGCTGCTCGCCGAACAGCGCGGCCGGCTGGTCGTCGAGATCATCGAGAACCTGCACCTGCAGGACGTCCTGCGCTCCGCGCGGATGATCGAGGCGCTCGACGGCACCGGCATCCGCATGGCCATCGACGACCTCTCCTCGTCGCGCGGGCTGGTTTCCTACGCCGCGCTGATGAACGCGGCCTACGTCAAGTTCGACCGCAGCTGGCTTTCCGGCGAGATGAACGCGCGCCAGCGCACCATCCTCACCTGGGCGCTGGCGCAGGCCGCCGACCTCGGCCTGCAGACGGTGCTCGAAGGCGTCGAAACGCCCGCGCACCTGACCCTCGCCCGTCAGCTCGGCTTCAACCTCGCGCAAGGCTTCCTCTACGCCGAGCGCTTCATCCGCCGGGGCTGCCAGCCGGCCGCCCGGCACGCCTCCCGGCCGCCCGGCGCGCAACGCGCGGCGGCCTGATCCCCCACCCACGCCCTTCGAAAGGAAAACCATGGCCCGTCACACCGGCCCCCGTCTCAAGATCGTCCGCGCCCTCGGCGTCGAACTGCCCGGCCTCACCCGCAAGAGCCCCGGCGAACGCAACTATCCGCCCGGCCAGCACGGCCAGCGACAGCGCAAGAAATCCGATTTCGGCGTCAAGCTGATGGAAAAGCAGAAGCTGCGCTTCAACTACGGCGTCTCGGAAAAGCAGATCCGCCGCCTGTTCAGCGAGGCCAAGGCCGACAAGGCACCGACCGGCAGCAAGCTGCTCGAGCTGCTCGAGCGCCGTCTCGACAACGTCGTCTTCCGTGCCGGTTTCGCGCCGACCATCGTCGCCGCCCGCCAGCTGGTCAGCCACCGCCACGTGCGCCTGAACGGCCGGCCGGTGAGCATCGCCTCGATCCGCGTGCGCCCCGGCGACACCGTCAGCCTCGGCGAGAAGGGCCGCACCATCCCGATGGTGCGCGAATGTCTCGAGGAACCGGCGCTGACCCGCCCCGAATGGCTGAGCTTCAACGAAAGCGGACCGAGCGCCACGATCACCCGCGTGCCCGATGCCAGCGAAGTGCCCTTCCCGGTCGAGGTGCAGCACGTCGTCGAATACTACGCGGTACGCATGTAAGCCTGCATCGGCGCCCGTCCGCGCGACCGCCCTCTCCCTGTGTCGCCCGCCGTCCGCCCCGCCGGGGCCGGTCGGCACGGGGTGTAGCCATCAAACACGATTATTGAGAACGATTCGCATTGACATCGCTGCAGACAGGGCCTATAGTCGGAATACATAATCCGCCGACCCACCGTTCCGAACAGGAGATCACGATGCCCTGCCTGACCACCAACGTCGTCATCGCCGGCAGCATCCTGCTGGCGATGCTGGCCTTCGGCCTGTAACCCGCCCCTCCGCCGAAGGAGACCCCGATGCCCCCGAACGACCTCTGGGCCGGCGCCCTCAGCATGCTGCTGCGCGCCAGCGAGACCGGCTGCCCGAAATCCGTCCGGCAGGCCGCCGACCTGCTCGACCGCCTGGCCGATTCGCCCGACCTCGATTCCGATACGCACACCCTCTGCCTGCGCGCCAGCGACCGGCTTGGCGGAACCCACCGTCCGGGCTGATCCACGGTAAATCCTGCCGGGGGACGACCGGCAGGATTTGCCACCCCGCCGCCCCTGCCGCCCCGCTGGCCTCGCTCAGACCTGCGACGTTCCCGTCGACAAGGGCTCGCCCGCCCGCCAGAGATCGGCCAGCGACAGGCGCCGGTCGCCGCGCAGCCAGGCATCGTTGAGCAGATACCCCGCCGCCTCCTGCGCTGACAGCGTAACCGCCCCCGAACCGGCATCGCGCAATGCCGACGCCGGCGCACCGCCCCCGGCGCCCGAGGCGGCGGTCTCCGCCGGAGCGAGCTGGTAGCTGCGCCCCGCCTGCACCGCTGTCAGCATGCCTTGGCGCATGTCGTCGTCGAGCGCCATCTCGTGCCCGGCGGCGACCATCTGCAAGCGGATCGCCGCCTGCAGGGTTTCCACGCCCTTCTCCGACTGTGCCTGCATGATCGATTCGTACTGCCGCGCCAGGGCCTCGTTGCCGCCCTCCCGCGCCCGCTGCCAGTCGCGGCCCCACACCGCATTGCCGGCGAAATCCAGTGAACCCACGCTACTCATGCCGCTCGCCTCCAGGAAATCGTTCCCGGTGTCCAGAGCAAACAGCGCGCCACCCCGTCCAGCAGCCTGTCGTCGCACTGCAACAATTTGTAACGGACCGGCAAAAACCGCGTTATAATGCGAACTGTTCTCGTTCTGATTCGGGCCTCCGATGACATCCGCCATCGCCCCGACCCCCCGCCAAGGCACCGGAATGCCCACCACGCCGTACCTCGCCTCCCCACGCTTTTCCCCGGCGGGAATCGCCGGCATCGTCGCTGCGCACGTTGGCGTCCTGGCCCTGCTGGCCACGCTGGAAGTGGTCCCGCTGCCGGCCCCGCTGGCCACCCTGATGGTCGACATCATCCAGCCGGCCCCGCCGCCGCCCGCCCCGGAAATCACCCCGCCCAAACCGCAGCCAGTCGAGCGCAAGCCGCAACCGCGCCCCAAGCCGGTGCCGCAGCAGCAGCCTCGGATGCTCGCCACGCAGAGCGACGCCCCGAGCAGCGCGCCCGAGGTACCGGTGATCAAGGAAGAACCGCCGCCGGCCCCGCCGGCGCCGCCCGCGCCAGCCGCCCCGGCGCCGGTCACCCAGGCCCGCTTCGACGCCGACTACCTGCAGAACCCCGCCTCCGCCTACCCGGCGCTGTCCCGGCGCATGGGCGAGGAAGGCAAGGTGATCCTGCGCGTCTTCGTCGAGCCGAACGGCCGTCCCAGCCAGATCGAGCTGAAGGCCAGCAGCGGCTCGCCGCGTCTCGACCAGGCCGCGCAGGATGCCGTCTGGCGCTGGAAATTCGTCCCCGCCCGCCGGGGCGACGAAACCATCGCCGCCTGGGTCCTGGTCCCCATCGTTTTCAATCTGAGGAGTTGAAGTAGTCATGGAAAACCCCATGGGCTTTGCCCACTTCCTGAGCAACGC
>JAPKHL010000100.1 GCA_026646875.1 Rhodocyclaceae bacterium | reverse complement strand
TGGTGGAGGTAAGCGGGATCGAACCGCTGACCTCTTGCATGCCATGCAAGCGCTCTCCCAGCTGAGCTATACCCCCGCTCGAAGGAAGCGCGCATTATAGGGAGGCCGCCCGGGGCTGTAAATACCCCGCGCGAAAAAAACCGACATCCGCCGGCAGAGGGGGCGCGGCGGCGGCTGGCGTGGGGGGGCGCCGTTCCGCTCAGCCGTTGTTATTGTTGTTGTTATTGTTATTGTTGCTGCCAATCCCGACACCGCCCCCGGTGCTGCCGCTGCCTTGCGGCCGCTGTGCCAGACCGGCGCTGCCGAGCATCACCAGGGCGCCCGCGGCGGCGTAGGCATTGCCGTCGATGAGCGAGATCTTTCCGCGGTCGCACCAGATCGCCCGCGTTTGCCCGATGCCCGGCAACGGGAAGCTGCGCATGACCCGTCCTCCGGCATGGCAGTGCAGTTGTCCCTGGTGGTAAATCGCGTAGCCACCCTTCCCGGCATCGCTGCACAGCCATTTCACCACCCATTCCTCGATTTCCGCGCGCTCCCGGCCGTCGGCCATGGGGAGCGAGTCGAACAGGCATTCGACGGTGTGGGCGGTGCGCTGCAGTTCCTGAGGCGAGATGCTCATTCGTGCTCCGGCAAGGGGGCGGAATCGTGGAGATAGTGGAATTCGAAATTCTGGAAGGGCAGGTTGATCGCCTGCAGGTGGTAGAAGGCGTTTTCCTGCTGCTTCCGGTAATGATAGTCGCGCAGGAAGCCGGTGCTGACCAGGCAGTTGTTGCGCACGCCATGCCGGTAGAGACCGGCGTGCAGATGGATGAGGGCGCCCAGGTCGGCCATCCGCCAGGACTCGCCCAGCGGGCTGGGGCGCAGGTGGCGGAAGAACAGCTGATGGGTGAACAGGTGCTCCTGCTTGCTCCGCTGCTCGTCGCCATAGACCACCGGGGTGTCACGCAATATCTGGATGGTCAGTGTGTTGCGCACCGGCTCGGCGCAGGCCACCTCGAACAGTTCGGCACGCACGTGCAGGCGCAGCGAATCGCCGGCCACCAGGGTATGCCAGTCGGTACGCTGACGCAGAATCTGCGAGGCCAGCGGGATGGATTCGCCGTTGATTTCAACGATCCAGCCATCGTCGCGGTAAAGGGCCTGCAGCACGGGGTCGGCGGCGATCAGTTCGCCGAGGGCGTGCCGGGCCGGGTCGAGATCGGACGGCAGGGCGAAGACGGCCGGCGGTGGCGCGGGCGGCGTGCCGGCGAAGATGCTGGCCGGGTGCATCGCGCTAGCGTAGCGCAGGGATTCGCGGGTCCGCGTGGCCGGGTCGGCAGCAGGAAAGCGCAACGGGGCGTCGCGGTAGATCGTCCGCTGCAGCCGGCAGGTATAGGCGCGGGCGATGTCGTGCTGCTGTTTCACCACCGGACAGCCGGTGTGGCACAGCGGCAGGTGGTCGCAGCGCTGGCACGATTCGTCGAAGCCGTGGGCGCGGTGGATGGCGGCGATCTTGCGGGCACCGGTGGCGAGAATGTCGTCGATGCTGTCCTCGAACACGTTGCCATAGTGAAATTCCGGCAGGCCCTGGCCGCGCACGCAGGAATAGACCGCACCGTCGCCCTGCAGCAAGTAGAAGCGTTCGCCGCAATTGAAGGCGCTGGTGCAGTAGCCCGGGGTGAATTCGTCGAACCAGTGGCGGCGCAGCCCCTCTTCCAGTTCGGTACCGACGAAGGCGGCGTGCAGTGCGTCGTACAGCGCCACCTGCTGCGCCTCGCTGGCCGGCGTGAGCACGGCGTTTCCCTGGCGGGCGGTGTTCAGTTCGCTGCCGAAGGCGAACATCAGGTTCATCGCGTTCATGTCCAGCCCGATGTCGCGGTGCAGGAACCAGATGTCGTCGATCAGGGCGGCCGGGTCGGCCAGATGCTCGGCCGAGAGGGTAGCGGAGATCTTCCTGGCGTGCGGGTAGCGGGCGAGCAGGCGCAGGTTGTCCAGGGTCCGCTCGAGCCAGCCGGCGCCGCCGGCGGTGGTGCGGTAGCGTTCGTGCAGGGCGAGCGGCAGGTCGATGCTGGCGCTGATCGAGACCTGGTGACGCTCGAACAGCGCATAGAGCGGGGCAAAACGGTAGAGGTTGGTCTTGATGTGCGGTGCCGACTTGCGGTGGCCCAGCGCCGTCAGTGCATCGAGGTGGGTCAGGTAGTGGCGGCGGATGCGGGCGAACAGCCGGTCCAGCACTTCCGGTGGCAACGTCGTGACCTCGCCGCCGTGCAGCGATACATTGAACGCCAGCACGCCGGCTTCCTCCAGCCGTGCCAGGGCGTGCTCCAAGGTGGCGACGGCGCGGCCGGCATCGCTCGCGAGGTCGGCCTGCCGGGTCTGTTCGCCAAGATAGCAGTAGCGGCAGCCAAGATTGCAGAAGAGGGTCGGGACGTACAGCAAGTGGATGCTGCGGCGGAACGGTTGCGGGGCGTTCACCGGATCAATCCTCGATCCGGCAGTCCGGGACAGCTGCCCGCAGGCGGGCGAGCAGCAGGGCGCTCACCTTGTCGAAGCGGGCGGCCCGGTGGGCGGCGATCTTGTGCGGCTTGCGCGCGTTCGAGCTGAAACGCTCGCGCTCCAGGATGAAGACGGCCTTGCCGGCGTGTTCGAGGCGCAGGGTGCCGGCGGCGCTGTCGCGCAGCGCGCGGTCGATGTTGGCGAAGTAAACGATGTGCGGGCCGCAGACCAGGTAGCGCGGCCCCACCCGTAGCCGTCGCTGGCCGCTCAGCAGCACGATCGCGCCGATCACGCAGGGGGCGACGCCGAGCGGCAGGATGCGGCTGAACAGATAGACGAGCGGCCCGGCGGCGAGCAGGGCGAGGCCGATCCGGCGTTGCAGCGGCGAACGCTCGAGCGGGCCGTCGTGGCGGTATTTCCAGATGGCGAAAGGTGCCCCGGCCATGGTGCGATCCTGGAAGGGTCGAGCCGTCCTCTTCATTGCGCTGCGCCTCGGGCCGCGAGCAGGTCGATCACCTGTTCGGGCGGGAGTGGGCGGCTGAACAGGTAGCCCTGCAGCGTCTCGCAGCGCTCGGCGCGGAGGAAGTCCCGCTGGGCCGGGGTTTCGACGCCTTCGGCCACGACGCTCAGGCCGAGGCTGTGCGCCATGGCGATGATGGTGCGGGCGATGGTGGCGCTGCTGTTGTCGGAGCAGACGTCGTTGACGAAGGATTTGTCGATCTTCAGGACGTCGATCGGCAGGGCCTTGAGGTAGGCGAGTGAGGAATAGCCGGTGCCGAAGTCGTCGATCGAGATGCGGATGCCGAGGATGCGCAGACGCTCGAGAAGCAGGCGGGTCCGTTCGCCGCCTTCCATCAGCACGCTCTCGGTCAGTTCGGCCTCGATCAGGTGGGGGCCGATGCCGTGCTGTGACAGCGCGTTGCCGATCAGCTCGGCGATGTCGGCAAGCTCGATGACCCGTCCCGAGATATTGATCGCGACCCGGATCTCCCTGCCGAAACGGGACTTCCATGCCGGAATGTCCTGGCAGGCCTGATGCAGGGCCAGCCGGGTCAGCGGCAGGATGAGACCGGTTTCCTCGGCGACCGGAATGAACTCCGCAGGCGGGATCAGCCCACGCTCCGGGTGGTGCCAGCGCATCAGGGCTTCGAAGGATTGCAGTTCGCCAGTGACGGCGTCCACCTGTGGCTGGTAGTGCAGGGTGAACTGCCGTCTGGCGAGCCCTTGCCGCATGTCGCTTTCCAGAGCCAGCCGGCGCAGGGCGTTGGCCTGCATGGCCGGTTCGAAGAAGGAATACTGGTTGCGGCCGTTGGCCTTGGCGCTGTACATCGCGACATCGGCGTTCTTGAGCAGGGTGTCGACCTCGTTGCCATCGGTGGGAAAGACGCTGATGCCGATGCTGGCGGTGACGACGACCTCGTTGGCGCCGATGACGATCGGGCGGGACATCTGTTCGAGGATGCGCTTGGCCACGCTGCCGGCAACCAGGGGGTCGTGCAGTTCGGCGAGCAGGATGGTGAATTCGTCGCCGCCCTGGCGGGCCAGCCGGTAGTCGGTGTCCGGCCGCGTCAATCCGACGATGTCGGTTTCGCGCACGGCATGCTCGAGCCGGTTGGCGGCCTCCAGAAGCAGCTGGTCGCCGGCCGGGTGGCCGAGGGTGTCGTTGATCCGCTTGAAATGATCGAGATCGATGAACAGGACAGCCAGCAGGCTGCCGTCGCGCGAGGCACGTCCCATCGCCCGGCGCAGGCCTTCGCGGAAGAACATCCGGTTGCTGAGCTTGGTCAGGGTGTCGTACTGGGCCAGGTGCTGGGCTTCGGCCATGGCCCGCTCGAGGGCGCCGGTCTTGTCCTCGAGGAGCTGCTGCTGTTCGCGCAGGCGCTTCTCGGTTTCCTCGCGACGCCGGATCTCCTGCTCCAGATCCGAGTTGCGGACGTTCAGCTCGAGGTGCTTGCGGGTCGCCGTCCTGGCCTGGTGCAGGAGCTTGCGGTTGGCCTGGTACAACCGGGCCAGCACGATCAGCGCGATCACCAGGAGAAGCGGGACGGCCGCCGCTGCGATGAGCAGATTCCGGGAAACTCCGGGGCGGCGCGGATCGTCCTGCGGAATCAGCGCGATCAGGCGGAACGGCGTGTCGCCGACCGTCACTGCGGTGACCCTGACCGGCGGATGCTCGGGGGCCAGCGTGCCGGCCGGCCATTCCAGCCACTGACCGGGCCGCAGCCCGGTCAGGCTGAGCATGCGGTCCGGCGGCAGGTAGGCGGTGCCGCCCGGGTTCTGCCAGCGGCCGTCCGGCGGCAGCAGGAAGGTCATGATCGATTCGCCGCGCAGGGACAGGAAGTGGCGCTGCAACTGGCCGGCGCTGACCCAGGCGACGATCTGCCCATGCAGATGGCCGTGCTGCAGGACGGGCGCGGAGATCACGATTTCGTCGGTGTCGGGGACGCTGGCGATCGCCGCCTGCGCATTGGCCGGGATGACCGGGGTGAGCAGGGCGGCGCGCTCCTGGATGTTGCGGTCGGTGGCGACCAGGAGCGTGCCGTCGTGCGCGATCAGCGCCATTCGGCGGTAGATCGGCTCGCCGTTCAGGTGCTTGCCCTCCAGGAGGCGGTGCATCCTGCCAAGGATGCTGAGCAGGTTGGCTCGCAGCCCGTATTCAAGCGACATGCCGAGCGCCTGGTTGGAGAAGTACGAGACCACTTCGGCGGAGGCGGCCTGATCGGCAAGGTCGTTGCGCCGCTCGTCGATGAAGTAGGCGATGGCGGCGGCAAGTTTTTCCGCTTCCAGCCGGGTACCGGCGAATCCTGCTTCCTGGCGCTGGGTCTGCGCCTGGTAGGTCATCCAGACGAGGGCCGTGGCGTAGGCGATGAAGAACAGGCCGCCGATCAGCAGCCAGCGGGCCTGCCGGGGCGGCAGGCTGCTCTCGATGCGCTCGACGGCGCGGGCGGGGTTAGCGGACATAGCCCCGGCTGTCCTGCCGTCCGAAGAAGTCCGGGAAATACTGCGGGATGGCCGGGTAGTACTTGCGGACCAGCCGCAGATAGCTGCCATCCCGGAGGCGGGTGGCGAAATAGGTGTTGAATGCCGCCCGCAATTCCGGCGAGGTCTTGCGGAATCCCAGTCCCATGGCCTGTGGGCCGGATATCGGGCCGATGATCTTGATCTGCCCCGGCCATTTTTCCAGACCGATGATCGCGTCCGGAACGTCGAGCAGGGACAGCTCGGCGTCGCCGCGCAGCATGGCCGGAATCAGGTCGATAGGATTGTTGCTGTTCGCGAAGCGGCGCAGTTTCAGGCCCTTGCCCTCGAGGTCGTAGAGACGTGGATCGAGGCAGGTATTGTCGACCACCAGGGTGGAGCGCCTCGACAGGCGCTCCTTGGTGCTCGCGATATCCTGGCCGAGGTCGCCGCTCGCCTTGATCGGCTGGGCATCCGAACGGGCGGGGGCGATCAGCCAGACGCCGGAGGGAAAGGTGGGGGTGGAGTAGCTGATCAGCTTTTCCCGCTCGGGAAGGATGGTCATGCCGCTGGCGATGACGTCGCCCCGGGGGGGGGGAAGGGGATCTGTCCGGCGCGCCGGTTCCGGTGAGGTCCGCGATGAGCGAGCTCCAGGTGCTCTCGACGAATTCGTAACGGACACCGAGATGCTCGGCAAAGCCCTGCATCAGTTCGATGTCCAGTCCTTCTCCGGTGCCGGTGACGAAGTGCGCGTACGGTGTCCCGAGGTGCCGCAGAACGCCCTCGGCGCGAATTTCGGCAAGGTCGCGCGCCTGTGCCGGGCCGATCGCCGTGAAGACGACAGCCAGCACCGTTGCAAAGCACCGGGTCAACGCGCTCATGGAACACCTCTGTCGTCGTGTGGATGGGGGCTGTCGGGGAAATTATCCGGATTGGCTGAGCAAGACAAGTCTTCGGCGACGGGCGGCAAGGTGCGGAGGCGGGGAGGGACGGGGAGAAAAGCACCGGGGGCGTCACTCCGGGCTTGCATCCGGAGTTTTACTGTATAAAAATACATGGAACGAACCGAGGCTGCCATCATGATCAAACTGACCCCGCGACAACAGGAAATTCTCGATTTCATCCGCAACACCCTCGAGATCCTTGGCGCTCCGCCCACGCGCGCCGAGATCGCCAGCGCCTTCGGCTTCGCTTCGGCCAATGCCGCCGAGGAGCACCTCAAGGCCCTGGCCAGGAAGGGTGTGATCGTTCTGGAACCCGGCGCGGCGCGCGGAATCCGTCTGGTCGAGCAACTCGGTCTGCCACTGATCGGCTCCGTCGCGGCGGGCAGTCCGATTCTCGCCGTTGAGAACGTTCAGGGACGTTATGCCCTGGATGCCAAGCTGTTCAGCCCGCGCGCGGATTTCCTCCTGCGTGTGCGCGGCCTGTCGATGATCAACGCCGGGATCTTCGATGGCGACCTGCTGGCTGTGCATCGGACGAGCGAGGCGCGCAACGGCCAGATCGTCGTCGCGCGCCTGGACGACGAGGTGACGGTCAAACGCTTCCGGCAGCATGGGGCGATGGTCGAGCTGATCGCCGAAAATCCCGATTACGCGCCGATCATCGTCGATACCCGCCATGCCGCGCTGGCGATCGAGGGTATTGCCGTCGGCCTGATCCGCAGCGAACAAGTGTTCTGATCCGCCCCGCGCAACCGGGAAACCCAACTGGCAATCGCGGATGCATTTTCCTATACTGCACGGATAAAAAAACCGGACAGCATAGGAGACAGAGGCAATGGAAAACCAGCTTTCCGGCCTGCTTCCCGAGGCCTTGCAGGTCGATCACCCGGAACTCGATCCGCAGCACGAGGAGATTTTCGTGTTGATCGAGTCGCTCAAGACCCACTGCTTCGACGAGGGTGGGCTGCCTGACGCACAGTTCGAGCGTCTGCTCGACCGTTTCGAGCAGCATTTCTCCACCGAAGAGCGCATTGCCGAGGCGGCCGGGCTCGAATTCGCGCAGCACGCGCGGGTTCACCGTACCCAGTTGCGCACCATGCGCCGTGCGCTCGAGGAGGTGCTGGCGGGGGTGCGCGACGTGCATTCCTTTCTGCGCTTCGTCGAATTCTGGTTCGAACGGCATATCCAGCAGGAAGATCAGCCCTTCGTGGAGATGCTGCGCCGGGGCGCCGGCCGGCGAATTCCCGGAATTCCCGCCGTGGCCCAGGTCGTAACGCCCCTGCGTCATGCGCGACGGCTGCCGGAAATGGGGCGGGAGGGCGTCCGGGCTCTCCCGTCCGCCAGAGGCTTCGCCGGGGCACCATGACCGGAGGGTCCGGGGACGGGCCGGTGTGGGGCCCCGCGTCCCGCGATTTTCCTTGACCGTTTCCTAGCGCTTGGACTGCGCTGACTGGATCTGGGCGAGCGTTTTCGGGTGATCGTTGCGCGTGGCGTAGTCCGCCGGCGTCTTGCCGTCCTTGTCCTTGCGCTGCGGGTCGGCACCCCGGCCAAGAAGCAGGCGAGCGATTGCCGGTTGCCCGGTGGCGGCAGCCAGATGCAGCGGTGTCAGGCCGGTGTGACTGGCCGCGTTGATGTCGGCGCCGCGTGCAAGCAGAATCTCCGCCACCGATGTCCGTCCGTCGAGCACCGCGGCATGCAGCGGGGTCATGCCGACACGGTCGCCGGCATTGACCTCGGCGCCACGCTCGAGCAGCAGCTCGCTGGTGCGCGGGCGTCCGTAGAAGGCCGCCATGTGCAGGGGGGTGCGCCCCAGCGCATCGGTCACGTTCACTTCGTTCCCTGCATCCAGCAGCTCGCGGACGGTCTCCAGGTCGCCGCGCCGGGCGGCCTTGGCCAGGGGGGACTCTGCGTTTGGCCGGTCGTCAACCTGGCTGGCCGGGGCCGGGCCGGCCCCGGCGGACGGGTCGTCCGCGGACTTGCCGCAGGCGGCCAGCAGCAAGGCGGCACAGACGGCGAGGCCGGAAAGGCGCAGGAGGGCAGGGAGACGACGGTATTGGTGGATCAAGGCATACCTCGAAATGGCCGGGCGGCGGTCGAGGATTGAATGGTAAACGATAAGCGGCACGAAGCAAGCGATGGCCGCCCTTGGCAAGGGGGCGGCGGCCGGATGTGCTTGGCTTGTCCGCGGACGGACGGGCGGCGATAATCGCCCACGCTCGCCGCCGGCGAACGCCCGTCCGGTAAAAAGGAGAAGCCATGCTGCTGCAAGCCGATCGTTCCGTGCTGCTGCTAGTCGATCTGCAGGAACGTCTTTTTCCCGCCATCCACGAGGGCGAGCGGGTGCTCGACCATGCCCTGTGGCTGACCCGCGTTGCCCAGCGCCTCGGAGTGCCGGTACTCTGCAGCGAACAATACCCGCAGGGACTCGGACCGACGCTGCCGGTGCTGCGGACGCTGCTGCCGGATGCGGCGGTGGTGGAGAAGATCCATTTTTCGGCCTTCGCCGAGGGGGTGCTCGACCGAGCGCCTGGCGGCGGACGGCCGCAGATCGTCGTTGCCGGAACCGAGACCCACGTCTGCGTGCTGCAGACGGTGCTCGATCTGTGTGCGGCCGGACGGACGGTGTTCGTCGTCGAGGAAGCGGTCGGTTCTCGCCGCCTGCGCGACAAAAGCTTGGCTCTCGAACGGATGCGTCAGCACGGAGCCGAGATCGTTTCGCGCGAGATGGTGGCCTTCGAGTGGCTGGCGCGTGCCGGCACCGACCTGTTCCGCCAGGTCAGTCGCGAATTCATCCGCTGAGCCTCGGCCAAGGCCCGGCCGGGCCGGGTGCGGCTTTATGGCCGTCATCCTTTTCGGCTATAATCCGGATTTCCCGCTGCAGAAAAATCCATGACCAAATACGTCTTCGTCACCGGCGGCGTGGTGTCCTCCCTCGGCAAGGGCATTGCTGCCGCCTCGCTGGGTGCGA
>JAPKHL010000010.1 GCA_026646875.1 Rhodocyclaceae bacterium | reverse complement strand
GCGACGATCCTGCGCAAGCTGGGCTGGACGGTCTCCGAGGCGGACAGCGGGGAACAGGCGATCGCGCTGTTTCCGGCGCTGGCGCCCCGCCTCGTCCTGCTCGACATCAGCATGCCCGGCCTGTCCGGCGAGGAAACCTGCGCGCGCCTGCGCGCCGTCGTGCTGGCCTGCCGCCCGCACGTCGTCGCCTACACCGCGCACGCCTTCCAGGAAGACATCGACCGCCTGCTCGCGGCCGGTTTCGACGACACCCTGATCAAACCGATCAACCGGCAACGCCTCGAGCAGATCGCCGCTGGCCTGAACGCGGGCTGACGTCGCTCGAGGCTGCCCGAGGCTGTATTCCCCCGGCGTTCCGGCGGGCTGCTAGAATCCGCCTGATCCGGATTCCAACCCCGCCGCAATCATGCAGATCACCCTCACCCGCCCCGACGACTGGCACCTCCATCTGCGCGATGGCGAAGCCCTCGCCGCCGTCCTGCCGCACACCGCCCGCCAGTTCGCGCGCGCCATCGTGATGCCCAACCTGCGTCCGCCGGTCACCACCGTGGCCGCCGCCGCCGAGTACCGCGCGCGCATCCTCGCCGCGCTGCCCGCCGGCATGGCCTTCGAGCCGCTGATGACGCTCTACCTCACCGACAACACGCCGGCCGACGAGATCCGGCGCGCGGTCGACAGCGGTTTCGTCAAGGCGGTGAAGCTCTATCCGGCCGGCGCGACGACCAACTCCGATGCCGGTGTCACCGACCTCGCCCGCTGCGACGCGGCGCTTGCCGAGATGGAGAAACTTGGCCTGCCGCTGCTCGTGCATGGCGAGGTGACCGATCCCGCGATCGACATCTTCGATCGCGAGAACGTCTTCATCGAGCGCGTGATGCAGCCGCTGCTGGCGCGCCGCCCGGGCCTGCGCGTGGTGTTCGAGCACATCACGACGCGCGACGCAGCCGATTTCGTCGCCGCCGCCGGCGCCAATGTCGCGGCGACGATCACTGCCCATCACCTGTTGTACAACCGCAACGCGATCTTCCAGGGCGGGCTGCGTCCGCACTATTACTGCCTGCCGGTGCTCAAGCGCGAGGTCCATCGCGCGGCGCTGGTGCGTGCCGCCACCTCGGGCAGCCCGAAATTCTTCCTCGGCACCGATTCGGCGCCGCATGCACGCGGCACCAAGGAGGCCGCCTGCGGCTGCGCCGGCTGCTATACCGCGCACGCGGCGCTCGAGCTGTACGCCGAGGCTTTCGAGGCGGCGGGCGCCCTCGACCGGCTGGAAGCCTTCGCCAGTTTCCACGGTCCCGACTTCTACCGTCTGCCGCGCAATACCGGAAAGGTGTCGCTGGTGCGCGAGAGCTGGACGCCGCCGGCGTCCTATCCCTACCCCGGCGGCGAGACGCTGGTGCCGCTCGCCGCCGGCGAGGCGCTGCGCTGGAAGCTGTGCGACTGAGTGCAACCGATTCCCGGAGGAGGGGCGCCGTGACGCCACTGAGACTGCTCCCGCTGCTGATCCTGCCGCTGCTCGCGGGATGTTCCGACGAGCGCGCCTCGTTCCACATCGACGGCAGCGAGCACAATCTGACGCTGATTCGCCAGCAGCAGTTCTTCTGGGAGAAGAAGGCCGATTACATCCTGGTCGCGGCGCGCATGCCGGACTGCATGCGTCGCCATCGCCTCGGCCAGGCCGCGCTCGATGCGCGCGTCGAGGTTTACGCGCCCGGCAACAATGCCTGGATCATCCGCCAGGGCAAGCGCATGTACGTCACCGAGACGCGCACCTGCGAGGGCTTCGCGAAACTCGATGCCGAGCCCGAGGGCGGACTCGGACCGCTGGTCGGCACCTTCCGCAACCGGGACGGCAAGCTCGCCTTCATTCCCGTCGAGGCTGCCGCCGGCGCTTCCGGCATCCCCCCGGGCACGCCTCCCGCCGCCGCATCGCGGTGAGCCGCTCTTCGCCCGAGACGCTCCTCGCCCCGCTGCTGGCCGCGTTGTCGCCGGCGGCAACCCTGCCCGCGAGGCCGCCGTCCTGCGCCGAACTCAATGCCCGTGCCCGGGCGCGCGACCTGCGGACCGCCAGCGGGCTGCCGCTGCGCTTCGTCCCGCCGGCCGCCGACGGCCTCGGCTACGAGGCGCGGATCTGGCAGCACGGCACCGTCGAAACGCGGCCGGACAACTGGCACGATGCCTTCAACGCCCTGGTCTGGCTGACCTATCCGGCCAGCAAGGCGGCGCTCAACGCGGCGCACCGTGAAGCGCAGGCCAGTGCGCCGGACGGACGCGGCCGGCTGCGCGATGCGCTGACGCATTTCGACGAATGCGGCATTGTCCTCGTCGCATCCGAGGCGCCGCTGCTCGGGCTGGTCCGCGATTTCGCCTGGAAATCCCTGTTCGTCGAGCGGCGCGCCGAGTGCGGCACGCGGCTGTGCTGCTTCGTCTTCGGCCATGCCACCTGCGAGCAACTGCTTGCCCCCTTTCGCGGCCTGACCGCCAAGGCCGTGCTTTTCGACGTCGATGCCGACTGGCTGTGCCAGTCGGCCGAGGCCTGCCTGGCCGACCTCGACCGGCGGCTGGCCGCGCATCTTGCCGCCGGCCGGCTCGACCGGCCGCGCGCCCTGCACCCCGTGCCGCTGATGGGCTGGCCTGGCGTCACGCCGGCCAGCGAGGAGGCCGCCTATTTCGACGATCTCTGGCAATTCCGGCCGGGGCGCACGCGGCCCGGCGTATAATCCGGGCGGGAAGTCGGTCAGGCAGCCGCCGCGTGCAGTGCACGGGGAGGAAAGTCCGGGCTCCGCAGAGCAGGATGCCGGCTAACGGCCGGGCACCGCGAGGTGACGGAAAGTGCAACAGAGAGCAGACCGCCGATGGCTCGCCGGGAAACCGGCGGGATCAGGCAAGGGTGAAACGGTGGGGTAAGAGCCCACCGCGGACGTGGTAACACGGACGGCACGGCAAACCCCATCCGGAGCAAGGCCAAATAGGGAAGCATCAGGCGTGGCTCGCGCCGCTTCCGGGTAGGCTGCTTGAGCGCGTCGGCGACGGCGCGCCTAGAGGAATGGCTGTCCACGACAGAACCCGGCTTATCGACCGGCTTCCCCCCCCCTCCCTCGATACCCATCGCCCCCCTTCGTTCCCACGGTGGACGTCCCCCGCCGGGAGGTCGGCGCTGGCATGACGTTCCCGGCACCTCCCTTTTCCGCCGTTCCTGCCTTTCCTTCGGACGGGCGCAGCCCTTGCCCGTGCCACCCTCGCGTCATTTCGCAGCGAAGCCGGATCGTTCGTAACAAAGCACTTTAACTAGCGCTTTGTCAGCATTGTTTTTAAAGGGTAATTTTTTCAAAAAATTCCTTCGAAACAGGCTATAAGTCCTTGTCGTCATTGGAAAAAACCGTAAAACCCCCCTTGCCTTGCCGATTTCTTTGTCTTAAAGTGGGAACAAGTGGTGCAAAGTGGGGAATCCGGGAGTTTCCCGGTTCGATAAAGGGGATCCGGTTCGATGTTTCAGGGTGCGGCAGCGCTGAGTCTTGACGCCAAGGGGCGGCTCGCCATTCCGGCGCGCCACCGCGAGGCGCTTGCCGAAGCCTCGGGCGGCACCCTCGTCCTGACCGCGCATCCGCACCGCTGCCTGTTGCTCTATCCGAATCCCGCTTGGGCGCCGATCCGCGACAAGGTGCTCGCCGCGTCCAGCTTCAATCCCCAGTCGGCGGCCATCAAGCGCCTGCTCGTCGGTAACGCGCGCGAGGAGGCGATGGATTCCGCGGGCCGCCTGCTCGTCGCCCCGGAGCTGCGCCAGTTCGCGCAGCTCGAAAAGCAGGTCTGGCTGGTCGGGCAGGGCAGTCACTTCGAAATCTGGTCGGATGCCGGCTGGCAGAAACAGCAGGACGCCATCTTCGCGATGGGGGACCAGGGGCTGCCGCCCGGGCTCGAGGACCTTGCGCTGTGAGCTCCGGCGCGCAGCACCGCACGGTTCTGCTGCACGAAGCGGTCGCCGCGCTGGAAGTCGGGGCCGCCGGCGTCTACGTCGACGGCACCTTCGGGCGGGGTGGGCACAGCCGCATGATTCTCGAACGGCTCGGGCCGCAGGGGCGCCTGCTGGCGCTCGACCGCGACCCGCAGGCGATCGCTGCCGCGCGGGCGATTGCCGATCCAAGACTGACCGTGCTGCACCGGCCTTTCGGCGAACTCGCCGAGGCCGCGCGGCAGGCAGGATTCGCAGCCGTGGACGGCGTGCTCCTCGATATCGGAGTGTCGTCGCCGCAGCTCGACGAAGGGGAGCGGGGCTTCAGCTTCCGCTTCGATGCACCGCTCGACATGCGCATGGACACGACGCAGGGGGAGACGGCCGCCGAATGGCTGGCGCGGGCGGAAATCAGGGACATCACGGAGGTCATCAAGAACTATGGCGAAGAACGGTTTGCTTTCCAGATTGCAAAGAAGATTGTGGCTGCTCGGAGCGAGCGGCCTCTTACAACCACAGGTGAGCTCGCCGCGCTCGTACGCGAAACCGTGCGGACCCGCGAGCCCGGCCAGGACCCGGCGACGCGCACCTTTCAAGCTCTACGGATTCATATCAATCAGGAACTCGAACAGCTTGCGCTAGTTCTGCCGCAGGCCATGGATCTCCTGAAACCCGGCGGACGCCTGGCGGTGATCAGTTTCCACTCGCTCGAGGACCGCATCGTCAAGCGCTTCATGCGCGGCGAAGCAGCGCCCGACACCCTGCCGCGCGACCTGCCGCTGCGCGCGGCGGAGCTGCCGCAACCCCGTCTGCGGGTGATCGGCAAGCCCGTCCGGGCGGATGCAGCCGAAGTGGCGGCGAATCCGCGGGCGCGCAGCGCGGTCCTGCGTGTCGCCGAGAAAACCGCCGGCGGGGGCGGCTGACGTGCTGCGTATCAACCTTCTCCTGCTGGTTGCCGCGCTGCTCTGCGCGCTCGGGGTGGTCACCTCGCAGCACAAGGCGCGCAAGCTGTTCCAGACGCTCGAGGCGGAACAGGAGCGGGCGCGGCAGCTGGACGTCGAGTTCGGCCAGCTGCAGCTCGAGCTGTCCACCTGGGCGACGCCGCCGCGCATCGAGAAGATCGCCCGCGAAAAGCTGCGCATGCGCACGCCCGAGGCGGCGCGCATGCTCGTCGCGACGCGCGCGCCGGCCGCTGGCGAGGGACGGCCATGATGCGCTTCAAGGGCGCGCAGGCACACCGCTTCGCCGAGAGCCCGATTCTCCAGCTGCGCCTGCCGGGCTGGCGCTCGCGCCTGATGGCCGTGCTCATCCTCGCCTCCTTCGGCGTGCTGATCGGCCGCGCCTTCTACCTGCAGGTGCTCAACGACGCCTTCCTGCAGGAAAAGGGTGAATCGCGCTATCGCCGCGACCTCGAGATTTCCGCATCGCGCGGCCGCATCGCCGACCGGCACGGCGACATCCTCGCCGTGTCGACACCGATGAAATCGGTCTGGGCGATCCCGGCGGAAGCCCGGCTGCAGCCGGAACAGAGTCGCCAGCTCGCCGAATTGCTGGAGATCGAGCACAAGGAGCTGACCCGCAAGCTGTCCAGCGACAAGAGCTTCGTCTTCCTGCAGCGGCAGATTCCGCCCGATGTCGGCGAGCGCATCGCCGCGCTCAAGCTGCCCGGCATCGGCCAGAGCAAGGAATACCGGCGCTTCTACCCGACCGGCGAGATGACCGCCCACATCGTCGGGTTCACCGGCGTCGACGACAAGGGGCTGGAAGGCGTCGAACTCGCCTTCCAGGGCCAGCTGCTCGGCCGGCCCGGCAGCCGCAGCGTGATCCGCGACCGGCGTGGGCAGATCGTCGAGGACGTCGGTTCGATCCGGCCGCCGCAGGACGGGCGCGACATCCGCCTGTCGCTCGACTCGAAGATCCAGTACCTGGCCTTCAGCCAGCTGCGCCAGGCCGTTGCCGAACACAAGGCCAAGGCCGGCGGCGTCGTCGTGCTCGACGCCAAGACTGGCGAGATCCTTGCCCTCGCCAACTGGCCGACCTACAACCCCAACAACCGCGACAACCTGACCGGTGCGCAGCTGCGCAACCGGGCGCTCACCGATACCTTCGAGCCGGGGTCCACGCTGAAACCCTTCACCGCCGCGCTGGCCCTGGAAAAGGGCAAGTTCCGCTTCGATTCGGTGATCGACTGCGCGCCCGGGCGCCTCACCATCGGCAAGGCGACGATCTCGGACGCGCACCCGCACGGTGCCCTGACCGTCGCCCAGATCATCCAGAAATCGTCGAACGTCGGCGCTGCCAAGTTGGCTGCGACGCTGCCCGCCGAGGAAATGTGGGCGATGTTCGATGCCGTCGGCTTCGGGCAGGCGCCGCGTCTCGGCTTCCCGGGCGAGGTGGCCGGCCGGCTGCGTCCCTGGAAATCCTGGCGTCCGATCGAGCAGGCGACGATGTCCTACGGGCACGGCATTTCCGTTTCGCTGATGCAGCTGGTGCGGGCCTATACCGTGTTCGCCCGCGACGGCGATCTGATCCCGCTCTCGCTCACCCGCAGCGAGACACCGCTGGTGCAGGGCATGCAGGTGTTCAGCCCGCAGACCGCCCGCGAGGTGCGCGCCATGCTGGAAATGGCCGTGCAGCCGGGCGGCACGGCACCGAAGGCGCAGATTCCCGGCTACCGCGTCGCCGGCAAGACCGGCACTGCGCACAAGCTGGAGAGCGGCCAGTACACCAACAAGTACGTGTCCTCCTTCGTCGGCTTCGCGCCAGCCTCGGATCCGCGCCTGATCGTCGCGGTGATGATCGACGAGCCGGGCGGCGGCCGGCATTACGGCGGTGACGTCGCCGGTCCGGTTTTCGCTTCGGTGACGGCCAGTGCGCTGCGTACCCTCGGGATCCCGCCCGACGCACCGCTGCAGGTGGCCAACGGTGGCAACGCCCGGGAGCGTCTCTGATGGTCGCCGCTTTCGATCCCGCGCTCGATCCTGCCGGCGGCCGCGTCGAGGCAGAAGCCGTCCGGACGCTGCTCGCCCGGCTGGCCGGGCTCGCCGTGCAGCCGACCGGCGTCGCGGACGACAGCCGGCAGGTCCATCCCGGTGATCTCTTTGTGGCCTATCCGGGCGACCTGGCCGACGGCCGTCGCTACATTGCCGACGCCATCGCGCGCGGTGCCGCTGCCGTCCTCTGGGAGGCCACCCCGGATTTCACCTGGGATTCCGCCTGGGGCGTGCCGCAGCTCCCGGCGAATGGTTTGCGCGCGCTCTGCGGTCCGCTGGCGCACGCCGTTCATGGCCGGCCGAGCGAACGCCTGTCGCTGATCGGCATCACCGGCACCAACGGCAAGACCACCGTCAGCCAGTGGATCGCCCGCAGCCATCCGCGCCGCTGCGCGGTGATCGGCACGCTTGGCGCCGGTTTCCCGGGCGCACTGGTCGACACCGGCTTCACCACCCCCGAGGCGACCACCCTGATGCACGCCCTGGCACACTTCGCCGATGCCGGCGCGCAGGCCTGTGCGCTCGAGGTCAGCTCGATCGGGATCGAGGAAGGCCGGCTGAACGGGGCGCGGGTCGACGTCGCGGTGTTCACCAATCTCACGCGCGACCATCTCGATTACCACGGCAGCATGGAAGACTACGCCGCGGCCAAGGAAAGGCTGTTCTCCTGGCCGCGCCTGCGCCTGGCCGTGATCAACCTCGACGATCCCCACGGACGCGTCTTGTTCGAGCGCAGCGCGGCGAGCAAGCGGATCGGCTACACGCAAGCCGCGGCAAGCGTCGCACAGCCCGGCACGGTCAGCGCCGAGGACGTTCAGGCCACCCCGGAGGGGCTGCGCTTCCGTCTCTGCGCACCGGGCGGACGCGCCCTCGTGGAGACCGGTCTGATCGGCCGCTTCAACGTCTCCAACCTGCTGGCGGTGGCTGCCGTCCTGCTCGATGCCGGTCTGTCGCCCCGGGAGATCGCCGAACGCTTCGCCGTGCTGACCCCGCCGCCGGGGCGCCTGGAGAAGCTCGGCGGACACAATGAGCCGCTGATCGTGGTCGATTACGCGCATACCCCCGACGCGCTCGAGAATGCCCTGCATGCCCTGCGCGAAGTGGCGGTGGCACGCGGCGCGCGGCTGGTCTGCGTGTTCGGCTGCGGCGGCGACCGGGATCGCGGCAAGCGGCCGCTGATGGGCGAGGTGGCCGCGCGCCTCGCCGACCGTGTCGTGCTGACCAGCGACAACCCGCGCAGCGAGGATGCCGGGACGATCATCGAGGAGATCCGCGCCGGCGCACCGGCGGCCGACAGCGAAATCGATCGCGCGGCGGCCATCGCCCGCGCCGTGGCGCAGGCCGGCCCGGCCGATGTCGTGCTGATCGCCGGCAAGGGGCACGAGCCCTATCAGGAAATCGCCGGCCAGCGCCGTCCGTTCTCGGATCTCGCCGAGGCGCAGCGCGCGCTGGCCGCCCGTCGGGAGAAGGAACAATGAGCGTCGCCCTGGACCTGAACGCCGTCGCCCGGGCCTGCGGCGGTTCCCTGCACGGCGACAATGTCCGCTTCAGCGGGGTGTCGACCGACAGCCGGCGAATCGCTGCCGGCGAGCTGTTCTTCGCCCTGCGCGGGGAGAATTTCGACGGACATCGCTTTCTTGCCGCCGCGCGTGCCGCCGGCGCGGCCGCTGCGGTGGTCTGCGCCGACGCCGATGCGGCGGATCTGGCCGCCGCCGGCGGACTGCCCTGCGTGGCGGTTGCCGATACCCGACTGGCGCTCGGCGCGCTGGCGGCAGATTGGCGCGCCCGCTTCACGCTGCCGGTGATCGCGGTGACCGGCAGCAACGGCAAGACGACGACCAAGGAAATGATCGCCAGCATCCTGCGCAGCGCCTTCGGCGACGCTGTGCTGGCCACGCAGGGCAATCTCAACAACGACATCGGCCTGCCGCTCACCCTGCTGCAACTGGATGCCGGGCATCGCGCCGCGATCGTCGAGATGGGCATGAATCATCCCGGCGAGATCGCCTATCTCGCCGGCCTCGCCCGGCCGACAGTGGCCCTGGTCACCAATGCGCAGCGCGCGCACCTTGCCGGCATGGGCTCGATCGAGGCGATCGCCGCCGAAAAGGGGCACATCTACGATGGTCTCGGCGCCGACGGCGTTGCGGTGATCAACGCCGACGACGAATGGGCGCCCATGTGGCGCGCGCGGAACGCCGGGCGCCGCATCCTGGCCTTCGGCTTCGCGCCGGAGGCCGACGTGCGCGGCGAGTGCCACCCGCACGGGCTCGAGAACCGCCTGGTCCTGCAGGCGCTGGGGCAGCGGAGCGAGCTGTCGCTGGCCCTGCCGGGGCGCCACAACGCATGCAACGCGCTGGCCGCGGCCGCCGCCGCGCTGGCCGCCGGGTTGCCGTTCGCGACCGCCGCGGCCGGCCTGGCTGCCTTCGCCGGCGTCAAGGGGCGCCTGCAGCGGCGGGCCGGGCTGAACGGCGCCGTCCTGCTCGACGACACCTACAATGCCAACCCCGATTCGGTGCGCGCCGGCATCGACGTGCTGGCCAGCACCATCGGCCGCAAGATTCTGGTGCTCGGCGACATGGGCGAGATCGGCGAGATGACCGGACAGTTCCACGACGAGATCGGCGGCTATGCCAAGAGCCAGGGGATCGACCGGCTGTACGCGCTCGGCGAATCGAGCGCCATCGCCGCACACAACTTCGGCGCCGGCGCCGAGCATTTCCGCAGGGTCGACGACCTCGTCGAGGCGCTGCGCCCGGAACTGACGCCGGATACGACCGTGCTGGTCAAGGGCTCGCGCTTCATGCGCATGGAGCGGGTGGCCGACGCCCTCGCTGCCCCGGCCGGCGGAGGAAACCAATAATGCTGCTCATGCTCGCCCAATGGCTGGCGCAGGATATCCGCGCCTTCAATGTCTTCAACTACATCACGCTGCGCGCTGTGCTCGCCGCGATGACCGCGCTGCTGATCTCCTTTGTCGCCGGACCGGCGGTCATCCGTTGGCTGGCAGCCAAGAAGATCGGCCAGGCGGTGCGCACCGACGGACCGCAGACGCATCTCAGCAAATCCGGTACGCCAACCATGGGCGGTGCCCTGATCCTGATCGCCATCGCCATCACCACGCTGCTCTGGGGCGATCTTGGCAACCGCTATCTCTGGGTGGTGCTGATCGTCACCCTGAGCTTCGGCGCGATCGGCTGGTATGACGACTGGAAGAAGGTGGTCTACCGCGACCCGAAGGGGCTGGCCAGCCGCTGGAAATATTTCTGGCAGTCGGTCTTCGGCCTCGCCGCGGCGGTGTACCTCGGGCTCACCGCCAACGTGCCGGCGCAGATGGCGCTGATCGTCCCCTTCTTCAAGACCGTTGCCTATCCGCTCGGTGTCGTCGGCTTCATCGTCCTGACCTATTTCGTCATCGTCGGCACCAGCAACGCGGTGAATCTCACCGATGGACTCGACGGACTGGCCATCATGCCGGCGGTGATGATCGCCGGCGCCCTGGCCATCTTCGCCTACGTCGCCGGGAACGCGGTGTTCGCCAAGTACCTGTTGCTGCCCTACGTTCCGGGAGCCGGCGAGCTGGCCGTGTTCCTCGGGGCGATGGCCGGGGCCGGGCTGGGTTTCCTGTGGTTCAACGCCTATCCGGCGGAAGTCTTCATGGGCGACGTCGGTGCGCTGGCGCTGGGCGCCGCACTCGGCACGGTGGCCGTCATCGTGCGCCAGGAAATCGTGCTGGCGATCATGGGCGGAGTGTTCGTCGCCGAAACCCTGTCGGTTGCGGCACAGGTCCTCTACTTCAAATTCACCGGCGGCAAGCGGATCTTCCGGATGGCGCCGCTGCACCACCATTACGAACTCGGCGGCTGGAAGGAAACCCAGGTCGTCGTCCGCTTCTGGATCATCACCATCATGCTGGTGCTGGTCGGCCTCTCGACACTGAAACTCAGATGACACACTCCCACGATCATCGCCACGATCGTCACGACAAGGGCGCCGGCGTCAAGCGCATCTCGCTCGACACCCTGCGGCTGCGCAAGAAAAGCCTCAAGGGCAAGCGCCTGCTCGTGCTCGGCCTCGGCGAGAGCGGCCTCGCGATGGCGCGCTGGGCGGCCCGGCAGGAGGTCGCGCTGCTGCGCGTCGCCGATTCCCGCCCGCAGCCGCCGAACGTCGAGGCCTTGCGCGCCGTCGCGCCGGCGGCTGAATTGATCGCCGGCCCCTTCACCGCCGCACTGTTCGACGGCATCGACCTGATCGCCATTTCACCGGGGATTCCGGCGCAGACGCCGGAGGTGAGCGCGGCCGTGGCGCGCGGCGTGCCGCTGGTTTCGGAAATCGAGCTCTTCGCCTGGGCGATCAATGCGCAGCGCCCGCGTCCGAGAGTCATCGCGATCACCGGATCGAACGGCAAGACCACCACCACCACGATGGCCGGGGAGATGTGCCGCTGGGCCGGCCTCCGCGTCGCCGTGGCCGGCAACATCGGGCCGTCGGCGCTCGACGCGCTGATGGCTGCCGAGGATCGCGGCGAACTGCCCGAGGTTTGGGTGCTCGAACTGTCCAGCTTCCAGCTCGAAGCCACCGACAGCCTGGCACCGGACGCTGCGACGGTGCTCAACGTCAGCGAGGATCATCTCGATCGCTACGCCGACATGGATGCCTATGCCGCCGCCAAGCGGCGCATCTTCCAGGGCGACGGCGTGCAGGTGATCAACCGCGACGATGCGCGGGTGCGCGCGATGGCGCTGCCAGGGCGCGACCTGATCACCTTCGGCTTCGACCAGGGGCGCGGCGAATTCGATCTCGGGCTGGTCGAGGCCGCCGGCGGGTTGTGGATCGCGCACAAGGACGAGCGTCTCCTGCGCCTCGATGAACTGCCGGTCGCCGGCCTGCACAACGCCGCCAACGCCATGGCGGCGATGGCCCTGTGCGGCGCCATTGGCATCCAGATCTATCCGCTGCTGCTGGCACTGAAGAACTTCCGGGGCCTCCCGCACCGCGTCGAGAAGGTCGCCAGCATCGGCGGCGTCGACTACTACGACGATTCCAAGGGCACCAACGTTGGTGCCACGCTGGCGGCCCTGCAGGGACTCGGGCGCAAGGTGGCGATCATTCTCGGGGGGGATGGCAAGGGACAGGATTTCTCGCCGCTGGCCGCGGCGCTGGCCCGGCATGCGCGCAGCGTTGCGCTGATCGGCCGCGACGCACCGGCGATCGCCGCCGCCATTGCCGATTGCGGTGTGCCGCAGCGGCACTGCGCGGACATGGACGACGCCGTGCGCTGGAGCGCCGCGCAGGCGCAGGCCGGCGATGCGGTGCTGCTGTCGCCGGCCTGCGCCAGCCTCGACATGTACCGCAACTACGCGCACCGCGCCGAAGTCTTCGTGGCGGCGGTGAACGCCCTGCCGGTGGCGGACGCGCCGGACGGACGGGAGATCTGATGCTGCCGTCGCTCGACGCCGCCCGCCGGCCGCCCGCCGAGGTCGACATGGGGCTCCTGTGGAGCGCCCTGCTCCTGCTCATCCTCGGTCTGGTGATGGTGTACTCGGCGTCGATCGCCACCGCCGAGGGCGGCCGCTTCAGCGGCAACCAGCCGGCCTACTTCCTTGTCCGTCACAGCATCTTCCTGGCCATCGGCCTGGTCGCCGCTGCCGTGGCCTTCCAGGTGCCGCTGGCCACTTGGCAGCAGCTGGCGCCGTGGCTGTTCGTCGCCGGTTTCGCATTGCTCGCGCTGGTGCTGGTTCCCGGTATCGGGCGCGAGGTCAACGGCGCCCGCCGCTGGCTGCCGCTCGGTTTCGCCAATCTGCAGCCGTCCGAGCTGATGAAGTTCTTCGCCGTGCTCTATGCCGCCGACTACACGGTACGCAAGATGCCGCACATGCACGACCTGAAGAAGGCCTTCCTGCCGATGGCCGGCGCCATGGTCGCGGTCGGCGTGCTGCTGCTCAAGGAGCCGGATTTCGGTGCCCTGGTGGTGATCATCTCGATCGCCATCGGCATTCTTTTTCTGGGCGGCATGCGCGCGCGGCTGTTCGCCGTGCTGATCGTCCTGCTGCTGGTGGCGTTTACCGTGCTGATCGTTGTCTCGCCCTACCGGCGCGACCGCATCTTCGGCTTCATGGACCCGTGGTCGGATGCCTTCGGGCGCGGTTACCAGCTGTCGCACGCGCTGATCGCCTTTGGTCGTGGTGAACTGTTCGGTGTCGGGCTCGGCGCCAGCGTCGAGAAGCTCTTCTATCTGCCGGAGGCGCACACCGATTTTCTGCTTGCGGTGATAGCCGAGGAACTGGGCTTCGCCGGCGTGGTGGCGGTGATCGTCCTGTTCGCGCTGCTCGTCCAGCGGGCCTTCGCGATCGGCCGCCAGGCGGTTTCGCTCGACCGGCTCTACGCCGCGCTGGTCGCCCAGGGCATCGGCATCTGGATCGGCGTGCAGGGCTTCATCAACATGGGCGTGAACATGGGCCTGCTGCCGACCAAGGGCCTGACGCTGCCGCTGATGAGTTTCGGCGGCTCCGGCATTCTCGCCAACTGCGTTGCGCTCGCAGTGCTGCTGCGTGTCGATTGGGAGAACCGCCAGTTGATGCGGGGAGGCAAGGTATGACACGGACCTTGCTCGTGATGGCCGGCGGAACCGGTGGCCATGTTTTCCCGGGCCTGGCGGTCGCCGACCGTCTTGCCAGCCAGGGGTGGCGCATTGTCTGGATGGGAAATCCCGAGGGAATGGAAGCCTCTCTGGTGCCGCCGCGCGGTTACGAGATGGCCTGGGTGCGCTTTCGTGCGCTGCGCGGCAAGGGCCTGCTGCGCAAGCTGCTGCTGCCCTTCGCGCTGCTTTCCGGCTTCTGGCAGGCACGCCGCGAGATCCGCCGCGTGCAGCCCGACGTGGTGCTCGGGATGGGCGGCTACATCAGTTTCCCGGGGGGGATGATGGCCGTCTGGCTGAAGCGTCCGCTGCTCATCCACGAACAGAATTCGGTCGCCGGACTGGCCAACCGCATGCTGGCGAAGGTGGCGGACCGCGTCGCCTGCGGCTTCCCCGACGCCCTGCCGTCCGGCGCCTGGCTGGGCAATCCGGTGCGCCCCGAAATCGCCGCGCTGCCGTCGCCGGAAGCGCGCTATGGCGAACGCGGCGACCTGACACAGACGCCGCTGCGCGTTCTGGTGCTTGGCGGCAGCCTGGGCGCCGCCGCGCTCAACGCGGCGGTGCCGCGCGGTCTCGCGCTGCTGCCCCCGGAGGCGCGCCCGCAGGTGGTCCACCAGGCGGGAGCGAAGCATCTCGAGGCTCTGCAACGCAACTACGCCGAGGCTGGCGTCCAGGCGCACTGCGTCGCCTTCATCGAGGACATGGCCGGGGCCTATGCCTGGGCCGATCTGGTGATCTGCCGCGCCGGCGCGCTGACCGTCGCCGAGCTGGCGGCAGCTGGCGTGGCCAGCATCCTGGTGCCCTATCCGCATGCCGTCGACGATCACCAGACCGGCAATGCCCGCTTCCTGTCCACTGCTGGCGGCGCCATCCTGCTGCCACAGCGCGATCTGACGCCGGAGGCGGTGAGCCTGATCCGCAACTACACGCGCGGGCAACTGCAGCAGATGGCCGAGCGCGCGCGCGAACTGGCCCGGCCCGACGCCACGGCGGCGGTCGCCCGGGCCTGCGAGGAATTAGCAGAATGAAACACAAGGTCAGGAACATCCATTTCGTCGGCATCGGCGGCGCCGGCATGAGCGGTATCGCCGAGGTGCTGGCCAATCTCGGCTTCGCGGTGAGCGGCTCCGATCTCGCCGACAGCGCGACGACGCGCCGCCTGGCCGGTCTCGGCGTGCGTACGCTGATCGGCCACGCCGGCGAGCATGTGGACGGGGCCGACGCCGTCGTGGTGTCCACGGCGGTGAAGGCCGACAACCCCGAGGTGCTCGCGGCGCGCGCGCGCAAGGTGCCGGTGGTGCCGCGCGCACAGATGCTGGCCGAGCTGATGCGCCTGAAACAGGGCATCGCAGTGGCGGGCACGCACGGCAAGACGACCACCACCAGCCTGGTCGCCTCGATCCTGGCCGAGGGCGGCATGGACCCGACCTTCGTCATCGGCGGCCGGCTGAACGCCGCCGGCGCCAATGCCCGCCTCGGCTCGGGCGATTTCCTGGTGGCCGAGGCCGACGAATCGGACGCCTCCTTTCTTTTCCTGTCGCCGGTCATCTCGATCGTCACCAACATCGACGCCGACCACATGGAGACCTACGGGCACGATTTCGGCCGCCTCAAGCAGGCCTTCGTCGATTTCCTGCAGCGCCTGCCGTTCTACGGCGTCGCCGTGCTCTGCGCCGACGATGCCAACGTGCGTGAAATTCTGCCGCAGGTGAGCAAACAGATCGTCACCTACGGTCTGGGCGAGGGCGCCAACGTGCGCGCCGAGAACGTGGTGGCCGACGGCGGCCGCATGCGTTTCGAGTGTGTGCGGGTCAATGGCAGCGTCAGCCGCTTCCCGGTCGTGCTCAACCTGCCGGGCATGCACAACGTGCTCAATGCCCTGGCGGCCATCGCGGTGGCCACCGAGGTCGGTGTCGACGACGCAGCGATCGTCAAGGCGCTCGCCGGGTTCACCGGGGTCGGCCGCCGTTTCCAGCGCTACGGGGAGATTCCCTGCGCCGGCGGAGCCGGGCGCTTCACGCTGATCGACGATTACGGCCACCACCCGGTGGAGATGGCGGCAACGCTGGCCGCGGCGCGCGGCGCCTTTCCCGGCCGGCGGCTGGTGCTGGCCTTCCAGCCGCACCGCTACACGCGAACGCGCGACTGCTTCGAGGATTTCGTGCGCGTGCTGAGCGGCGTCGATGCGCTGCTGCTGGCCGAGGTCTATGCCGCCGGCGAGGCACCGATCGTCGCCGCCGACGGACGCGCGCTGGCGCGCGCGCTGCGTGTCGCCGGCAAGGTCGAACCGGTGTTCGTCGAGGACATCGGGGCAATGCCGCAGGCAATCCTGGATGTCGCCCGCGACGGCGACGTGGTGATCACGATGGGTGCCGGCTCGATCGGGGCGGTTCCCGGCAAGCTGGCCAATGGTTGAGATGAAGGCAATGGACGTCAGGAATTTCGGAAAGGTGGCGGTGCTTTTCGGTGGCAATTCCGCCGAGCGCGAGGTTTCGCTCAACAGTGGCGCACGGGTCCTTGCCGCGCTGCAGCGGCAGGGGGTCGATGCGCATCCCTTCGATCCGGCCGAGCGCTCGCTCGACGCGCTGGCCGCCTTCGATCGTGCCTTCATCGCCCTGCACGGCCGCCACGGTGAGGACGGAAGCATCCAGGGCGCGCTCGAGCTGATGGGCATCCCTTACACCGGCAGCGGCGTGCTGGCCTCGGCGCTGGGCATGGACAAGTGGCGGAGCAAGCTGCTATGGCAGGCGGTGGGGCTGCCGGTACCCGACTATGCGCTGCTGACCGCCGACAGCGATTTTTCCGACATCGAGGAGGCGCTCGGCCTGCCGCTCTTCGTCAAGCCGGCCTGCGAGGGATCCTCGATCGGCATCAGCATGGTCACCCGCGCCGGCGAACTGGCGGCGGCCCATGCCGAGGCGGCGCGGCACGATCCGGTGGTGATCGCCGAACGCGGCATCCTCGGTGGCGAATACACGGTGGCCATCCTGGGCGACGAGGCGCTGCCGATCATCAAGATCGAGCCGGCCACCGCCTTCTACGACTACGAAGCCAAGTACCTGCGCGACGACACCGCCTACCGCTGCCCCTGCGGTCTGCCGGAGGCCCGCGAGCGCGAATTGCGCCAGCAGGCGCTGATGGCCTTCCGCACGCTCGGTGGCCGTGGCTGGGGGCGCATCGATTTCCTGATGGATGAGGCGGGGCGTGCCTATTTCCTCGAGGCCAACACCTCGCCGGGCATGACCGACCATTCTCTGGTTCCGATGGCCGCCCGGGTGGCCGGCATTTCCTACGACGAACTCGTGCTGCGCGTGCTCGCGCTGGCCTCGCTGGGATGATCGATGTGGCACAAACCGCAGCTGATGACCGCCGTCTCCGACCTGCTCTTCGCAGCAGCGGCGGCGGCGTTGCTCGTGGCGGCGGCGGTGTGGACCACGCGGCTGCCGCTCTTTCCGCTGCGCGAGCTGGTGGTGATGCACGAACTGCAGGAGGTGCGGCGCGTCGAGATCGAGCGTGCGACCGCCGGAATGCTGCGAGGGAATTTCTTCAGCATCAATCTCGACGCCCTGCGCCAGTCGCTCGAGCGCTTGCCCTGGGTGCGCCGGGCCGAGGTGCGGCGGCAATGGCCGGCGCGCATCGAGGTGCGCATCGAGGAGCATCGGGCGGCGGCGCGCTGGGGAGATACGCCGAGCCAGCTGGTCAACACGCACGGCGAAGTGTTCAGCGCCGTGCTGACGCGGGATCTGGCGCTGCCCGTCCTGAACGGTCCGGTCGGTCTCTCGGCGGAGATGCTGCAGCGTCACGCGGAATTCTCGCGCGCGCTGCAGCCGCTCGGTCTGAGGCTCGAGCAGATCACCCTGTCGCCACGCCTGGCCTGGCAGCTGCGCCTGGACGACGGGCTGCTCGTCGAGCTTGGCAGGGAACAGTCCAAGGCCTCGATCGGCATGCGTCTTGCGCGTTTCGTCGAGTATTACCCGACCGTGACGGATCCGCGGCATGCGCATCCGCTCGCCGTCGACATGCGTTATCCGAACGGTTTCGTGCTGCGCTTCGCCGGCGGCACGGGCCATGAAGCCAGAGGAAAGCAATGAGCAGGGATAGCAAGGATCTCATCGTCGGACTCGACATCGGCACCTCGAAGATCGTGGCGCTGGTCGCCGAGGTCACGCCGGAGGGGCGGCTGAACGTGATCGGCATGGGGTCGCAGGAATCGCGCGGTCTCAAGAAGGGGGTCGTGGTCAACATCGAGGAAACGGTGGCGGCGATCTCGCGCGTGATCCAGGAAGTCGAGCTGATGGCCGACTGCAAGGTGAAGGACGTCTATACGGGCATCGCCGGCAGCCACATCAAGAGCTTCAACTCGAACGGGATGGTGGCGATCAAGGACAAGGAAGTGACGCCGATGGACGTCGATCGCGTGATCGAAACGGCGCGCGCGATGCCGATCCCGGCCGACCAGGAGATCCTGCACATCCTCACCCAGGAATTCATCATCGACGACCAGGACGGCATCCGCGAGCCGATCGGCATGAGCGGCTTCCGCCTCGAGGTGAAGGTGCATATCGTCACCGGCGCCGTTTCCGCCGCGCAGAACATCGTCAAGTGCGTGCGCCGCTGCGGCCTGGAGGTGAACGATCTGGTGCTGCAGCCGCTGGCCTCCAGCTACGCGGTGCTTTCCGAGGACGAGAAGGATCTCGGCATCTGCCTGATCGACATCGGCGGCGGCACCACCGACATCGCCGTGTGGACGCAGGGCGCGATCCGCCACACCTCGGTGATCCCGATCGCCGGCGACCAGATCACCAACGATATCGCGATGGCCCTGCGCACGCCGACCCGCGAGGCGGAGGACATCAAGCGCAAGTTCGGCTGCGCGCTGTCGCAGCTGGCCGACCCCGAGGATGTCCTCGACGTGGCCGGGGTGGACGACCGGCCGTCGCGCAAGCTGTCGCGCCGCGCCCTGGCCGACGTGATCCAGCCGCGCGTCGAGGAGCTGTTCGAACTGATCCAGGCGGAGCTGCGCCGTTCCGGCTTTGAGGAGGTGCTCTCCTCGGGCATCGTGCTGACCGGCGGCTCCTCGGTGATGCCGGGAATGATCGAGCTCGGCGAGGAGATCTTCCACATGCCGGTGCGCCTGGGCATTCCGAAATACAGCGGCGCGCTCGCCGACGTGGTGCAGAACCCGCGCTTCTCGACCGCCTGCGGCCTGCTGCTCGAGGCGCAGGCGCAGCGCAAGCGCGGGCTGAAGGTGCATGAGACGCGCAATTTCAGGCAGGTGCTCGGCCGCATGCGGTCCTGGTTCGAAAAGAATTTCTGAGCGCGCCGCCGGCGGCGGCGCGAGGTTGGTTTTTTGGGTTTTTTGCAGAGGAGGCGTCTATGTTCGAAATCATCGACAAGGAAGAGAGCAACGCGAACGATTCCGGCACGATCATCAAGGTGATCGGCGTCGGCGGGGCCGGCGGCAATGCCGTCGACCACATGGTTCGCCAGGGCGTGAACGGCGTCGAGTTCATCTCGGCCAACACCGATGCGCAGGCGCTCAAGCGCAGCGCCACCGGTCAGCGGCTGCAGCTCGGCGAGAGCGGTCTCGGTGCCGGCGCCAAGCCGGAAAAAGGGCAGGAGGCCGCGCAGGGGCACCGCGAGGAAATCCGCGCGTTGCTGGAAGGCGCGCACATGACCTTCATCACGGCGGGCATGGGGGGCGGCACCGGTACCGGCGCCGCCCCGGTGGTGGCCGAGATCGCCCGCGAGATGGGCATCCTGACCGTCGGCGTGGTGACCAAGCCGTTCAGTTTCGAGGGCGGCAAGCGCATGAAGGCGGCCGAGGCCGGCATCGCCGAATTCGCCAAGCACGTCGACTCGCTGATCGTCATCCTCAACGACAAGCTGCAGGAAGTCATGGGTGAGGACGCCGACGTCGATGAGTGCTTCAAGGCCGCCGACGACGTGCTGAAGAACGCGGTCGGCGGCATCGCCGAGATCATCACCTACCCGGGCCTGGTCAACGTCGACTTCGAGGACGTGCGCACGGTGATGGGCGAGATGGGGCGCGCCATGATGGGCTCCGCGATGGCCAGCGGCGTCGACCGCGCCCGCATCGCCGCCGAGCAGGCCGTTGCCTCGCCGCTGCTGGAGGGCGTCAACCTGTCCGGCGCCAAGGGCGTGCTGGTGAACATCACCGCCGCCAAGGGCAACCTGAAGATGAAGGAAGTCAACGAGGTGATGGGCACCGTCCGCGAATTCGCCGCCGAGGACGCGCACATCATCTTCGGCGCGGTGTACGACGAGAGCATGGGCGACAGCATCCGCGTCACCGTCGTCGCCACCGGCCTCGGCCAGGCGCAGGCGCGCCGGCAGTCCTTCGAGGTGATCGACACGCCGGTGCTCAAGGCCACCGGGACCGACGGCGGCTTCGGTCAGGGCGCCGCGCAGACGGCGATCGACTACGGTTCGCTCGACGCGGTGCCGGCGGTGGTGCGCAAGGGTCGCAGCGCCACGGTCGAGGCGCTGGCGAACAGCGGCGTCGACCGCTACGACATCCCGGCCTTCCTGCGCAAGCAGGCCGACTGAGCGCCGGTCGCGCTCGACAGTACGCTCTCTGCATGAGGGGAATTGCCGCCCGTAGGGCACGCTCCGGCTGTGCTACAATCGCGCAATTCCCCGTTTTTTCAAACACATGCTCAAACAGCGCACGCTCAAGTCGTTGATCCGCGCATCGGGCGTCGGCCTGCATTCCGGCGTCAAGGTCACCATGACGCTGCGTCCGGCCGCCCCGGATACCGGCATCGTCTTTCGCCGCGTCGATCTCGACCCCGTGGTCGACCTGCCGGCTTCGGCGCTGCTGGTCGGCGATACCCGCATGTGCTCCTGTCTGGAGCGCGAGGGGGTCCGTGTCGGCACCATCGAACACCTGATGTCCGCCTTCGCCGGGCTGGGCATCGACAACGCCTTCGTCGATCTCGACGCCGCCGAGGTCCCGATCCTCGACGGTTCCGCCGCGCCCTTCGTCTTCCTGATCCAGTCCGCGGGCATCGAGGAACAGGCGGCGGCCAAGAAATTCATCCGCGTCCGGCGGCCGATCGAGGTGCGCGACGGCGACAAGCTGGCCCGCTTCGAGCCCCGCGACGGTTTCCGGCTGTCCTTCTCCATCGTCTTCAACCACCCGGCCATCGACCGTACCGGCCAGGAAGTCACCATCGACTTCGCCGAGCATTCCTACGTGCGCGAGGTCGCGCGCGCGCGCACCTTCGGCTTCATGCAGGAGGTCGAATGGCTGCGCGAGAACGGTCTCGCGCAGGGAGGCGGGCTCGACAACGCGGTGGTGCTCGACGAATACCGCGTGCTCAACGCCGACGGTCTCCGCTACGGCGACGAGTTCGTCAAGCACAAGGTGCTCGACGCCATCGGCGACCTCTACCTGCTCGGACACCCGCTGCTGGCCAGCTTCATCGCCCACAAGTCCGGGCATGCGCTGAACAACCTGCTGGCGCGCGAACTGCTCGCCCATCCGGACGCCTGGGAGTTCGTCACCTACGAGGATGCGGCGCTGGCGCCGCCGGGCGTCGCCCGCTGGCTGGCCCTGCCGGCCGGCTGACCGCGATGTGGCTGCTCCGCCTGCTGGCCGTGCTGACGGTGATCGCCGTGGCCGGCGGCGTGCTGGCCTACGTGTTCACCCGCGACCCCCGTTACCTGCGCTTCGCCTGGCGCCTTTTCCGCTACTCGCTGATCGTCGCCCTGCTGCTGTTCGCCGTGCTGATCCTCGAGCGCGTGGCGGTCATTCCCGTATAGCGGCGCGCCTCAGCAGTGTCCGCAGCGCCGCGCGCAGCGGCGATTCGGGCAGGCTGCCGGCCAGCTCGCGCAAGGTCCGGCCGGTCTGCGCGCTCAGCGGTTTCTGGGTCGAAGCCATTGATTGCGCAGCGCTTTCCCTGGCTTGCACTTTGACCTGAACCCCGCTACACTCGACCCCCTTCCGAGAAAAATCGCTGGCCAGCGAGGGCGCCATCTGGCGCAACTTGGCTGCGACCGCGCCATTGTCGGCGTGGATAACGATCGTCCCCGACTTGCAGTTGGCCACCCGGCTCGCCTGCCCCAGATGTCCCGGCACGATGTCCGCGTAGAGCCGTTCGAGTTTCATGAGCAAGCGCGCATGCGCCAGCACGCCGCCCGCGCCGTCGCTTGCCGCAAGATAGTTTTCGATCGAATTGTGCATCGTTAACTTCGAGGAGAGGCAACCTTGCATATTATTCTCGTCTCAAACCGTCTGGCAACCGCCAAGACGGTCGTCGTCACACCGCGCCGCCTGCTGGCCGCCGCGCTGGCTTTCGTCGCCGTGGTGCTCGGCCTGTCCTTCCTGTTCTCCTATGCCAGTGTCGCCTTCCGTCTGCCCTTCGTGCAGGAACTGGTGCTCGCCGCGCAGCAGAGCGAAACGCAGAAGACCCAGGTCTTCGTGCGCGACAACCTGAACGCCATGGCCTCGCGCCTCGGCGAGTTGCAGGCCCAGCTGCTGCGCCTCGACGCGCTTGGCGAGCGGATCACCTCGCTGGCCGGGATCAAGGGCGGCGAGCGCCCGGTGGCCGGCGCCAAGCCCGGCCAGGGCGGTCCGTTCGTGGCGCCGGCGGCCGGTCAGGGCCTGTCCGAGGCGGTCCTGCAGCGCGAGCTTGACCGCCTGGCCGAACTGGTCGATGCCCAGTCCGACAATCTGACGGTGCTCGAAAGCCGCCTGATGGACCAGCGCATCCGCAACAACCTGATGCCGACCATCGTGCCGATCCGGGAGGCGCACATCGGTTCCACCTTCGGTATCCGCAGCGATCCCCTGCTCGGCATCAGCGCCATGCACGAGGGCATCGATTTCGTCGCCCCGCCGGGCACCGAGGTGGTTTCCGCCGCCGGCGGCATCGTCGTGCTCGCCGAAATGCATCCGCAGTACGGCAACCTGATCGAGATCGACCACAGCAACGGCTTCAGTACCCGCTACGCGCACCTCTCCCGGATGCTGGTGAAGCCCGGGCAGATCGTCAAGCGCGGCCGCAAGATCGCCGAAAGCGGCAATACCGGCCGCTCGACCGGGCCGCACCTGCATTTCGAGGTCCGCTACAACGGCGTCGCCCAGAATCCCGCGCGCTTCCTGCAGCAGAACGCGCAGGCCGGCTTGCCGCAACGCGCCGCTGCTCCCGCGTCCTTCGCCTCCCGCCGCTGATCCGCCGGGCGGCATTCCCCGGTCTCCCGCTTTCCCCGCGCGCCCCGGCCATCCTCGCCGGAGCGCCGCCCGCTACTGCTGCTTCTCCGACCCCACCGAAACCGCCCTTCGCATGCCGTATCTCACACTCTCGAACGCCTCGCTCGCCTTCGGCCACGTGCCGTTGCTTGACCATGCCGACTTCCAGCTCGACCCTGGCGAGCGCGTCGCCCTGATCGGCCGCAATGGCTGCGGCAAGTCCTCCCTGCTGCGCGCGCTGGCCGGCGTGGGGGGGCTCGATGACGGCGAAGTCTGGCGCCAGTCGGGCCTGCGCTTCGGCTATGTGCCGCAGGAGCCTCCGTTCGATCCCGCACTGACCGTCTTCGCGACCGTGGTTGCCGGCATGGGCGAGGTTTCGGCGCTGCTCGCCGAGTATCACGCCGTCTCGCACGCCCTGGCCGAGGAGGGCGCCGACCAGGCCGCGCTGCTGGCGCGCATGCATGCCCTGCAGGCCGCGCTCGAAGCGCGCGACGCCTGGTCGCACGAGGCGCAGGCCGAGCGCGTGATCCAGCGCTTCTCGCTCGATCCCGACGCCCGGGTCGGCAGCCTCTCCGGCGGCCAGAAGAAACGCCTGGCACTGGCGCAGGCGCTGGCCGTCTCGCCCGACCTCCTGCTGCTCGACGAGCCGACCAACCATCTCGATATCGCCGCCATCGAGTGGCTTGAAACGCTGCTGATCGAGTCCGGTGTGACGCTGCTCTTCATTACCCACGACCGGCGCTTCCTCGAGCGGGTCTGCACCCGCATCGTGGAGCTCGATCGCGGCAAGCTGCAGTCCTTTCCCGGCAGCTTCACCGAATACCAGGCCCGCAAGGCCCAGATGCTGCACGACGAGAGCGTGCAGAACGCCAAGTTCGACAAGTTCCTCGCGCAGGAGGAGGTCTGGATCCGCAAGGGCGTCGAGGCGCGACGCACGCGCAACGAGGGGCGCGTGCTGCGCCTCGAGCAGCTGCGCCGCGAGCGTGCCGCGCGCCGCGACCGGCAGGGCCGGGTGGAGATGGCGCTCGATTCGGGCGAGCGCAGCGGCAAGCTGGTCGCCGAACTGACGCACGTCAGCAAGCGCTTCGGCGAGGGCGCGGCGCAGCGCACCGTGGTGCGCGACTTTTCCTGCCGCCTGCAGCGCGGCGACAAGATCGGTCTGATCGGCCCCAACGGCGCCGGCAAAACCACGCTGCTGCGCCTCATCCTCGGCGAGCTGCAGCCCGACGAGGGCAGCGTGCGGCTCGGCACGAAACTGCAGGTGGCCTATTTCGACCAGTTCCGCACCCAGCTCGACGAGGAGGCAGCGCTCGTCGACGTGATCTCGCCGGGGTCGGACTTCGTCGAGATCGGCAACGAGCGCAAGCACGTGATCGGCTACCTCGGCGAATTCCTCTTCGCGCCGCAGCGCGCCCGCTCGCCGGTCAAGTCGCTTTCCGGCGGCGAGCGCAACCGCCTTCTGCTGGCGCGGCTGTTCGCGCGGCCGGCCAACGTGCTGGTGCTCGACGAGCCGACCAACGACCTCGACATCGAGACGCTGGAACTGCTCGAGGCCCTGCTGCAGGGCTATCCCGGCACGCTGTTCCTGGTCAGCCACGACCGCACCTTCCTCGACAACGTGGTGACCCAGACCATCGTCGCCGAGGGTGACGGCGTCTGGCGCGAATACGTCGGCGGCTACAGCGACTGGCTGACGCAGTCCGCGAATTCGCTGCGCTCGTCGCGTGCGCAGGCAGAGGCCGCGCCGGCCCGGACGGGTGCGGCGCAGCGGGAGCGTCCGGCTGCGGCGGGCGTGTCCGCAACGGCTGTCGCGCCGAAGAAGCTCGGCTACAAGGAGGCGCGCGAGCTCGAGGCCCTGCCGGACCGCATCGCTGCGCTGGAGGAGGAACAGAAGGCGCTCACCGCGCGCCTCGAGGATCCGGCGCTCTACCAGAAGTCACCGCAGGCCGCACAGGAGGTGTCGACCCGCCTCGCGCGGATCGACGACGAATTGCTGGCGCTGCTCGAACGCTGGGAAGCGCTCGAAGCCCGGAAGTGACGCACGGGGGGGCGGGCGCGCGAGCCCGCTGCCGTTCAGATGCCGTACTGCGTGACGGCCTTGCGCATGCGCACGACGACCGAATTCAGGTAGCTGGTCATTGCCTCGGTCTGGGTGACGACGCTGACACTGCGCTCGGTCATTCCGGCCACCCGCTCGACGTCCTGGCTGAGCTGGTTCATCGCCGTCTGCTGCTCGGCCGAGGCGTGCGAGATGTCGGCAACCATCGCCGTCGTCTTCCCCATCTCCTCGTTGATCCGGCGCAGCGACTCCTCGGTGGCGTTGACCAGCGTCACGCCCTCGGCGACCTGCTGCGCACCCGCGCGCATGCCATCGACCGCGGTGCGCGTCTCCTTCTGGATGTCCTGCACCATCGCGCTGATTTCCAGCGTCGCCTTGGTGGTCCGCTCGGCCAGCTTGCGCACCTCGTCGGCGACCACCGCGAAACCGCGCCCGGACTCGCCGGCGCGGGCCGCCTCGATGGCCGCGTTGAGCGCCAGCAGGTTGGTCTGCTCGGCGATTTCCTTGATGGTGCCGGTGATCCGGCTGATTTCCTCGGAGCGCTGCCCGAGCGACTCGACCTGACCGGCCGAGACGCCGACGGTTTCCGCCAGCGAGGCCACGGTGCGGCAGGCTTCCTGCGTCACCCGCGCGCCTTCGCGCGACACCTTGCCGGTCTGCTCGGCGCAGTCCATGGTCGCCCGTGCGTGCGACACCACCTCGCCGATCGAGACGGTCACCTGCTCGATCGCCGCCGCCGCCGAGGAAAGCGCCTCGTGCTGCGTTTGTGCTGCTTCGTGCGTCGTATGCACACCGCTGCCGACCTGGTCGGTGGCGTAGGCGACCTGGCCGGCCACGTCGCTGATGCCCTGCACCGTGGCCTGGATCGACGAGGCGAACTTGTCCGCCTTGCGCGCGATGGCGCCGATCACGTCGCGCCGGCTCATGTCCAGGCGCTGGCGCAGATCGCCGGTGCGCAGCACGTTTTCCAGCCACTGCGAAGTGGTGTCGAGATCGCGCAGCGCGCGCGGCGCGTAGATCGCCAGATAGAAGAACGCGTAGAGCGCGGTGACCGCCGCAAGGCCGATACCGAGCGGGCCGGTCAGCGCCGGTCCGCCGAGCAGCAGCGAAAGCATGGCCAGCGCCGGCAGCAGCACGCACAGCCCGATCAGGGTCATCTGCGCGCGCAACGACATCAGCGCATTGAGCAGCGCCGGGCGCTTCCTGACCGCGCGGCCATGCTCGACGAGAAGCGACTTGTCGCCCGCCTTGATGCGCTTGTACACGGCCTCGGCGGCGGCGATCTCCGCGCGCGAGGGGCGGCCGCGCACCGACTGGTAGCCGACGATCTGGCCGTTCTCGCGGATCGGCGAAACGTTGGCCACCACCCAGTAGAAGCCGCCGTCCTTGCGCCGGTTCTTGACGATGCCGCGCCATGGCCGCCCCGCCTTGAGGTCCTTCCAGAGATCCTCGAAGGCCTCGGGCGGCATGTCGGGGTGCCGCACCATGTTGTGCGACTGGCCGATCATCTCCTCGCGGGTGTAGTTGCTGACCCGGGCGAAGGCCTCGTTGGCCTCGACGATGACGCCCTTGAGGTCGGTGCTGGAGTAGATGAACTCGCCCTCGGGCAACAGGGTCTCGACGTTGGTGACCGGAAGGTTGATTTTCATTATGGATTCCGCGGGTGACGCTTGGGGTTGGGGGGCGCTGCGGCTGGTAATCCTAGTCTGCTTCGGGACGCGGGTGAATCGCTATGAATAGCGATGCAGGATCGGCGACGGGGATTCCGTCGGTTGCCACGAAGCGGTCGCGGCCCGCTTCCTTGGCGGTGTACATGCGGCGGTCGGCGAGGTCGACCAGCTCCTTCCAGTCCTCGCAGCGGTCGGCGATCCGCTCGGCGATGCCGATGCTGGCGGTGAGCGGGGCACCGTCCGGGCGCAGGCCAAAGCCGGCCTCGCGCAGGCGGCCGATGGCCTGGCCGGCCTGACCGATGTCGCTGTTCGGCATGATCAGCAGGAATTCCTCGCCGCCCCAGCGGATCAGCATGTCACCGCGGCGCAGCGTCTGGCCGATGCGCTCGGCGAAGCGGGTGAGCGCCTGGTCGCCGGCCTCGTGGCCGTGGCCGTCGTTGATCCGCTTGAAATGATCGAGGTCGAGAAAGGCGATGGCCAGCGGCGCAGCGCTGCGCCGCGACAGGACGAACTGCATCTCGAGCATTTCCTCGCCGCTGCGGCGCGAGAAGGTGCCGGTGAGCGGGTCGCGGATGGCCTGCCGGACCAGCGCGATCATGAAGGCCAGCTGGCTCATTCCGGCCAGGGCCGAGACCCCGGTGATCAGCGCCAGCAGCCAGAATGCGCCGACGAAGGACGGCCAGTTCAGCGTCACCCAGTTGAGCATGCCGGCGACGCCCTGGGCGATCAGGATCGGGCTGGCGATCAGTGTGCTCTCGAGCAGGGTGAGCGGAAAGATGGCCAGCCCGGCGAGCAGCACGAAGGGCAGGAAGGCGTAGCCGGCGCCGATTGCCGCCGGGATGCCGGTCAGCGCGTAGGTGCCGAGCAGGGTGTGCGACGAAATGTAGAACAGCGTCGGAATGGCGAAGAGGATGGCCATCGCCCGGTAGGCGTCGGGAAGGCTGCCCGAGGGCCGGTAGCACAGCAGCAGGGTGACGAAGGCGGCGCAGGCGCCGAGGCGCATGGCTGCAAGCGAGAGCCACAGGGAACGCTCGAAGACCATGAAGTCGACGATGCTCCAGACCGGCGTCAGGACCGCGAACAGGAAGGCGAACAGGAAGGCGAACAGGCGCACCCGGTTGACGATCATCGTCGCGCGGCGGCGCGTCAGCAGCGTCAGGTGCTGCTGCGGCCAGATCAGCCAGCCGAGTTCCGTTTTTTGAAGCTCGCCCGGCATCAGGCCGGTCAGGCGCTGCCAGAGAAGATCGCCTACGTGAGACACCGGAGTTCCTCGTGAACGCGACGGTCGGAGCGGATCGCGGAAAATTGATTCTAGCAGATGGTATGACGTATGGCGTAAGCAGTTTGGCCGGGTCAACATGGGGCGCCTGCCCGGCCCCCGGGCAGGGGGGAAGTCGTTGAAGGGCAATGAAAAAATGAAAACGGCGGGGCGCAATCCGGCTGCCCCGCCGCCTGATCGGCTGCCGCTCAGCTGCCGATCACGCCGCCATCGTTACGGCGTATGACTACCGTGCCCGCGCGCGGGCGGCCGCCGGCGGCGCCGTCCGGCCAGCTGCTGACGGCCTTGGGCTTGTCCGGATCGCTGCGCTCCGACGCCGGCTCGCCGGGATGCTGCACGTTGATGAACAGTGTGCGCAGGTCGGGCGTGCTGGTGACGCCGGTGATCTCGCAGCCGGCGGGGCCGGTCAGGAAGCGGCGGATCTCGCCGGTCACCGGGTTGGCGGCGAGCATCTGGTTGTTGCCGATGTTCTTGTAATCGCCGGCGTTGAGCGTCGAGGTCGAGACGTCGGTCTGGATCCACAGCACGCCGCGCTCGTCGAACCACAGGCCATCCGGGCTGCCGAACTTGTGCGCCGCGCCCTGGATGTTGCCGGCCTTGCTGCTGTCGCCCAGGTCGGGGTCGCCGCACTGCACGAAGATGTTCCATTCGAAGCTGGTGGCGGCGGCGTCGGCGCCGCTCTCGGCCCAACGGATGATGTGGCCGAAGACATTCCTGGCGCGCGGGTTGGCGGCGTCGGGGGCAGCGTTGCTGCCGGTACCGCGGTTCGAGTTGTTGGTCAGCGTGCAGTAGACGTCCTTGTTATGCGGATTGACGGCGATCCACTCCGGACGGTCCATCTTGGTTGCCCCCACCTTGTCGGCGGCCAGGCGGGTCTTCACCAGCACGTCGGCCTGGTCGGCGAAGCCGTTGGCGGCGGTCAGACCGTTCTGGCCGTGCACCAGCGGCAGCCAGACGCCCTTGCCGCTCGCGTCGAAGCGGGCGACGTAGAGCGTGCCCTCGTCGAGCAGGGTGGCGCAGGCCGCCTTGTTGGCGATGTCGGCGCGGTACCTGGAAACGAACTTGTAGATGTACTCGAAGCGCTCGTCGTCACCCATGTAAACCACCGCGCGGCCGTCGGCGGCCAGCGTGCAGGTGGCGCCTTCGTGCTTGATGCGGCCCAGCGCGGTGCGCTTGACCGGTTTGGCCTGCGGGTCGTACGGGTCGATCTCGACCACCCAGCCGAAGCGATGCGGTTCGTTCGGGTGCCTGGCCGTGTCGAAGCGCTCGTCGAACTCGTGCCAGCGATAGCCGGCGCCGGCCGCCGCGATGCCGTAGCGCTTCTCGAGCGCGCTCGGATCGCCACTGCTCTTGCCGAAATAGCCGTTCCAGTTCTCCTCGCAGGTGAGATAGGTACCCCAAGGCGTGGCGCCGTTGGCACAGTTGTTGAGCGTGCCGAGGACTTCTTGTCCGGCCGGGTCGGCGGCGGTCTTCATGCCGCTGGCGCCGGCGGCCGGACCGCTGAGGGCGATCGGCGTATAGGCGGTGATGCGGCGGCCGTAGGTCGACGGGCGGACCACCTGCCACTGGCCGTTGACCAGCTTCACCTCGATGATCGAAACACCGTGCGCGGCCTGCGACTTGCGGACCTTCTCGGCCGACCAGGTCTTCATCCCGTCGGTGTGCAGCAGGCCGTCGTCGGTGTATTCGTGGTTGATGGCCAGCAGGCCGTGCGTCGAGGAGGCGACGGGCACGCCGCGATCGACGTTCCACATCGGGAAGAAGTGCATGCCGTCGTGGTGCATGCCGGCTTGCAGGGCCTGCTCGGCGGCGGTATTGGAGGCGTCCTGGCGGAAGACCGGGCCGTTCGACACCGGATCGCCCCAGGCGAAGAGCACGCTCGCCGTGTAGCCGGGCGGCACGCGCACGGTGTCCTCGGTCGACGGGGCGATGTTGGCGAAGCCGATCAGGCCGACGTCGGCCGAGGTCGGCGGCTGCGCGGCGAGCGCCTGCCCGGGCAGGAAGCTCATGGCCATCGGCACGCCGGTCAGGGTGACGGCCAGCGCGGCGCCGCTGCCCTGCAGCAGGCGGCGGCGCTTCAGGCAGATTTCCTCGAAGGAGGGATTGGCGGAGGCGTTGGACACGCCGTCGTCGTCATGGAAGGACATCGGATTCTCCAGGAATGATCAGAAATCGAACTTGAGGCCGGCGAACACCGCGCTCACCGTGCGCTTGCCGGTTTCCTCGCCCTTGCCGGCGCGGAAGCCCTCGACATCGACGGTCAGGCGGGTCTTCTCGGCGACCCGGTACTGCAGGCCGACGCCGTAGCGCGGGGCGACGCCGCTCTTCTCGCGCGTCTGGCGCGTCGAGACCTGCGAGACCGGCAGCGTGGTGGTGACCTGCGATTCGACGCGCCAGAACGCCGCGCCGAGGCGGGCGGTCAGGTCGACGCGCTCGGAGACCGGCAGGATGCCGACGGCGTCGAGGATGAAGGCATTGGTTTCGCGCTCGGCGGTGACGGTGGACAGCGGCAGCGTGGTGCCGGCCTTGCCGTCGACGGTGCCGTAGCTGCCGTAACCGCCCTCGAGGGCGAAGTGCTTGCCGAAGCGGTAGCCGAGCAGGATGCGCCCGGCGATGTCGTTCTTGTCTTCCGCCAGGGTGTGCGAGCCGTAGTTGGCGGCCAGCGCGTCGCGCAGGCCGCTGCCCAGCTCGCTGCGCGCCTGGCCGATGCCGAGACCGGCGTAGAAGCCCTGGCCGTCGGCGGCTGCCGCAGTTCCGGCGGCCGCCGCCAGGAGCAGGCCCGACACGGTCAGTGCCAGGAATTTCTTGTTCGGTGTCATGGTGGATCGTCCCCTCTCGCGGTAAGGAAAAGCGCGAAGATAGGGGGCGCCGATGACAGGCGTATTGCGGAAAGATTAAACCCGTCGGAGCCGCCCGCGCCGGCGCGGCTTACCGGAGTTGGGCGAGGGCGGCGAGCGCGGCGAAGAAGACGGCGAGATGGAAGGTCGACCAGTGCCGGTAGCGGCGGGCGATCCGCTCCGGATCGAGATTGGCGAGCAGGAACAGGCGGCCGTCGGGCGGCCGCCGCAGCACGTGCGTGTCAGCCGCCTCGCGCGCGGCGCGGTGTTCCTTCTCCACCTCGCGCTGTGCCGCGCGGCGGGCCAGCGTCCATTCGCGCGGATCGATCTGGCCGTCGCCGTCGAGATCGAAGCGTTCGTGCAGGCGCGCCGGATCGCGTTTCCATTCGGCGAGCAGGGCGCCGACGTCCTGGCGCGCATCGAGTTCGAGATGGCTGCCGCCGAGCGTCGTGAAATGGCCGAGGGCGTACAGCGGATCGCCGATCAGCAGCTTCCATTCGGTGTGGCGGAAGCCGTCGCGCGTCCAGCTTTCCTTGTGATGGGTCAGGATCTCCGCGCCGTCGAGGTCGACCAGGCAGACGCCGCTGCCGTCGTCGAGCAGCACCGAGGCCTCGCTTTCGCCCTCGCCGACGATCCGCCAGCGCTGCTCGCCGTCGCGCTCCTCGACCCGGTAGCGGTACCACAGGCAGGGCAGGCCGGTGAGATGCGAGACGACGGGGATGCCGTCGATCCGCCGGCCGTGGCCGCGCAGCTCCACGTAGCCCTGCGCCGCCGAGGCGATGCGCGCGGTCGGGATGTCCGCGATGGCGCGGTGGCGGCGCAGCGTGACGGCCCAGGCGATCAGGCTGAGCAGCGCCATCAGCGACAGGCAGGACAGCCAGCCGCCGCGCGAGCCGATCTGGGCCGCCAGCCCCAGCAGCAGAAGCTGTGCGGCGGAGGTGGCCAGCTGGCCGTGCTTGCGCCCGAACTCCTCCCGCAGGCGGGCGATCATCGCGGGGAACGGCGGCTCAGCTGAAGAGCTGCCGCAGATCCACGTCGGCCTTTTCCGCCGTCGAGAATTCGAGCAGCGGCTTCGCCTCGAAGGAAAACACGCGCGCCACCAGCACGTCGGGGAACTGCTCGATGCGCACGTTGTTCAGATTCACCGCTTCGTTGTACAGCTCGCGGCGGTCGGCGATGGCGTTCTCCAGCCCGGTGATGCGCGTCTGCAACTGCATGAAGTGCTCGTTGGCCTTCAGTTCCGGGTAGGCCTCGGCGACCGCGAAGAGGCGCCCCAGCCCGCCGCGCAGCAGGTCCTCCGCCTCGCCGAGGGCGCCCACGTCCTGCGCCTCGCGCGCGGACTGTACCCGCGCGCGGGCCTCGATTACCCGCTGCAGGGTGGTCTGCTCGAACTGCCGGTACTGCCGGCACACCTCGACCAGCTTGGGCAGCTCGTCGTGGCGCTGCTTGAGCAGCACATCGATGTTCGCCCAGGCCCGGGCAACCGCGTGCTTGAGCCCGACCAGCCCGTTGTAGACGATGACCGCGTAGACGAGAGCGACGGCGATGGCGCCGGAAAGGAGCAGCGAGGCAACGGACATGCGGAATCTCCCGGAGGGGGCAGGGGGAAGTCGGGGGGAATTCAGGAGGCCTGCGGCGGCGGGGGCGATTCGTCCTCCGCCGGCGCCGGCGGCGGCAGGAACTCCGGCGGCACCTCGAGCCGGTGGAGCAGCGTTTCCCGGTTGATGTGCAGCAGCTGCTCGATCGCCGCGTAATCGTCGGGCAGTGCTGCGTCGTCCCAGCCGTTGGCGGAGTGGCGCGCGAGATTGACGGCCAGCACCACGTTCTGTACGCGCGGCCGGTCGGCGTGCTCGTCGTCCATCAGGGTCTTCAGCAGCTCCGGCAGGTGCCAGGTGCGGCACAGTTCGAGCTGCAGGTCGAACAGGCGGATGCCGAGCACCTGCTCCTGTGCGGCGCTGCTGCGCAGCGCGCGGTCGGCCTGCTGCAGCGCGCGGACCTGCATCGCCAGGCGCGGCGCGAAGCACCACAGCAGGATTTCTGCGAGATCGTGCAGCAGCGCGGCGAGCGCCACCTCCTCCATGTTCAGGTCGTGGCGCGCGTAGGCCCAGTCGTGCGCATAGCGCGATGCCCGCTGCGCGCGACGGATCACCTGCAGCACGCCGAGCAGCGCCTGCGGTTCGTCGCCGAGCATGGCCTCGATGGTCAGCGGATTCTCGAACTTGCGGAAGAAGGGCTCGACACCGAGCATCATCACCGCGCCGGCGATGGTGGTGATGTCCGAGCGCAGGCGCTTGCCGACATAGGGCTGGATGTAGGCCAGCACGCGCACGGCCATCAGCGGATCCTGCAGGACGATGGCGGCGATGTCGCGGCCGTTCACCTTGTCGAGGTCCTGGCGCGCCTCGTCGAGCCGGCGGGCGGTCTGGCGCAGGATGGGCAGCTCCGCGCCACTGAAGAACAGTACCCAGGTTTCCAGATCCTGCAGCGGGTGATCGAGCATGGCCGAGAGTGTCATCGAGTGCGTGGTGGAATCGTCGCGGATGCGTCGCAACGACGCACCGGCGGCCCGTCCGCGGGCGGGGGCCGCGTGTTGCCGTGCCTCCGCGCGTGACGCTTCGATGGTACTCGCAGCGTCAACGGGCTGCAAGCCTTGTCGTTGCTGGCTTCGCGGGCGGCGATCGTCAGCCTGCCGGGAGGGCGTCGCGCCAGCCCAGCGCGTCGGTGACGCAGGTGAAATCGGCCGGCAGCGGCGCACGCAGCGTCAGCATTTCGCCCGTCACCGGATGCGCCAGGGTCAGCCCGGTACAGGCGAGCAGCAGGCGCCGGCTGCCGAAGCGCTCGGCGAACAGGCGGTTGTGCGCGCCCTTGCCGTGCGTGGCGTCGCCGATGATCGGATGGGCGATGTGCTTGAGATGGCGGCGGATCTGGTGGCGGCGGCCGGTCAGCGGATGGACCTCGAGCAGCGCATAGCGGCTGGTCGGGTAGCGGTCCACGCGGCAGGGCAGCTCGGCGGTGGCGAGCCGGCGGTACTCGGTGATCGCCGCCTGCGCCGCCGCGCTGTCGTGCCCCGGCGGCAGAAACTCGTAGGCGTCGTGCTGCCGGGTGAGCGCATGCTCGATGCGTCCGTGCCCGGGCGGATGTCCGCGCACCACCGCGAGATAGGTCTTGTCCACCGCCTGCGCCTCGAACTGCTCGCCGAGCCGGCGCGCGACGTCGCGCTCGAGGGCGAAGAGCAGCACGCCGGAAGTGCCGCGATCGAGCCGGTGCGCCGGATGCACATGCCGACCGATCTGGTCGCGCAGCAGCTGCACGGCGAAACGCGTTTCGTGGCGGTCGAGCGGCGAGCGGTGGACCAGCAGCCCCGCCGGCTTGTCGATGGCAACCAGCCACGCGTCGCGGTGGAGAATGACCAGCGGCGGAGCGGGGGGCAAGGCCGGGTTCATCGTGGTCGCCCGGCGCCGGGGAACTCGCCGTCGACGTAGTACCAGCGCCCGTCCTCGCGCAGGAAGCGGCTGCGCTCGTGCAGCCGCTGCGCCCGGCCGCCGCGCCGGCAGCGGGCGACGAATTCGACGAATGCCACGAATGCGACGGTAGCTGCGGCGTCGACGTCGGCGGGCGGTTCGTGACGGCGCACCTCGAGTCCGAGCCAGCGCACCGCCGCGTCGTCGGCCAGGTCCAGCGCGGCGGGCCGCGTGTCGGGATGCCAGGTGGCCAGCAGATAGTCCTCCAGTCCGCGCACGTAGGCACTGTAGCGGGAACGCATCAGCGCCTCGGCGTCCGGCGCCGGGAGGCCCGCGTGGTAGCGGCCGCAGCAGTCGGCGTAGGCCCGGCCGCTGCCGCAGGGGCAGGCTGTTCCGGAGGATGGGCTGAGAGCGGATTTCTTCATGACGGGATGGCCGCAGGAGCGGACGGGGAAAACCGGGAAACGGGGCAGGCGCGCCGGGGCGGGCGCCTGCCCCGGCGCGCCGGCGAAAGATACGCCGCGCGCCGGATGCGGGCAAGCCGGCGGCGGGCATTTGCCGTCGGCCCCGGCTGGCGACATACTGCCGCTCTGTTCCACGCTGCGCTGTCCCCCATTTTCGCGTCCGGAGTCCCTGTGTCCGTCGTTCGCCGCCTTTCTCCGCTGTGCCTGCTTCCGTGCCTCCTGGGGGCGCTCTGCGCCACGCCGGCCCGGGCCTCGACCGCCGCCGTCGCCTGCCATGTCACCTACGGCGGCGAGACGCGCACGCTGTCGGCCCGGCCGGTCCCCTCGCCCTACCCGGTGCGGGGGGTCGCCATCGGCTCGTATTTCCACGTTCGCCTGGTGCTGCAGGACGCCCCGGCCGAGCATGCCGCGCTGAAGGTCTACACCTACGCCGACCGCGACGACGGCCCGGTGCTGATCCATCAGGCGACCTTCCCCTATCCGCCCGCGCCCGGCCGCCGCGCGCCCTACGGCTTCAGCGGCCTGCACTTCGTCTACGAACCGCTGCGTGACGGCGAGTTGCAGTACTGGTGCGAAACGGCCACGGAGGCACCGGCATGAGCGCCTCCGTCGTACGCTTTGCCAGGCACGCGGGTGCTGGCCTGCGCGCGCTGTGCTGCGCCCTGCTGCTGGCGGCCGGCACGGCGTCAGCCGAGCCGGTGCGCCTGGTCTTCGCCGGCGACGTGATGCTCGACGACGGGCCGGGCCGCACCATCGCCGCCGGTGGCGATCCGCTCGCGCCCTTCGCCTCCTTCCTGCGCGACGCGGACTACACGATCGGCAATCTCGAATGCCCGATCGCCACCGGCGGCAAGGCGATCGACAACAAGATCTACACCTTCCGCGCGCATCCGCGTGTGCTGTCGGTGCTGCGCGGACGTTTCGACGCGCTGGCGGTGGCCAACAACCATGCCGGCGACTACGGGCGCGCCGCCTTCGTCGAAACCCTCGCGCATCTGGAGGCCGCCGGCATCCGCCCGGTCGGCGGCGGACGCGACCTCGCCGCCGCGCACGCGCCGTTGTGGATCGAGCGCGGCGGCCTGCGCATCGCCGTGCTCGCCTACAACGAATTCAAGCCGCGCGCCTTCGAGGCCGGCCCCGACTGGCCGGGCGTGGCGTGGAGCGAGGACAGCCAGGTGCTGGCCGACATCCGCGCCGCGCGCGCCGCCGGCGCCGACCTGGTGATCCCCTTCATGCACTGGGGCTGGGAGCGCGAGCCGGCGCCCGGCGAGCGGCAGCGGCAACTGGCGCGCGCCATGATCGACGCCGGCGCCGATGCGGTGGTCGGCGGCCACCCGCACGTCACGCAGGGCGCCGAGTACTACCGGGGCCGGCTGATCGTCTACAGCCTCGGCAATTTCGTCTTCGACGGCTTCGAGAGCCCGGAAGCGCGGCGCGGCTGGCTGCTGCGCCTGACCCTCGACCGCGACGGCCTGCACTCCTGGGACACCCTGGCCGCCCGGATGGACGAGGCCGGCACGCCGCACCCGGTGCCCGGCGCCCTGACTCCCTGCGGCCCGGCCGGCACGCCGCGCGACGGCGCCGTGGCGCAGTGCGCCAACCCCTGACGCCGCCGACCATGACACCGTCCCTCCCGCAGCTCAAACTGTCCGAGCTGATCGCCGCGCTCAGCCACGCGCTCGACATCACCGAGGGACAGCCCGAGGGGCACTGCGTGCGCTGCTGCTGGATCGGCATGCACATCGGCCGGCGGATCGGCCTCCCCGATCCGCGCCTGTGGGAGCTCTACTACACGCTGCTGCTCAAGGACCTCGGCTGCAGCAGCAACGCCGCGCGCATCTGCGCGCTCTACCTCACCGACGACCTGCAGTTCAAGCGCGACTACAAGACGGTGGGCGACCGTCTGCCGCAGGTGCTGCGCTTTGTCCTCTCGCACACCGGACTGAAGGCCGGGCTGGCCGAGCGCTTCCGCAGCGTGCTGACGATCGTGCGCAAGGGCGGCGAGATCGCGCAGGAACTGATCGTCACGCGCTGCTCGCGCGGCGCCGAGATCGCCCGCCTGCTGCGCTTTCCCGACGCCGTCGCCGCCGGCATCTACAGCCTCGACGAACACTACAACGGACAGGGCAAGCCGGCCGGTCTCGCCGGCGAGGCGATTCCGCTGAACGCGCGGATCGCCCTGCTGGCGCAGGTGGTCGACGTCTTCCACACGGCGGACGGCGCCGCAGCCGCACTGGCCGAGGTGCGCGAGCGCTCCGGGCACTGGTTCGACCCGGCGCTGGTGCGGGCCTTCGAGGCGGTCGCCGCCGACCCGGAGTTCTGGGCCGGCCTGGCCTCCCCCGCGCTCGACGCGGCGGTGCTGGCGCTCGAACCGGCCAGCCACGTGGTGCCGCTCGACGACGACTACCTCGACGACATTGCCGCCGCCTTCGGCCAGGTGGTCGACTCGAAGAGCCCCTACACCAGCGGCCACAGCATGCGCGTGGCGCTCTACACCGACCTGATCGGCGAGCGGCTCGGCCTCGCCCCCGAACGCCGCCGCTGGCTCCGGCGCGGTGCGCTGCTGCATGACGTGGGCAAGCTCGGCGTCAGCAACAGCGTGCTCGACAAGCCGGGCAAGCTGGACGACGAGGAATGGGCCGCGGTGAAGCTGCACGCCACCTACACCGAAACCATCCTCTCGCGCATCGACGCCTTCGCCGAGCTGGCCCGCGTCTCCGCCGCCCACCACGAACGGCTCGACGGCGGCGGCTACCCGCGCGGGCTGAAGGCCGACGACATCAGCCTGGAAACCCGCATCATCACCACCGCCGACATCTTCGACGCCATCACCGCCGAACGCCCCTACCGCGGTGCCATCCCGGTGCCGCGCACGCTCGAGATGATGGCCGAGCACGTCGGCACGGCCATCGATGCCCGTTGCTTCGAGGCGCTCAAGGCAGCGCTGGCGAGGTTGCCGGCGGAGTGACGGGGCGGGGTGCCGCATCAACGGCGTCGACATGAGGTTTTTGCGGGTCGAAAACGCCGATGCTTTCCGCAAACTGCCTGCCGTGGCAGCCCCTCCAGCGGCAGGATGAGGAAGCGACGGCGTAGAATGCCCTCCTTCGTTTCCGGAGACAGGCTCGATCCGATGGGAAAACTGCTGCTGGCGCCGATGGAGGGACTCGCCGATCCCCTGCTGCGCGACCTGCTGACGCGCGTTGGCGGTTACGACGGGGCGGTGACCGAGTTCGTCCGCGTTTCGGGGTCCCTGCTGCCGTTGCGCACCTTCCGCCGCATCGGGCCGGAGCTTGCCAACGGCAGCCGTACGTCGTCCGGTACGCCGATGGCGGTGCAGCTGCTCGGCAGCGATCCCGCCTGCCTGGCGGAGAACGCGGCGCGGCTGGCCACCCTGCGGCCGGCCGGGATCGACCTCAACTTCGGCTGTCCGGCGCCGACGGTCAACCGCCACGGCGGCGGCGCCATGCTGCTGGCCGATCCCGAGCTGCTCTGCCGCATCGCCAGCGCAGTGCGGCGGGCGGTGCCCGCCGAAATTCCCTTCACCGCCAAGATGCGCCTCGGCGTCGACGACACGGAGAAGACGCTCGACTGCGCCCGCGCGCTGGAGGCCGGCGGCATCGTCAATCTGGTGGTGCATGCGCGGACCAAGGCCGAGCGCTACCAGCCGCCGGCCCACTGGGAGTGGGTGGCGCGCATCCGCGAGGCGGTGCGCCTGCCGGTGACGGCCAACGGCGAGGTGTGGACGGTGGACGATCACGCGCGTTGCCGCGCGGTGAGCGGCAGTGCCGACGTGATGCTCGGCCGTGGCGCGGTGGCCGATCCCTTTCTCGCCCGCCACATCCGCGCCGGGCTGGCCGGCGAATCGCTGCCGCCGGGACGCGAGGCGGATTGGCAGGCGCTCCTGCCGCTGCTTGCCGAATACTGGCTGCGCGTGCAGCAGCGGGTGACGGCGCCGCACGCGCCGGGCCGGCTGAAGATGTGGCTGGCGCTGCTGCGCCGCACCTTCCCGGCCGGCGAGGCGCTCTTCCAGGCGGTGCGCACGCTGCGCGGCGTCGATGAGATGACGCGCGTCCTGCGGGCGCACGGCGTGCCCCTTCCCCTGCCGGCGGCCTGAGGCCGGGCCGCCGCGAGATCCCGCCGATGTACGCCAACTCCCGTATTCCGCAGAGCGCCCAGAGCGGCATCCACGAGCAGCTCGCGACGCTGCTCGACCGCCACGCCGGCGCGCCCTTCCGCAAGCCCTGCGCCGACTACAACCGCACCGCCTTCGCCGCCAGCATGGCGCGGCGCGCGGCGCTCGCTCCGACGGCGCCGCTGATCCTCGACGCCGGCTGCGGCGTCGGCGAGAGCAGCATCGCGCTGGCGCGCCTCTTTCCCGACCATTACGTGATCGGCGTCGACCAGTCGGCCTCGCGCCTCGCCCGGCGCATCGACGGCAAGGATGCCGGCACGCTGCCGGACAATCTCGACCTGGTGCGCGCCGATCTCGTCGATTACTGGCGCCTGCTGCGCGCGGCGGATGTCCGCCTGGCACGGCATTACCTGCTCTATCCCAACCCCTGGCCGAAGATCGGCCACCTGGCCCGCCGCTGGCACGGCCATGCCGTCTTTCCCGACCTGCTCGCCCTCGGCGGCGTGCTCGAATGCCGCAGCAACTGGCGCATCTACGTCGAGGAATTCTGCTTCGCGGTCGAGCGTCTGCGCGGCTGCCCGGTCCGCTGCGAGGACTGGCTGCCGGAAACCCCGCTGACGCCCTTCGAGCGCAAATACCTGGATTCGGGGCACCCGCTCTACCGCGCCGTCGTCGATCCCGGCTGAGGCCGCCGCCCGCGCGGCGGGGGGTGGCCGTACCCACCCCGCAGCTTTTTGGTAAGCCTCGGTGTCAACGCTCCGCCTGACATAGTGTGTTACCAAGTCGCCGCCCCGGCGGCGCCGGGATTTCCGAAAATCGCGTCATCGCTTTTTTTCGGGAGCCTCCCATGTCGTCCCTGCGCTACGCCCTTCCCCGCATCGCCGTGCACTGGCTGGTCGCCGCCCTGGCGGTGTTCCTGCTGCTGACCGGCATGCTGGTGCTGGCCGAGCTGCCGAACACCGCGCAGAAGCTCGGCAACCTGCGCATCCACATGCTGCTCGGCGGTGTCGTCGCCCTGCTGGTGGCAGTGCGTCTCATCCTTGCCCGGCGCCATCCGGCCCCGGCGGCGGCGCGGCCGGTCCGCGCCGGGCACGTGGCGCTCAACCTGCTGCTTCTGCTGCTCGCCTTCAGCGGCGTCATGCTGGCGGTGCAGAGCGGCGCCTTCGCGGCGGTCTTCGCCGGCGGAGCCCTGCCCGAGGATTTCCGCCAGTTCATGCCGCGCAAGGTGCATGGCCTGGCCGCGCGGGCGCTGATGGCGCTGGTGGCCCTGCACGTGCTGGCGGCGCTCTGGCACCACGTGGTGCTGCGCGACGGCCTGCTGGCGCGCATGGGCCTCGGGCGCGGCAAGGCCTGAGTCCGGAGCGGATACCGTCATGCGCGCCATCCCCCGATTTTCCGCCCTCAAGCGCCGGCACCTGTGGCTGGCGGGCGGGCTTCTCCTTGCCGGCCTGGCCGTCGCGCTCCTGCTGCGCGGCGGGCCGGGCGCGGTCGCCGTCGAGACGGCCGAGGCCGTGGCCGCCGAGTTGCGGCCGACCCTGTTCGGCCTGGGACTCGTCGAGGCGCGGCGCAGCGTCCTGGTCGGACCGACCGTGGCCGGGCGGGTGCTGCGCGTGCATGGCGAGCCGGGCGACACGGTGGCCGCCGGGCAGCTGCTGGCGGAGATGGACCCGGTGGATCTCGGCGAGCGGCTGGCTGCCGCGCGTCACGCGCTGGTCCGTGTCCGGGCGACGCTGGCATCGGCGCAGGCGCAGGTCGAGGAGAGCGAGAGCCGCCGCCTGACGGCCGAGGCCAGCGCGCAACGCTTTGCGGCGCTGCGCGCGCAGGGCTTCGTCAGCGGCGAGGCCGAGCGCGCCCGGGCGCACGAGGCGCGCGCCGCCGGGGCGGCCTGGCGCGGCAGCCTGGCCGGCCGCGAGGCCGCCGCCGCCGAGGTCGAGCGCCTGGCGGCCGAGGTTGCCGCGCTCGAGCGGCAGCTGGCCAATACCCGCCTGCACGCCCCCGCCGCCGGGCTGATCGTCGCCCGCGAGATCGAGGCCGGCAGCACGGCGGTGGCCGGGCAGGCCGTGCTGCGGCTGGCCGACGACGCTGCGTTCTGGTTGCGCGTGCGGGTCGATCAGGGCCGCTCGGCGGGGCTGGCGGTCGGCCTGCCCGCTGCGATCGTGCTGCGCAGCCGGCCGGGCGAGACGCTGCCGGGGCGGGTGGCGCGCATCGAGCCGCTTTCCGATGCGGTCACCGAGGAACGCGTGGCGATGATCGCCTTCGATGCGCCGCCGTCCGGGCTGACCCTCAACGAGCTGGCCGAGGTGACGCTGTCGCTGCCGCCGCGGCGTGCCGGCGTGGTCGTGCCGCCGGCCGCGCTGGTCCGCCATGCCGGGCAGAGCGGGGTGTTCGTCGCCGCCGATGGACGGGCGCGCTTCGTGCCTGTGCGGCCGGGCGTGCGCACCGGCGAAGGGGTGGAAATCCTCGACGGACTGCCCGCCGGCACGGCGGTGGTCACCGCACGCGCGCGTGCCCTCGACGACGGCGACCGCCTGCGCTTGCCGCGCGGCGGTGCGTAAGGGGGCGGCGATGATCAACCTGGCCGGACGCGACATCGCCCAGCATTTCGGACGCTTCCTGTTCACCGGTGTCGGCCTGGGGCTGCTGATCGGTGCCACGCTGACCATGGCCGGCGTCTATCGCGGCATGGTCGCCGACGGACGCGCGGTGATCGCCGCCTCCGGGGCCGATCTCTGGGTGGTGCAGAAGGATACGCTCGGCCCCTGGGCGGAGCCGTCCTCGCTGCGCGACGACCTCCAGCGCACGCTGGCCGTGCTGCCCGGCGTGGCGGAGGTGGCCAACGCGGCCTACCTGACCATGCAGGTGCCGGTGCATGGCCGCGAGGTGCGGGTGATGCTCGCCGGCGTCGAGCCGGGCGGACTGGGCGAGCCGTCCCAGCTGGTCGCCGGGCGCCCCCTGCTGCGCAGCCACTACGAGGCGGTGGCCGACCGGGCCACGGGGCTGCGGGTCGGCGATACGGTGCGCATCCGCCGGCACGACTACGCGGTGGTCGGCCTGACGCAGCGCGCCACCTCCTCGTCCGGCGATCCGATGCTGTTCATTCCGCTGAAGGACGCGCAGGAGGTGCAGTTCCTCAAGGACAACGACAGCCTGCTCGCCGAGCGGGCGCGCACCCAGGCCAATCCGGCGCTAAACCGGCCCGGCGTGCCGGGGCTGCTCGACGCGGTGCTCGCCGGCCAGAGCGCCAGCCGCAGCGTCAATACCGTGCTGGTGCGTGTCGCCCCCGGCCACACGGTGGCCGAGGTGCAGGCCGCGATCGGCCGCTGGAAGCACCTTACCGCCTGGTCGCGGGAGGACATGGAGGAAATCCTCGTGGCGCGCCTGATCGCCACCTCGGCCCGGCAGATCGGCATGTTCCTGGCGATCCTCGCGGTGGTCAGCGCGGCCATCGTGGCCTTCATCATCTACACGATGACCCTGAACAAGCAGCGCGAGATCGCGGTGCTCAAGCTGATCGGTGCGCGCGACCGCAGCATCGCCGCGCTGGTGCTGCAGCAGGCGCTGGCCCTCGGGCTGATCGGATTCGCCGTGGGCGAGGGCGCGGCGACGCTGTGGGCGCCGTTCTTCCCCAAGACCGTGCTGCTCACGGCGGGCGATGCTGCGCGCGGCCTGCTGGCCACCCTCGGCGTGTGCACGCTGGCCAGCAGCCTGGCCATTCGCGCCGCGCTGCGGGTCGACCCGGCCGAGGCGATCGGCGGATGAGCGCGCCGGCCAGCCTCCCCGGCGACGACGTGGCGATCCGCCTGTCCGGGCTGACCAAGACCTACGGCCGGGGCAGCACCGCCGTGCCAGCCCTGCGCGGCGTCGACATGACCGTCCGGCGCGGCGAGGTGATCGGTCTGGTGGGGCCGAGCGGTTCGGGCAAGAGCACCCTGCTCAAGTGCCTGGGCGCGGTGATCGAGCCCACCGACGGCCGCATCGAGCTGGCCGGCGAGACGATCTTCGACGGCGCCCGGGGCGGTTGGCGGATCGCCGACCTGCGCGCGCTGCGCCGCGACCGGATCGGCTTCATCTTCCAGGCGCCCTACCTGATCCCTTTCCTCGACGTGGTCGACAACGTCGCCCTCCTGCCGATGCTCGCCGGGGTGCCGGACGCGCAGGCGCGCAGCCGGGCCCGCGAGCTGATCGCGGCGCTCGACGTCGGCCACCGCAGCGGTGTGCGTGTTTCGCAACTTTCCGGGGGCGAGCAGCAGCGGGTGGCCATCGCGCGCTCGCTGATCAACCGGCCGCCGGTGATCCTCGCCGACGAACCGACCGCGCCGCTCGATTCGACCCGCGCACTGGCGGTCATGCGCATCCTCGGCGAGATGGCGCAGCGCTACGGCGCGGCGATCGTCGTGGTGACGCACGACGAGAAGATCATTCCGACCTTCCGCCGCCTCTACCGCATCCGCGACGGACGCACCGAGGAGGAGGCCGGCGAGGGCCGGCCGCTCGACGCGGACCCCGCGCCGGCGGCGATCGGGTAGGCTGTCGGCCCATGACTGCCCATCGAGACCACCTGCTGGTCGTCGACGACGACCGCGAAATCCGCCAGCTGCTCGGCGAGTACCTCGAGCAGGCCGGCTACCGGGTCAGCGCCGTGGCCGACGGCCGCGCGATGCGCCGCGCGCTGGAGGAGAACCGCATCGATCTGGTGATCCTCGACCTGATGCTGCCCGGCGAGGACGGCCTGAGCCTGTGCCGCGAGCTGCGCGCGCGCTCCAACCTGCCGGTGCTGATGCTCACCGCGCGCGGCGACGAGGTCGATCGCATCGTCGGGCTGGAGATGGGCGCCGACGACTATCTCGCCAAGCCCTTCAATCCGCGCGAGCTGCTTGCCCGCATCCGCAGCATCGTGCGGCGCGCGCAGGCGCTGCCGGCGAACATGGCGGCCTCCGAGGTGCGCACCCTGGGCTTCGCCGGGTGGACGCTCGACGTGGCGGCGCGCAGCGTGCGCGCGCCGGACGGCCTGGTGGTGCCGCTGTCCGGCGCCGAGTACCGGCTGCTGCGCGTGTTCCTGGATCATCCGCAGTGCGTGATGAGCCGCGAGCAGCTGCTCGAGCTCGCCAACGGGCGCGAGACGGTGCTCTTCGACCGCAGCATCGACGTGCTCGTCGGCCGGCTGCGCAAGCGCCTGCGCGACGACAGCCGCGAGCCGGCGCTGATCAAGACCGTGCGCGGCGAGGGCTACGTGCTGGCCAGCACGGTGACGGGCACGCCGTGAGGCTGCTGCCGCGCACCCTGTTCGGCCGCCTGCTGCTGCTGATGGCGGGAGGGCTGATCGTCGCGCAGCTGATTGGCGCCACGCTGCACCTGGTCGAGCGGCAGCGGGTCATCGCACGCACCGTCAGCGGCGAATTCGCCCAGCGCGTGGCCGCCGTCTACCGCGCCATCGACCACCAGCCGGCCACCGGGCAGGCCGGGCTGGCACGCCTGCTCAGCCTGCCGCGCCAGCAGTTGGCCATCGGTGCGGCGCCACCGGCCGCCGGGATCTCCGGTAAGGTTGCCGCTGCCGCCGCCCCGGGTGACGATTCCGGATTCCTCGCCCGCGTGCGCGAGACGCTCGGCCGCGAGGTCGTCGTGCACGCGGTGCGGGTGCCCGATCGCACCGCCTTCGCCTTCGACCTCTACCTGCGCCTCTCGTCGGGCAACTGGTTGCGCATCCACGGGCAGGCGCCGGAGGAGATCTTCGCGCTGCCGGTGCACCATTTCATGACGCTCGGGCTGATGCTGTTGACGGTGTTCGTGCTGGTCTGGCTGATCGCGCGGATGGCGATCCGGCCGCTGACCGAGCTGGCCCGCGCCGCCGACACGCTGGCCGTCGATCTCAAGCGGCCACCGCTGCCCGAGGCCGGGCCGCTCGAGGTGCGCACGGCGGTGCGGGCGTTCAACGCCATGCAGCAGCGCATCAGCACGGGCATCGAGGAGCGCGAGCGCTTTCTCGCGGCGGTGTCGCACGATCTGAAGACGCCGGTGACGCGCCTGCGCCTGCGCAGCGAGATGCTGGCCGATCCGCGCCTGCGCGAGCGTTTCGCGCGCGATCTCGACGAGATGCAGGGAATGCTCGACAGCGCCCTCGACTTCCTGCACGGACGGGCGGCGGACGAGGCGGTGCAGCCGCTCGACCTGACCGCCCTGCTGGAAAGCCTGGTCGACGACTACGCCGAGATCGGCGAGCGCGTTCCGCTGAGCGCGCCCGAGTCGTTGCGCATCCAGGGGCGCCCGCAGGCCCTGCGGCGGGCCCTCGGCAATCTGGTCGACAATGCCCTGAAATACGGCGGGCAGGCGAGCGTCGGCGTCGAGCTGGCGCGAGACGGCTGCCTGATCCACGTCGACGACGCTGGCCCGGGGTTGCCGGCGGAGGAACTGGCGCGGGTGTTCGAGCCCTTCTACCGGCTGGAGTCGTCGCGCAGCCGGGAAACCGGCGGCGTCGGACTCGGCCTGGCGATTGTCCGGCAGATCGCCCGCGACCACGGCGGCGAGGTGCATCTGGAGAACCGGCCGGCGGGCGGCCTGCGCGCGGTACTCTGGCTGCCGCGGGCGGGGTGAGGCGCGGTGGGGGCGGGCGCAGCGGCCGCGCCCGGTGCGGTGTGCGCTTGAATTCAAACGATCGTTTGCGCTATAACGGGGTTCCCTCGGTCATCCCTTCCCTCGTTCTCAAGAAAGGCAGCGACGCTCCGTCATGCGCACTTCCTCCGGCCGGCCGGTTGCCGGCACCGATTCCGCCCTTCCCGCGCCGCGTGGCGCGGCGGCCCTCGTCTTCGCGGCGCGCCGCGTCGGGCTCGGCCTGACCTCGCGGCTGGCGCCGGGACTTGCCCGGCGCTGGGCGACGCACCTGTTCTGCACGCCGCCCCGGCATCCGCATCCGCCGGTCGAGCAGGCCTGGCTGGCGCGGGCCCGGACCGTCGACGTGCGCGGCCGCCACGGCCGCATCGCCGCCTGGCGCTGGGCCGCGCCCGGCAGTGCGGACGGCGAGGGCGCGCCGCGCGTGCTGCTGATGCACGGCTGGGGCGGACGCGGCACGCAGCTGCACGCCTTCATCCAGCCGCTGCTCGATGCCGGTTTCGACGTGGTGGCGCTCGATGCGCCAGCGCACGGATTCTCCGAGCACCGTTATGCCTCGATGCTGCATTTTGCGCAGGCGGTCCGGGCGGTGGCCGGTGCGGTGGGCGGCGTGCAGGCGGTGATCGCCCATTCGCTCGGCGGTGCCGCGACCAGCTACGCGCTGACGCAGGGCTGGATCGCGCCGGCCGCCGTGGTGACCGTCGCCGCGCCAACCGATTTCGACGCCTATTCGCGCTATTTCGCGCGCCAGCTCAATGTCAGCGAACGCGTGCGCGATGCCATGCAGCGCCACCTCGAGCGCCGTCTCGGCGTGGCCTGGAAGGATCTCGAGGGCGGCGCGCTGGCGGCCCAGCAGCGCATCCCGGCCCTGATCGTGCATGACCGCGACGACCGCGAAGTGCCCTTCGCCGCCGGCGAACGGCTGGCCGCACACTGGTCCGGCGCGCGCCTGCTGGCCACCGGGGGACTCGGACACCGGCGCATCCTGCGCGATCCGGCGGTGGTCGGGCCGGCGGTCGATTTCGTGCGCACGCACGCGCGCGGCTGACCGCCCGCCGGCCTTGCCAGGGGGGGGCGCAGCCGCTACATTGCCGCCCCGGCCCGGTTTTCTCTGCACGCCCCATGTCCGCTCCCGCCTGCCTCTCCTGCGGCGCTTGCTGCGCCGCCTTTCGCGTCGACTTCCATGTCTCCGAGATGGACGAGCGCACCGGCGTTCCGGCCACGCTGGCCTTGCCCCTGACCGCCAGCCTTTGCCGCATGCGCGGCACCGACGACGCGCCGCCGCGCTGCGCCGCCCTGGCCGGCGAGGTCGGCGTGGCCGTGCAGTGCACCATCTACGAGCGGCGTCCCGGACCTTGCCGGGATTTCGCGCCGTACGCACCGCTCGGCATCGGCGACGATGCCTGCGACCGGGCGCGCCGACGCCACGGCCTGCCGCCGCTGGCGCTTTCCCCGCGCGGTTGAACCGGTCACGCCGTCAGCCGCCGTTCCTGCCGATTTCCCGTCGACTCCCCTTCACCGAAAGCCCTCCCATGTCCCTCCAGTTTGCCGTGCGCGGCGATCACATCCAGCTCGACCAGCTGCTCAAGGCCACCGGCCTGTGTCCTTCCGGCGGTTTCGCGCACGCCGAGATCGAGGCCGGCGCGGTGCGCGTCGATGGTGTCCCGGAATCGCGCAAGCGGGCCAAGCTGCGCCCCGGGCAGACCGTCAGCTACGGCGGCACGGAGATCGTCCTGGTCGCCGCCTGAGTTTCCTTCCCCCTTTCTGGGCGGCTTCCGCGCGCGTCATCCTGGTGGTTTTTCACGGCAGGAACGGCGGGCAATGCGCCGGGGTCCTTCACATCCGGGTGTGTAACTTATAAAATATATAAGACTTGTTCGGACTGCGTTCCGGAGCCCGTCCGGGATCTTCCCGGCCCCCTTTCTCTCGCGCAGTGCCGTCCGGGCCTTGCAGTACAATTTCCGTTTCGCCCTAGTGCAACCTTTGAGAAAGGACGTCGCCGTGCTGGAATCCTACCGTGCCCACGTCGCCGAGCGCGCCGCGCTTGGCATCCCGCCCCTGCCGCTGTCGAAGCAGCAGACCGCCGATCTGGTCGGATTGCTGAAGAATCCGCCGGCCGGCGAAGAGGCTTTCCTGGTCGAGCTGATCACCTATCGCGTGCCGGCCGGCGTGGATGACGCCGCCAAGGTGAAGGCCGAGTTCCTGGCCAAGGTGGCCAAGGGCGAGGAATCCTGCGCCCTGATCTCGAAGGAAAAGGCCACCGAACTGCTCGGCACCATGCTCGGCGGCTACAACGTCAAGCCGCTGATCGACCTGCTCGCCTGTCCGACCTGCGGCAGCGTCGCCGCCGAGGGCCTGAAGAAGACCCTGCTGGTGTTCGACTATTTCCACGATGTCGCCGAGCTCGCCAAGAAGGGCAACGCCAACGCCAAGGCCGTGATGCAGTCGTGGGCCGACGCCGAGTGGTTCACCTCGCGTCCGGAAGTGCCGGCCTCGCAGAAGCTGACCGTCTTCAAGGTGACCGGCGAAACCAACACCGACGACCTGTCGCCGGCCCCGGATGCCTGGTCGCGTCCGGACATCCCGCTGCACGCGCTGGCCATGCTGAAGAACCCGCGTCCGGGCATCGAGGCCGACGAACCGGGCACCCGCGGCCCGATCAAGCAGCTGGAAAAGCTCGCTGCCAAGGGCAACCTGATCGCCTACGTCGGTGACGTGGTCGGCACCGGCTCCTCGCGCAAGTCCGCCACCAACTCGGTGCTGTGGTTCACCGGCGAAGACATTCCCTTCGTTCCGAACAAGCGCTTCGGCGGCGTCTGCCTGGGTTCCAAGATCGCCCCGATCTTCTTCAACACGATGGAAGATGCCGGCGCACTGCCGATCGAGATCGATGCCGGCCAGATGGACATGGGCGACGAGATCGAACTGAAGATCGATTCCGCCACCGGCAAGGTCACCGCCACCAAGAACGGCGTCACCATCGCCGAATCGCAGCTGAAGACCCTGGTCATCCTCGACGAAGTCCGCGCTGGCGGCCGCATCCCGCTGATCATCGGCCGTGGCCTCACCGCCAAGGCGCGCGAGGCGCTGGGCCTGCCGGCCTCCACCCTGTTCCGTCTGCCGCAGCAGCCGAACGATCCGGGCAAGGGCTACTCGCTGGCGCAGAAGATGGTCGGCCGCGCCTGTGGCCTGCCGGAAGGCAAGGGCATCCTGCCGGGCACGTATTGCGAGCCGAAGATGACCACCGTCGGTTCCCAGGACACCACCGGCCCGATGACCCGCGACGAACTGAAGGATCTGGCCTGCCTCGGCTTCTCGGCCGACCTGGTGATGCAGTCCTTCTGCCACACCGCGGCCTATCCGAAGCTGGTCGACGTCAAGATGCACCGCGAACTGCCGTCCTTCATCTCGACCCGTGGCGGCGTTGCGCTGCGTCCGGGCGACGGCGTCATCCACTCCTGGCTGAACCGCCTGCTGCTGCCCGACACCGTCGGCACCGGCGGCGACTCGCACACCCGCTTCCCGATCGGCATCTCCTTCCCGGCCGGCTCCGGCCTGGTCGCCTTTGCCGCTGCCACCGGCGTCATGCCGCTGGACATGCCGGAATCGGTGCTGGTCCGCTTCAAGGGCAAGATGCAGCCCGGCATCACGCTGCGCGACCTCGTTAACGCGATTCCGCTGTACGCCATCAAGGCCGGCCTGCTGACCGTCGAGAAGAAGGGCAAGAAGAACGTCTTCTCCGGCCGCATCCTCGAAATCGAAGGCCTGCCGGATCTGAAGGTCGAACAGGCTTTCGAGCTGTCCGACGCCGCCGCCGAGCGCTCCGCCGCCGCCTGCGCGATCGCCCTGAACAAGGAGCCGATCGTCGAGTACATGCGCTCGAACATCACGCTGATGAAGTGGATGATCGCCGAGGGCTACCAGGACGCGCGCACGCTCAAGCGCCGCATCAAGGCCATGGAGGACTGGATCGCCAACGGCACGCTGCTGAAGGCCGACGCCGATGCCCAGTACGCCGCCGTGATCGAGATCGACCTGGCCGAAGTGACCGAGCCGATCTGCGCCTGCCCGAACGACCCGGACGACGTGAAGGTGCTCTCCGAAGTCGCCGGCACCAAGATCGATGAAGTCTTCGTCGGCTCGTGCATGACCAACATCGGCCACTTCCGCGCTGCCGGCAAGGTGCTCGAAGGCAAGTCGGACATCCCGACCCGCCTGTGGATCGCCCCGCCGACCAAGATGGACGCGCTGATCCTCACCGAGGAAGGCTACTACAGCGTTCTCGGCAAGGCCGGCGCCCGCATGGAAATGCCGGGCTGCTCGCTGTGCATGGGCAACCAGGCGCAGATCCGCAAGGGCTCGACCGCCATGTCGACCTCGACGCGCAACTTCCCGAACCGCCTCGGCATCGACACCCAGGTCTTCCTGGGCTCCGCCGAGCTGGCCGCGATGTGCGCGCTGATGGGCAAGATCCCGACCGTGGCCGAGTACATGGAGCAGATCCAGGTGGTGAACGCCAAGGCTGCCGACATCTACCGCTACATGAACTTCGACCAGATTCCGGCGTTCGTGGAAGTGGCGGAAACGGTCGAGATGTAATCGACGAGCATCGACCGGCATGCCCGGTTGAGCCCGGGTGACTGTCGCAATCCGCAAACCCCCGCCAGCTCGGTTGCAACTGAGCGGCGGGGGTTTTTTGTCGGTGCGCCCGGCAAGGATGTCGCGAGCGACCGCGAATCCGGAGGACGCCGAAGGCCTCGCGCTGGAAGCGGATGCGATAACGCCGTGACGGACGCCCACGGGGCACGCATGGTCCGTTACCATGCCACGCGCGTAGTGCATGACTGATTCTTCGACCATGAAGGATGGCAGGAGCGTTCGGTGAAAAAACAGGCAGAGCTTTGCGTCGACGAGGCGGCGCGCGACGTTCCCATGCTGTGGCGGATCTTCGTCGTGATCGCCGGGGGCGGCTTCGGTGTCTGGGCGACGCGCTCGTTCTGGCATTCGATTTCGCCGAACGACTACATCTGGGCCGGGTTCGTTGCGCTGTTCGTGTTCCTTTTCGCCGCGAGCGCCGGTGCTACCGTGCTCAAATTGTCCGGTCGCGCGATGGGCAATGCCGGGCGCTTCGGTCTCGCGGGGACGACAGCCGCCCTGTTATGGTTCGCCTTGATTGCCCCCATGCGTCACGATGCGGCACTCGCCCGCGAGAAGGCTGAAGCAGTCAGCGCTGCGGC
>JAPKHL010000001.1 GCA_026646875.1 Rhodocyclaceae bacterium | reverse complement strand
ATGCCCTTGCGCGAGAAGCGCCGGAACGGCCGCGCCAGGCGGCTCAGACGGCGCAGCCAGGGGAGCGCGCGCGCCAGCACCGCGCGCACCGCGTTGCCGCCCTCGGGCGAGTGCGCCGCGAAGTAGGCGGCGAGCAGAGCGGGCAGCAGGCGGCGGGATTCGGCCTCGTCGATCGGCCCGGCCAGCGAGACGGAATTCAGGAAGAGCGCCAGGTCGGTCGTCTGGACCACCGGCAGCGGCAGGAATTCGCCGAAGTTCTCCTCGAAGTCGATGCGCGTGGACACGCCGTCCTCGAGGGTGATGTTCTTGAGCTGCGCGCCGCCGTGCCACAGGCCGGCGCGGTGGAAGGCGCCCAGCTCGGCGGCGAGGCGCGGCAGCATCGTCCGCCATTCCTCCGGCGTCCAGCGTTCGAGGTGTTCGGCGGCGACGGTGCCGCAGTGCTCCAGCAGCAGGTAGCCGTCGCTGCGGTGGGCGAGGCGCGGCACGCGCGCGCCGGCGGCCGCCAGCGCCGCGATGCGCCGCGCCTCGAAGTCCATGCTGTACGCCGCTTCCGAAAGCGCCAGGGTGCGCAGCGGCAGCGGTTGCCCGGTGATGCGCTTGACCAGCCAGCGCATGAACAGCGTCTGCGTCAGCCGGCGCGGCCGTTCGGCCAGGCGCTTGGCGATGTAGCGCCGGCCGGCGTGCTCGACCAGCACCGTGCGCCGCGTCGGCTGTGCCGCCAGCGCCGCCTCGGCGGCGGCGACCAGCGCCGGGTCGGTGCCGGCGCCGGTCACGGCGACCCCGTCCCGGCTCGGGTGGCCGGGGCGGGCCACGGGATCGGGCGTGGCCGCTTCACCCTCACTCGGGACGCATCTGCGGGAAGAGGATCACGTCCCGGATGTTCGCGCTGTCGGTCAGCAGCATCACCAGCCGGTCGATGCCGATGCCGCAGCCGCCGGTCGGGGGCAGGCCGTATTCGAGGGCGCGGATGAAGTCGGCGTCGTAGTACATCGCCTCCTCGTCGCCGGCGTCCTTGGCCTTGGCCTGCTCCATGAAGCGGGCGGCCTGGTCCTCGGGGTCGTTGAGCTCGGAGAAACCGTTGGCGATCTCGCGGCCGACGATGAACAGCTCGAAGCGCTCGGTGATCTCCGGGTTGCTGTCGGAGGCGCGGGCCAGCGGCGAAACCTCGACCGGGTAGTCGATGATGAAGGTCGGCTCCCACAGCTCGGCCTCGGCACAGGCCTCGAAGAGCTGCAGCTGCAGGCTGCCGAGGCCGCCCGGCTTGAGCGGCTCGCCGAAGGCCTTGATCTTCGCCTTCAGCCACTCGGGGTCGGCCAGTTCGGCTTCGCTGAAGCCCGGGTGGTACTTGCGGATCGCCTGCACGATGGTCAGCCGGTGGAAGGGCTTCGAGAGGTCGAGCGTGCGGCCCTGGTACTCGAACACCTCGGTGCCCAGCGCCTCGCGCGCGGCATGGCGCAGCAGGCCCTCGGTGAAGTCCATCAGCTTCCGGTATTCGGTGTAGGCCTCGTAGAACTCCATCATGGTGAACTCGGGGTTGTGCCGCGGGCTGATGCCCTCGTTGCGGAAATTCCGGTTCACCTCGAACACCTTCTCGAAGCCGCCGACGACCAGGCGCTTGAGGTACAGCTCGGGCGCGATGCGCAGGTAGAGCTCCATGTCCAGCGCATTGTGGTGCGTCTTGAACGGCTTGGCCGCCGCGCCGCCGGGGATGGGGTGCATCATCGGCGTCTCGACCTCGAGGAAGCCGTGGCCGATCATGTAGTTGCGGATCGACTGGATCATCCGGCTGCGCGCCACGAAGGTGAAGCGCGACTGCTCGTTGGTGATCAGGTCGAGGTAGCGCATGCGGTACTTCTGCTCGACGTCGGAGAGGCCGTGGAACTTCTCGGGCAGCGGACGCAGCGACTTGGAGAGCAGGCGGATCTCGGCGGCCTTGACGGTCAGCTCGCCGGTCTTGGTCTTCATCAGGGTGCCGACGACGCCGAGGATGTCGCCGAGGTCCCAGTGCTTGAAGTCGGCATAGACATCCTCGCCGACGGCGTCGCGCGCGACGTAGATCTGGATGCGGCCGGAAAGGTCCTGCAGGGTGGCGAAGGCGGCCTTGCCCATCACGCGCTTGAGCATCATGCGGCCGGCCACGCGCACCTCGACGGGCATGCCCTCGAGCGTTTCGGCGTCCTTCTCGCCGTACAGCTCGTCGAGCTTGGCGGCGGTGTTCTCGCGCGAGAAGTCGTTCGGGAAGGCGCCGCCGCGCTGGCGCCATTCGGCCAGCTTCTGGCGGCGCTCGGCGATGATGTGGTTGTCGTCGTGCTGCGGCGCGGCGGGGGTCTGGGTCTGTTCGGACATGGTCTGTCTCGCAGTCAAGTGATCAGTGATTGGCCGGCAGGGCGGCCTGGACATCCTGCATGGCCCGCGCCATCAGGAAATCGGCGATCTCCTTGCCCGGCTTGCCGAGCCACTGCGAGAACGCCATGCGCGCATCGCCCGGCTGGTCCGGCTGCGGGGGCAGGAAGAAGAAGCCGTGGAGGGTCCGCGTGCCGGGATCGAACAGCAGGTACAGGCGCTCGTCGAGACAGCCGCGCTGGCTGCAGGCGGAGGTCAGGAGATAGTCACGGTTGCCGATCCGCACCGCCTCGGCCGGCGTGCCGGCCGCCAGGCGCCGGGTCCACGCCGGCAGCTCGGCGGTCCTGGCCAGCTGCCGGTAGGCCTTGGCGAACGCCGGCGCGGTCCGCAGCAGCGCTTCCGGCTGCTGGCCGGCGAGGCTGGCGGCGTCGGCCGCGAGGGCGCCGCCGGCGAGGGTCAGGGTGAGGGAAAGGACGGCGAGGCGGGCGGTGAGTGTCCTGGGCACGGTTCAGACTCCCTGTTTCAGACTGGCTTCGATGAACTGGTCGAGGTCGCCGTCGAGCACCCCTTGGGTGTTGCCGACTTCGACGTTGGTGCGCAGATCCTTGATGCGCGACTGATCGAGGACATAGGAGCGGATCTGGTGGCCCCAGCCGATGTCGGTCTTGGCGTCCTCGAGCTTCTGCTGCTCGGCCTGGCGTTTGCGGATCTCCGCTTCGTACAGGCGCGATTTCAGCATGGCCATGGCCTCGGCGCGGTTGCGGTGCTGCGAGCGGTCGTTCTGGCACTGCACGACGATGCCCGACGGAATGTGCGTGATGCGCACCGCCGAGTCGGTCTTGTTGATGTGCTGGCCGCCGGCGCCCGAGGCGCGGTAGGTATCCACGCGCAGGTCGGCCGGGTTGATCTCGATCTCGAAGGAATCGTCGATTTCGGGGTAGGCGAACACCGAGCAGAAGCTGGTGTGACGCCGGGCGTTCGAGTCGAAGGGCGACTTGCGCACCAGGCGGTGGATGCCCGATTCCGAGCGCAGCATGCCGTAGGCGTATTCCCCGCTGAGCTTGATGGTCGCCGTCTTGATCCCGGCGACGTCGCCCTCGGATTCTTCCAGCACCTCGACGCCGAAGCCCTTGCGCTCGCCGTACTTCACGTACATGCGCAGGAGCATCGACGCCCAGTCCTGCGCCTCGGTGCCGCCGGCGCCGGCCTGGATGTCGACGAAGCAGTTGAGCGGATCGGCCGGATTGTTGAACATGCGGCGGAACTCGAGGCTGGCAATGTCCTTCTCGATGCCGTCGACGTCGACCAGCACGGCGTTCAGCGTGTCGTCATCGTTCTCCTCGCGCGCCATCTCGAAGAGCTCGCCGGCGTCCTTGAGGCCGTCGCCGACGCGGTCGAGCACCAGCACGACGCCTTCCAGCGACTTTTTCTCCTTGCCGAGCTCCTGCGCGCGCTCGGCGTTGTCCCAGACCTTCGGGTCCTCGAGCTCGCGCGAAACGGCGTTCAGCTGATCCTTCTTCTGATCGTAGTCAAAGATACCTCCGTAGCTCGGCGGCCCGCTGGGCGAGGTCCGCGAGCCGGTTGGAGAGGGCATTGAGTTGTTCCGCTTCCATGATGATTGCTTCCGCGCTGAATCAAACCCGGCATTATATACGGCGCGGAGGCTTCCCCGGTCCGCCGCGCGCGGCGCAATGCCCGGGGCCCCCTGCCGCTGCGCGTCTGGCGCGATTGGGCAGCGCCTCAGGCCGGTGGGGCGAGGGACGCCAGATCGGCCGGGGTGTCCACGTCGAGCAGGCAGCCCGGATCGTCCACCGCCAGCGCGGTGATGCGCGCCGCATGGGCGGCCAGGAGGTGGCGGGCGCCGGCGTCGCCGCGCAGCGCGCCGAGCGCCGTCCGCCACTCGCCGGCAAAGCCGACCGGGTGGCCGCGCCGGCCGGCGTGGACGGGCGCGGCGATCGAGGCGCCGGCCGCCAGTGCGGCGGCGACCCGGGCCGTGGTGGCGGGCGCCAGCCGGGGCATGTCGCCGAGGGCGACCACCCAGCCGTCGGCGTCGGCGGTGGCGGCGACACCGGCAGCCAGGGTGTGCCCCATTCCGGCATCGGCGTCGCCCACCTCGACCACCTCCAGGCCGAGCGCTGCGAGGCGTGCCGCCAGCAGCGGCTGGTCGGGACGCACCAGGGCCACCGCGCGCGTCAGCGCCGTGCGCAGGCTGCGCGCGCTGGCCAGCACGACGGGTTCGCCGTCGGGCAGGGGGTGCAGCAGCTTGTCGCTGCCGAAGCGGCGGCCGCGTCCGGCCGCCAGCAGCAGGCCGGCGATCCGCGTCATGGCGCGGCAAGGGCGCCGGCCGCCCGGGGGGCGTCCGCCGGCCGCCGCGTCGCGGCATCGCCGGCGCCGTTCTTCACCGCGATCATTTCGGCCAGGATGGCCACGGCGATCTCCGGCGGGGTGCGGCTGCCGATCGGCAGGCCGACCGGGCCGTGCAGGCGCGCCAGCTCGGCATCGCTGAGGTCGAAATGCTCGGCCAGCCGCGCCCGGCGCAGGGCGTCGTTGCGCCGCGAACCCAGGGCGCCGACGTAGAAGGCCGGCGATTTGAGCGCCTCCAGCAGGGCCATGTCGTCCAGCTTGGGATCGTGGGTCAGCGCGACGATGGCGCAGCGGCTGTCCGGCGCCATGGCCAGCACCGTGTCGTCGGGCATGGTGGTGACCAGGCGGGTGCCGGGAACGTCCCAGCCGGGCGTGTATTCCTCGCGCGGGTCGCAGACGGTGACGTCGTAGTCGAGCGCCCGGGCCATGCCGGCGAGGTAGCGGGAGATCTGCCCGGCGCCGATGATCAGCAGACGCCACTGCGGGCCGTGCACGGTGGTCAGGCGGTTGCCGTCCCAGTGCATGGCGTCGCCGCGGCTGGCCGCGCCGACGCTGACGCTGCCGCTCGCCAGGTCCACCGTGCGCCGGGCCAGCTGGCGACCGGCCAGGCGCCCGGCCAGGTCCGCCAGCAGCGCGGCGTCGGGCGCCGGTTCCACCACCAGCTCGAGGGTGCCGCCGCAGGGCAGGCCGAAGCGGGCGGCCTCCTCGCGGGTCACGCCGTACACCTGCCGCAGCGGGCGGTCGCCGGCGAACTCGCCGGCCCGCATGCGGGCGATCAGGTCGTCCTCGATGCAGCCGCCGGACACCGAGCCCTCCACCCGTCCGTCGTCGCGCAGCGCCAGCCAGGCGCCCGGCGGGCGCGGCGCCGAGCCCCAGGTGCGGGCCACCGTCACCAGCGCGAAGCGATGTCCCGCCGCTGCCCAGCGGCCGGCGGCGGCAAGCACCTGCAGGTCGGTGCCGTCGATTCCCGTTGGCCGTTCCATGCTCATGCCTTCAGCAGTGCGGGATCGACCGGCAGGCTGCGCACGCGCTTGCCGGTGGCTGCCGCGAGGGCGTTGGCCACCGCCGGCGCCAGCGGCGGCACCGCCGGCTCGCCGATCCCGGTGGGATTGGCGGCGGAGGCCACGATGTGCACGTCGACGCGCGGCATCTCGCCGATCCGCAGCAACGGATAGTCGTGGAAGTTCGACTGCACCACCCGTCCTTCCTCCAGGGTGATGGCGCCGTGCAGCATGGCGGTGAGGGCGAAGCCGACGCTGCCTTCCACCTGCGCCCGGATGACGTCCGGATTGATGGCGATCCCGCAGTCCACCGCGCAGACCACGCGGTCCACGCGGAAGCTGCCGTCGGCCCGCACCGTGACTTCCGCCACCTGGGCGACGAAGGTCTGGAAGGATTCGTGCACCGCCACGCCCCGTCCCCGGCGCTCTCCCGGCTGCCCCGCCGGCAGCGGCTGTCCCCAGCCGGCCCGCTCGCTGGCCAGGCGCAGCACGCCGGCATGGCGCGGATGCGCGTCGAGCATGGCCAGCCGCCAGGCCACCGGGTCGGCGCCCGCCGCCTGCGCCAGCTCGTCGATGAAGCACTCGGTGGAGAAGGCGGTGTGGGTGGAGCCGACCGAACGCCACCACAGCACCGGGACGCCGATGTCGGTGGGAGTGTGCAGCTCGACGCGCAGGTGGGGGATGCGGTAAGGCAGGTTGGCTGCCCCCTCGACCGAGACCGTGTCGATGCCGTCCTTGACCAGCATCGCTTCGAAGGGCGAGCCGGCCATGATCGACTGCCCGACCAGGCGGTGCCGCCAGGCCACCAGCCGTCCGTCGCCATCCAGCCCAGCACGCAGGCGGTGGTGGAAGGCCGGGCGGTAGTAGCCGGCGCGCATGTCGTCCTCGCGCAGCCAGACCAGCTTGACCGGGGCGCGGCCGCCGATTGCCCGGGCGATGTGCACCGCCTCCAGGAGATAGTCGGAATCCTTGCTGGCGCGCCGCCCGAAGCTGCCGCCGGCATACAGCATGTGGATGGTGATCTTCTCCGGCGGCAGGCCGAGCAGGGCACCGAGGGCTTTCTGGTCGCCGGTGTGGAACTGCTCGCCGTTCCAGATCTCGCAGCTGTCCGGACCCAGGCGCACCACGCAGTTCATCGGCTCCATCGCCGCATGGGCGAGGAAGGGAAAGTCGTAGGCGGCCTCCAGGGTGCGCGCCGCGCCGGCCAGCGCCTGCGCCGCGTCGCCCTCCTGCCGAGCCACGGCGCCCGGGGTTTCGGCCAGCGCGTGGTAGCGGGCGCGAATCTCCTCGCTGCCCAGCCGGAAGGCCCGGCTTTCGTCCCACTCGACGCGCAGGGCGTCGCGCCCCTGCTTCGCGCTCCAGGTGTCCTTCGCCAGCACGGCGACACCGCCGGGAATCTCCACCACCGCCTCGACGCCCTTCACCGCCCGCGCCGCGGTGGCGTCGAAGGACTGCACGCGGGCGCCGAAGCGCGGCGGATGGGCCACCACGGCGGTGAGCATCCCCGGCAGATGGATGTCCTGCGTGAATACGGCCTTGCCGCTGACCTTCTCGGCGCTGTCCTTGCGCGGCACGCGCCGGCCGATCAGGCGGAATTCCGCCGGGTCCTTCAGCCGCACCGTCGCCGGCAGCGGCTGCCGGGCCGCCGCGCCGGCCAGGCGACCGAAGCTTGCCTGGCGCTGCGTCGGCGGGTGGGCCAGGGTGCCGCTGCGCACCACGATCTCGCCGGCGGGTACCCGCCATTCCTCGGCGGCGGCGGCGACCAGCATGGCGCGCGCCGAGGCGCCGGCCTTGCGCAGCTGCTCCCAGGAGTTGGCCATCGCGGTGCTGCCGCCGGTGCCCTGGTTGGGGCCCCAGAACAGGTTGTTGTAGCGCACGGCGTTGGCCGGCGCACCCTCGACCCGCACCTGCGCCCAGTCGGCGTCGAGTTCCTCGGCGACCAGGGTGGCCAGTCCCGTGTAGGTGCCCTGGCCCATCTCCAGATGCTTGGCGATCACCGTGACGCGGTCGTCCTCGCCGATGCGCAGGAAGGCGTTCGGCGAGAAGGGCGCCGCGCCGGCCGCCTGTTCGCGGGCGACGGCCGGCGGCAGCGCCAGGTAGATGCCCAGGGTCAGCCCGGCGCTGCCCTGCAGGAAATGGCGGCGGCTGACGTTCTCGAGGGTCCCGGCGGGATCGCCGGGCGCGACGGGCGGCTTCGATTCCAGTGAACTCATGACGGTCTCCTTGCTCAGGCCAGCGCGCGGGCGGCTTCGTGGATGGCGGCGCGGATGCGCACGTAGGTGGCGCAGCGGCAGAGGTTGCCGCCCAGCGCCTCGTCGATCTCGGCGTCGGTGGGGGCGCGGTTGCGTTCGAGCAGGGCGGTGGCGCTCATGATCTGGCCGGACTGGCAGTAGCCGCACTGGACCACGTCGAGCCGTTCCCAGGCTGCCTGCACCGCCAGGCCGACCGGCGTGCGGTCGACGCCCTCGATGGTGCGCACCTTGCCGCCGGCCGCGGCGGACACCGGCGTGCTGCAGGCACGCACCGGCTGGCCGTCGAGCAGCACCGTGCAGGCCCCGCACTGGGCCATGCCGCAGCCGTACTTGGTGCCGGTCAGGCGCAGGGTGTCGCGCAGCGCCCACAGGAGCGGGGTGTCGGGGTCGGTATCGACCGGGATGCGCTGGCCGTTGATGTCGAGCGTGATCATGGGAGCCTCCGTCGGGATTGTTCGCGGCCCCTATTGTTTCCCGGACGCCGGGGGCGGACGATAGACCGATTCTGTCGGATTCTTGCCCGATCCTGCGCGGCCCCGTTTTCCACGGGCGCGGCTGGCGTACCATGGCGTCGGCAAGCATGGGGGAAAGACGATGACGGAACAGGAAAAACCGACCGGGACGCCGGCCGGTGCGCTGGAGGACGTGCGCGCCACCCTGGCGGCACGCATTGCCCGATGGACCGCCGCCGGGGACTCGCCCGTCGCGGTCACGCCGGCCCTGACCTTCTTCCGCCGGGAGGCGCCGAGCGAGCCGGCGAGCTGCCTCTACCCGCCCAGCCTGGCGCTGATCGTCCAGGGCGCCAAGCGGGTGCGCCTGGGCAGCGATGCCTACATCTACGACGCGCGGCGCTTCCTGATCACCTCGCTCGACCTGCCGGTGGTCGCCGATGTGATCGAGGCCACGCCGCGCACCCCCTATCTCGGGCTGGCGCTGAAACTGGATCTGCGCATGGTGACCGAGCTGATGGTCGATGGCAGCCTGCCGCCGCCGCGCGAGCAGCCGGCCTGCCGGGGGATGGTCCTCGGCCAGGCCACCCGGCCGCTGCTCGACGCCGTCCTGCGCCTGGTGGATCTGCTCGACACCCCCGACGACCTGCCCGTCCTCGCGCCGCTGATCGAGCGGGAAATCGTCTACCGCCTGCTCACCGGCGACCAGGGTGCCCGCCTGCGCCAGATCGCCTCGGTGGGCAGCCAGAGCCACCGCATCGCGCGCGCCATCGACTGGCTGAAGGCGCACTACGCCCGGCCGTTGCGGGTGGACGACCTGGCCGCCCACGTGCAGATGAGCGCCTCCAGCTTCCATCACCACTTCCGCGCGCTGACCGCGATGAGTCCGCTGCAGTTCCAGAAATGGCTGCGCCTGACCGAGGCCCGCCGGCTGATGCTGGCGGAACGCCTGGAGGCCTCCACCGCCGCCTTCCGCGTCGGCTACGAGAGTCCCTCGCAGTTCAGCCGCGAATACAGCCGCCTGTTCGGCGCGCCGCCCGCGCGCGACGTCGCCGGGCTGCGCCAGGAAACCGGCGCGGCGGCTGTCATCGGCGCGTAAGAAAGCGGCGGGATGATCCTCGCGTCGTTTTCCGGACTGGAACGGACATGCGCGAAACCGCCTACTGCTATCACTGTGGCCGTCATCACCCGATCGCCGAGATGCGCCGGGTCCGGCTGAAATCCGGCGTGCGCTGGCGCTGCCTGCGCAGCATCGAGGCCACGCGCGCCGCGCCCGCGCAGCGCGAGGCCTTCGGCCAGCGCATGACGGCGCTCAACCGGGCGCTCGCCGACGAGCGCCGCAACGCGCCGCAGCCCGGCTGTCTCCGCGAGACGGCGGTGCCCGGCACGGCGCTCGAGGCACGCCTGGCCGGCGAGCTGGGACTGCGCCGCTGACCCGCGCGGGGCCGGCCCCCGCATCCGTCGGTTCCGCCTCCGCGTTGCCGGCCATCTCGGGCATAATGCGGGAGTTATCGATTCCTTCCGCAATGGAAGCCGATCATGCCCACCCCTCCGGCCACCGGCACGCAGATCGGGCCACTCCGGTCCAGCCTGTCCCTCTTCGCGGCGCTGCTGTGGACCCTGGTGCTCGCGCTGTCGCTGGCCTGGAACCTGCACCGTTCCGAATCGCAGGCGATGGAAACCGCCTACGCCGAGGCGCGCGCCAACCTCAACAAGGACATCTCGCTGCGCCGCTGGGGCACCGAGCACGGCGGCGTGTATGTGCCGATCACCGAGAGGCAGCAGTCGGTGCCCTGGCTGTCGCACATCCCCGACCGCGACGTGACGACCGTGGACGGCCAGCAGCTGACCCTGCTCAATCCGGCCTCGATGCTGCGCCAGATGATGGATCGCTACGCCGAGCAGTACGGCATACGCGGCCGCATCATCGGGTTGCGCCAGCTCAACCCCGGCAACGCCCCGGACGACTGGGAGCGCGCGCAGCTCGAAGCCTTCGCGCGCGGCGAGAAGACCGAGGTGTGGTCGGTCGCCGACCTGGACGGCGTGCCGCACCTGCGCTACCTGCGCGCGATGTTCATGGAGCCGGGGTGCGACAAGTGCCACGCCATCCTCGGCTACAAGACCGGCGACATGCGCGGCGCCACCGGCCTCAACCTGCCGCTGACCCCCTACTACCAGCGCATCGCCGAGGCGCGGGTCGATCTGGGCCTCAGCCACGGCCTGATCTGGCTGCTCGGTCTGGGCGGCATCGGCTGGGCCTGGCAGCAGGTCCGCCGGCGCGACCGCGAGCGGCTGGCGGCGGAAGAGGCGCTGCGCCTCTACGCGAATGTCTTCGAGCACAGCGGCGAGGCGATCCTGATCACCGACCGCGAGAACCGCATCGTCGCCATCAACCAGGCGCTGACCCACTACACCGGCTTCGAGATCGACGACCTGCGCGGCCAGAATCCGCGTGTCCTCGCCTCCGGCCACACGCCGCCGGAAACCTACCAGGTGCTGTGGGCCGCGGTGCACAGCACCGGCTTCTGGCAGGGCGAGCTGTGGGACCGGCGCAAGGACGGCGGTGCCTATCCGAAATGGGCGGCGATCTCGGTGATCCGCGACGCGGCGGGCGAGGTGACGCACCACATCGCCAGCTTCACCGACATCAGCGAGCGCAAGGCCGCCGAGGCGCGCATCGATTACCTCGCGCACCACGATCCGCTGACCGGCCTGTTCAACCGCTTCAACCTGGAGAACCGCCTGTCGCAGGCGATTCTCCAGGCGCGCCGCGACAACACCGTGCTGGCGGTGATGTTCATCGACATGGACCGCTTCAAGGTGATCAACGACACCCTCGGCCACCATGCCGGTGACCAGCTGCTGGTCGAGGTGGCCCGTCGCCTCGAGCGCTGCGTGCGCGAAAGCGACATCGTCGCCCGGCTCGGCGGGGACGAGTTCGTCGTCGTCCTCACCGGCCTTGCCGAAGGAATGGACGCCGCGCCGCTGGCCGAGAAAATCCTGCGCGCGCTGGCCGCCGAGTACGCGGTGGCCGGGCACCGCCTGCATTCGGCCGCCAGCATCGGCATCAGCGTCTTCGCGGCGGGCGGCGAGGACGGCGAGGACGGCGAGACGCTGATGAAGCATGCCGACACGGCGATGTACCACGCCAAGGACCAGGGGCGGAACAACTACCAGTTCTTCACCGCGCGGATGAACGCGGCGGCCAGCGAGCGCATGCTGCTCGAGCGCGATCTGCGCGCGGCGCTGGCCGGCGGCCAGTTCATGCTCTACTACCAGCCCAAGGTCAATGCCGCCGACGGCACGCTGCGCGGCGTCGAGGCGCTGGTGCGCTGGAATCATCCGCAGCAGGGGCTGATCCCGCCGCTGCGCTTCATTCCGGTGGCCGAGGAAACCGGGATGATCGAGGCGCTCGGTGCGTGGGTGCTCGAGGAGGCCTGCCGGCAGCTGGCGGCCTGGCGCCGCGAGGGCTTCGACCTGGGCATGGCGGTCAACCTCTCCGCGCAGCAGCTGCGCTCGCCGCAGCTGGTCGGCGAGGTGGCGTCGGCGATGAGCCGGCACGGCCTGCGCTCCGGCGACATCGAACTGGAGATCACCGAATCGGTGGCCATGGCCGACCCCGCGCACGCCATCGACCAGCTGCGCGCGTTGCGGGCGCTGGGCGTCGACCTGGCGATCGACGATTTCGGCACCGGCTATTCCTCGCTGGCCTACCTCAAGCTGCTGCCCATCCAGACGCTCAAGCTCGACCGCGCCTTCGTGCGCGACATCGAGGACGACACGAACGACGCCGCGATCAGCGCCGCCACGCTGGCACTGGCCCACAGCCTTGGCCTGCGGGTCGTCGCCGAGGGCGTCGAAACGACCGGACAGCGCGATTTTCTGGTCGCGCACCAGTGCGATCTCCTGCAGGGCTACCTCTACGGCCGGCCGCAACCGGCCGGATACTGGTCGGCGCTCTGGCGCGGGCGCACTCCCGAAACGCCCTGAGGGCGGAGGCGCGCCGCCCCGTCCGGTCATAACACTGCAATACCGCGGTGCGATAGTTCCGCCGTTGCATTGACGGCATTCCACGATGACCCCCCGGGCTGATCTGCGTTTTGGCAAGTATCGCGACCTCTTTCTGGCGATCGGGCTGTTTCTCGTCCTCGACCTCGGTGTTCTGTTCTTCAATCTGTACACCTCGCTGCAGATCGGCGCCGATGCCTCGCGGATCAACGCCGCCGGCGAGCTGCGGGTGTATTCGCAGCAGCTCACCAAGGCGCTGCTGACCCTCTCGCACGAACTGCGCGAGGAGCAATCGACGCAGACCAGCGCATCGCAGATCGCCGAATCGCACGCCGCCTTCGCGCGCGCCTTCGACCGCCTGAAGAACGATGCGCCGGGCGCCTGGGGGTCGGTCGGCAGCGGTCTGGGCAACGACGCCGAGGGCATGGAGAAGCTCGACGACCTGGGCCGCCAGTGGTTCCCGCTTTCCGAGGCGGTGGCGCCGCTGCTCGCCGGCGCGGCGCCGGCGCAGGCCGACGTGGACTACGCGGTGAACAAGGCGGTGACGCGCAACGTCCGCCTGATGCAGCAGGCGGACGATCTCTCGGCGCACCTCGAGGGCTCGGCGCGCGCGCACGCCGCCGCGCTGCGCCGCATCCAGATCGGCGCGATCCTGCTGGCCACGCTCAATTTCGTCTTCATCGTCTTCAAGTTCCTGCGCCGCCTCTCCGAGAGCGACCGCCGCACCGAGGCCGCGCGCCGCGAAACGACGCGGATTCTCGACACGGTCCGCGAGGGCCTGTTCCTGCTCGAGCGCGACGGCCGCGTCGGCGTGCAGCGCTCGGCCTCGATTGCCCGCCTGCTCGGCGCCGGCATGGCGCCCGGCGCGCGCTTCCTCGAACAGCTGGCCGGGCGCCTGGCGCCGGAGGTGCACGAGGCCGCCGAGGAATACGTCGGCCTGCTCTTCAACAAGCGGGTCAAGCCGGCGCTGCTCGAGGAGCTCAATCCGCTGCGCGAGATCCCCTTCGCCAGCGCGGGCGGCAAGGCGGGCGCGGACAGCTACCTGACCTTCGAATTCACCCAGGTCGAGGAGGGCGGCGAGGTCGCCGCGCTGCTGGTCACGGTATTCGACGTGACGCAGAAGATCCGCCTGCAGCAGGAGCTTGCTGGCGCCAATGCGCGGGCCGAATCCGACGTCGGCCTGCTGCTCGCGGTGCTCGACCAGGAGCCGGCGGCGGTGCGCGACTTTCTCGAATCGGCCGAGGCCAAGCTGCTCGGCATCAACCGCGAGCTGGAGGAGGTCAGGCCCGAGGCGCGCGCCTACAGCCAGCTGGTCAACCACATCTTCCGCATGGTCCATTCGATCAAGGGCGAGGCCGGCGCGCTCGGCCTCGGCACCGTCCTCCGCCAGGCGCACGGTTTCGAGGAGAGCCTCGCGCCGCTGCGCCGGCGCGGCGACCTCTCCGGCGACGACCTGATCCCGCTGGCGGTCGAGGTGGCCGGGCTGCGCGAGCAGCTGCTGCTGGTCGGCAGCGTGCTCGAGCGCGCCGGCCGCGCGCGCGGCGCCGCACCGGCCGGCGAGGCGCATCCGATCCGTCCGCTGATCGAGCAGATCGAGCAGCTCGCCCTGCATGTCGCGCACGACCTCGGCAAGAAGGTGCGCTTCGAGGCGGTGCTGCCGCACCGCCTGCCCGAGATCGGCGAGACGCAGCTGCGCGTGCTGCGCGAATCGCTGCCGCAGATCGTGTGCAACGCCGTGGCGCACGGCATCGAGGCGAGCGAGGAGCGCGTCGGCGCCGGCAAGGCGGCGGAAGGCGTGATCCGCATGGAACTCGCGCGCGAGGCCGGCGGCTTCACGCTGTCGCTGTCCGACGACGGGCGCGGCATCTCGCCCGAACAGCTGCGCCAGCGGGCGCTGGCGCTCGGCTACGCCCCGGAGCGCGTCGAGGCGCTCGACGACCGCGCCGCGCTCGGCCTGATGTTCGAACCCGGATTCAGCATCCGGGCCGCGGCCGACGCGCACGCCGGGCGCGGCGTCGGGCTCGATGCGGTGAAGGCCGCGCTGCAGCAGGCCGGCGCCCGCCTGCGCGTGAGCACCGTGCCGAACGCCTATACGCAGTTCCGGCTGCGCTTCGGAACCTAGTTCCGTCAGGCCGATCCGTCTTTCCCCGCCGTTTTCCCGAAACCCGAGGATTTTCCGATGACCCCTTCGCTCATGATCGTCGATGACTCGATGGTCATCCGCAACCGCATCGCCCGGCTTTGCCAGGATGCGCGCCTGCCGGCGCTGGACATCGTCGGCACCGCGTCGAACGGGCTCGGCGCGCTGTCGCTGGCCCGCCTGCATCGCCCCTCGCTGATCACCATGGATCTGACCATGCCGCTGATGGACGGCGAGGAGTGCATCGAGCGGATCGCCGGCGAGCTGCCCGAGGCGCGCATCCTGGTGGTCTCCGCACTCAGCGACAAGATGACCGCGCTGCGCGCGATCCGCAAGGGCGCGCATGGCTTCATCCGCAAACCGTTCAACGACGACCAGCTGGTCGATGCTCTCCTGGAGTTGATGAATTGAAGGCGCAAGCACTGGAAACCGCGGACATCGAGGTCTTCTCCGAGGCCGTCACGCACTTTTTCGAAACCACCTGCGGCGAGAAGGCGCAGGTGCGCACCGCCTTCCTGCTCGACGCGCGGGCGCCGCTGCCCTGGGGGGATTTCAACGGCATCGTCGAGGCCAGCGGCGGCTACAGCGGCCGCATCTGCTTCTCGGCGCCGCGCTCGCTGCTCAGTCACCTGCTGCTGCGCATGGGGCAGGCGGATTTTTCCGACGAGCAGCATCTCGACATCGTCGGCGAGATCGCCAACATCTTCTCCGGCCGTGCCCGCCGGCATTTCGGCGATCGCCTGTGCATCTCGCCGCCGCGCACCTTCGCCGGCAGCGCCGGCGCGGCGGCGCTCGCGGCCTCCGCCACCCACAGCCCGCCCTTCGCCATCCCGTTGTGCTGGAACGGCTACGAGGCCAGCCTGGTGGTGCAACTCGACGCCCTCGTCTGAGGTGCTGGTGCCCCGGCGGCCGGCACCGGCCGCCGGCGGGCGTTCGCCTAGCCGGCGACCTCGACGCGGTTGCGGCCGTTTTCCTTGGCCACGTAGAGCGCCACATCGGCGCGCGCGAGCAGGGCGTCGACCGAGGCCTCGCTCTCGGCGAGGGCGAGGCCGATGCTCAGGGTGAGCGGAATCGGCGCCGTGCCGTCGATCTCGAACGGTTCCGCCTCGACGCCCCGGCGCAGCCGCTCGGCCAGCATGCGTGCCTTGAGCAGGGAGCCCTCGCGGCTGAGCACGATGAATTCCTCGCCGCCGAAGCGGCCGAGCGCGTCGCCTTCGCCGATCATGTCCTGCAGGCGGTCGGCCAGTCCGGCGAGGACGCGGTCGCCGGCCAGGTGCCCGAAGGTATCGTTGATTTTCTTGAAGTGATCGATGTCCATGATCAGCAGGCTGAACGGCCCGGCCGCCAGCAGCTGCCCGATGCGTGCGTGCAGGGCGCCCTTGTTGAGGGCGCCGGTCAGCGGGTCGTGCTCGGCCTGGTAGGCGAGCGTGCGCGTCAGCGCCTCGAGCTTGCGGTTGAGACGGTTGAGGTCGCGCTCGCGGCGGTCGGCGATGCGGATCAGCTGCCGCGTTTCGCGCAGCAGGTGCCGGTAGCCGTCGAGCAGCGGCGCCAGCATCGCGCGGCAGTCGTCGCCGAGCGCCGGCGATGCCAGGGCGCGCTGAGCGGCCTCGGCGATCCCTTCCTCGCGCTCGAAGAGGTTGAACTCCCCGGGCGCCGCCGTCCGTCCTTCCATCGCCGTGTCTCCGTTCAGGCCGTCGCCACGGCCCGGAAGTCGAGGGTGATGAAGTCGCTGGCGATGTCGTTGCCGAATTCGGCGATGGTGTCGTCCTCGGGGTCGTGGTGCCAGTTGAGGTGCACCGTGTTGCCGTTGGACGAGGCGCCGTCGAGCATGCGGAAGATGTTGAGCAGGATCTTGGTGCTGCTCGAGTTGAAGTAGCGCAGCTCGATGTCGACGGTGATCTCGGTGCCGTGCGTGGCGCCCAGGTATTCCATCAGCGCCGAGACCACCGGGCCGTAGAAGGCGAGCGCGTTCTCGGGGAAGGATTCGCCGCGCAGGGCGAGCCGGTGGCTGGAAAAGCGGAAGTCGACTTCGGGCTTGTCGCGTTCGGCGGGGATGTGCAGGTCTTGCATCGTTTCGTTCTCCGGTCGGAGGCTGGGCGCGCGGCCGGCCTCAGATGGTGGCCTTGAGGTGGAAGAAGGAGAGCGGGGCGGACGCGCCGTGCGCGCCGCCGCTCCCGGGAAAGGGTTCGAAGAGGAATTCGATCGGCTGCGAGGTTTCGCGCGCGACGGTGAGGAAGCCGAGCCCGGCGCCCTTGCTGTTCTCGTCCTGTTCGTCGCCGCGCAGCTTGCGGCGGTATTCGGCCTTGATCTCGTCGAGCGACATGGTTCGGATTTCCTCGAGCTTGGCCCGCAGGCGCGGGACGTGCTCGCTGGCAATGGCGTTGCCGGAGACGATGTAGTAGGCATCGTTGAGGCGGCCGACGGCGACGTTGCCGCGCGGCACCGCCGACTGGCCGTCCGGGTCGGCGTAATGGACGATGTTCTGCATCATCTCGATGAAGGTGGAGAACACCTTGCGCGCCGCCTTGCTCGATGCTTCCTCGGCTTCCAGGCGGCCGCGCAGGGCTTCGCCCATGGCGGTGATGATCGGTTGCGAGAGGTAGCCGTCGTAGTAGAAGAGCAGGCCCTGCTCGGTGACGAACTGGCGGTAGGCCTTGAAGATCTGGATGTTCATGGGGGTCGGGGTTCAGGGCTGATAGCGGAAGGCGAACATGCTCACGTCGTCGCGGCGCGGCTGTCCGCCCTGATGTTCGCCGAGGGCGTTGCGGATCGCCAGCTGCTGCGCGCTCATCGGCAGGTCGCGCGCGGCGAGGATGGCCTGGTGCAGGCGGCGCTTGCCGAAGGAAATGCGCTTGCGCTCGCCCACCTGGTCGATGATGCCGTCGGTGGTGACGTAGAGGGCGCTGCCCGGCTGCAGCGGTAGCACGGTGTTCTCCCAGGCGAAGTCGAGCGGGGTGTCGGTGTAGCCGACGCCGGTGCGCTGGCCGTCGAGGGTCTGCACCGTGGCGTCGGCCGCCGGGGGCAGGTAGTGGAGCGGTGTCTTGGCGCCGGCGTAGGTCAGCGTGTGCGCCTGCGTGTCGACCCAGGCGAAGGCGGCGTCCATGCCGTCGTCCGAGCGGTGGCCGTCGTCGTGCAGGTCGAGCGCTGCCTGCCCCTCGATCTGGCCGAGCGCCTGCTTGACCGAGCGGTTGAGGCGGCCGAGCAGCGCCGCCGGGTCGTGCCGGTTGTCCTCGGTCAGCAGGTTGTTGAGGTAGGAGGCCATGATCAGCGTCATGAAGGCGCCGGGCACGCCGTGGCCGGTGCAGTCGATCACGGCGAAGAAGTAGCCGTCGTCGAAGCGGCGGAAGTAGAGGTAGTCGCCGCCGACCGTGTCGCGCGGTTCCCAGATCATGAAGTAGTCGTTCAGCGTGGTTGCCATGTCCTGCCGCGAGGCGCGCAGGAAGGACGACTGGATGACGCGGGCGTAGTTGATGCTCTCCATGATCAGGTGGTTCTTCCCGGCGAGGTCGGCGGTGCGTTCGCCGACCAGCCGCTCGAGGTTGTCGCGGTTGTACTTGACCGCCTCGGTCATGGTGTTGAAGGCGCGCGCCAGCTGGCCGATCTCGTCGTTGCGCTCGATCGCCATCTTCACGTCGAGGTTGCCGCCGGCGACTTCCTCGGTGGCGACGATCAGCTTGCGGATCGGGAAGGAGACATACATCACGTAGAGCATGTAGATCACCACCAGCAGCGCGCCGAAGGCGACCAGCAGGTTGAGCGCGAGCTGCTGGTAGAGGCGCCACATGCGCTGCTCGATGGTCTCGTCGAGCAGCCGCGCGTACTGATCCAGGGCGCCGTACATGCGGCCGATCGGGCCGGGGGCGATGGCCTCGCCGCTGTCCAGCGAGAGGTCGCGGGGGCCGACGCGGAAGGCGTCGAGTTCCTGGCGTCCGGCCCAGGTCATGCCGGCGAAGAAGGCCTCCGGGGTGACGTCGAAGAGCTTGCCGAGCAGCTTGAGCTGGGTGAAGGTGTCGACCGCGTCGGCGACGCCGGTCAGGCGCGCGGCATCGCTGCCCAGCGCCTTGCCGAGGCCGGGCATGGTCACCACCACCTTCTGCTCGATGATCTCGCGCACTTCCTCGAGGCCGGTGCCGGTCATGGTGTTGAGCGAGATCAGCAGGTTCTTGTCGTCGCGCAGCAGTTCGCGGCTGGCGTAGATGCCGATGCGCGCGGTGTGCTCGATCAGCGCCGGCATCTGGCGCACCACCAGCTGCGCCAGGTAGAAGGTGCCGACGTAGGGGTCGACCGAGAGGTGGGTGGCGTCGGCGGCCGAGGAGAGCAGCGCGTTGAGGCGGGCGATGGCCTCGTTGTGGCGTTCGAGGGTGCTGCCCGGAGTCGGCGCGCCGTCCGCGCGGATTTCGTCCCAGGCGCGCCGCGCCGCCAGCCAGCGCGGATCGTCGGCGAGCGCCGGCATGTGCTCCCGGAACGCCGCGTCGGCTTCGGCGAGGCGGGCGTCCACCGCCTGCCGTGTGGCGCGCAGGGCCGGCTGCAGCACGGCGGCGTGTTCGCTGCGATAGGTCTCGTCGCCGCTGGCCCAGGCATTGGACAGTCCGCGATGCTGCTGCAGTGGCTCGATCGCCGCGCGCAGCGGCTGCACCAGCCGCAGTCCGGTGCGTTCGAGGCGGGCGCGCTCGATCTGCCCGGCGAGGCTGAAGAACAGCTGGCCGGTGAGCAGCAGGATGGCGATGCCGGCGATCAGGCCGATGGTCTGGATCTTCTTGGGGTAGCTCAGGCGCGACATCAGCTCGACGGCCGGGTTGGCGGCCAGCCAGTGCGTCGCGGCCACGTGGGCGCGGGACATCCGGGGTTCCTCTCTCGTGAATCGCGTGGATCGCGGTGCGAGGCGAGACAGTAACCGGGGGGCGTGAAACGCCGGTTAAACGCGGATTACACGCAGGTTACGCCGGCATTGCGGCGGGCGCGGTGACCGGTGCGGGGGGCGGCTCAGTCGCCGTCGATGTGCTCGATCAGCAGCTGCGGCGTCTGCACGCCGTTGTAGTCGTTGATGCCAAGCCGGTAGGCGGCGCGCATGCGCGGGCCGGGGGCCCGCGTGAAGTTGAACTGGATCGCGTCGAGGCGCAGCTCGCCCTTCCTGAGGCGCAGCTTGAGGTGCTTGTCCTTGAGGATGCGCTGGCTCTCGACGACGAATTCGTCGTCGAACAGCGGCGGCGGGAAGCCCTGGCCCCAGACCTCGGCCTCCAGCAGGCGCGCGGTCTCCAGCGACAGCTCGCCGGCGGCGAGGCTGCCGTCGGTTTCCAGGGTGCGGGTGAGGTCGGCCGGGGCGAGCAGTTCGCCGGCGACCTGCGCGAAGGCCGCGCGGAAACGCTCGAAGTCGGCCTCGCGCAAGGTTGCGCCGGCGGCCATCGCGTGGCCGCCGAACTTGTGCAGCAGGCCGGGCTCGCGCTTGGACACGAGATCGAGCGCGTCGCGCAGGTGCAGGCCGGGGATCGAGCGGCCGGAGCCCTTGATCTCGCCGCTGCCGTCCTCGCCGCGCGCGAAGGCGAACACCGGGCGGTGCAGCTTTTCCTTGATGCGCGAGGCGAGGATGCCGACCACGCCCTGGTGCCAGTCCGGGTCGAACAGGGCAATGCCGGCGGCCGGAGCGTCGCCGTCCCCGGCACCGCCTTCCGCGATGCCCAGCCGTTCGAGGTGGGCGAGGGCCTGCGTCTGCATGCCGGCCTCGATCTCGCGCCGCTCGCGGTTGAGTGCGTCGAGCTCCTGCGCGATGTTGAGGGCGCGCGCCTCGTCGTCGGTGATCAGGCATTCGATGCCGAGCGACATGTCGGCAAGGCGGCCGGCGGCGTTGAGGCGGGGGCCGAGCATGAAGCCCATGTCGAAGGCCGAGGCCTGCGCCGGATCGCGGCCGGCGGCGCGGAACAGGGCGCGGATGCCGGGCGTCAGGCGGCCCTCGCGCATGCGCCGCAGGCCCTGGCTGACGAGGATGCGGTTGTTGCGGTCGAGCCGCACCACGTCGGCGACCGTGCCGAGCGCCACGAGATCGAGCAGGGCGGCGAGATTGGGCTCGGCGCGCACGCCGTCGGCGAACCAGCCGCGCGCGCGCAGTTCGGCGCGCAGCGCCAGCATGACGTAGAACATCACGCCGACGCCGGCGATGCACTTGCTCGGAAAATCGCAGCCGGGCTGGTTCGGATTGACGATGCAGTCGGCCTCGGGCAGGGCGTCGCCGGGCAGGTGGTGGTCGGTGATCAGGGTGGCGATGCCGAGCGCCTGCGCGCGCGCGACGCCGTCGAGGCTGGCGATGCCGTTGTCGACGGTGACGATGAGGTCGGGCGACTGCTGCGCGGCGAGATCGACGATTTCCGGCGAGAGGCCGTAGCCGTAGGCGAAGCGGTTGGGCACCAGGTAGTCGATGCGGGCGGCCGTGCCGGCGGCCATCGCGCGCAACGCGCGCACCCCGACGGCGCAGGCGGTGGCGCCGTCGCAGTCGTAATCGGCGACGATCAGGATGCGCGCCTCGGCCTCCAGCGCGTCGGCCAGCAGCCCGGCGGCCTCCGGCGCCCGGGTCAGCGCCGCCGGCGGCAGCAGGGCCTTCAGTTCGTAGTCGAGCTCGCTGCGCGTTCCCACGCCGCGCGCGGCGTAGAGGCGGGCGAGCAGCGGGTGCAGGCCCTGCTGTTCGAGCTGCCATTGCTGGCGCGGCGGAACCGGGCGGGCGACGATGCGGGTCATGGCGGGACTCAGGCTTCCCGGGCCAGCCGTTCGGCCAGCGCGGCGAGGGGTTGCGGGCGTTGCCAGAAGCGCCACGGATCGAGGCGGCCGCCCTGCCAGTCGAGCAGGGCGTAGGCGGTGGTGGCGAGGATGCGCAGGCGCCGCAGCCGGCCGCTGGCCAGCGCGGCGCGGGCGGGGGCGAACCAGCGTGTCTCGAGGGCGGCGAGCGCGGCGGCGTAGGCGTCGCCGTCCTCGTAGTGCACCGGGCCGAGCAGGTCGTCGAGCAGCACCAGCGGGCGCTCGCCGGCATCGCCGGCAGCGCGCAGGTCGGCCAGGCCGGCGGCGGGCGGGTGTGCTGGCAGGCGGTGCGCGCGGGCCAGCCCGAGGGCCAGCGGGTGCGTGCTCCAGACGCTGTCGAAGGGGGCCGTGCCGGGCGCGGCGGCGGGCAGGGCGCCGGCACCCCACAGCCACAGGCTGTTGATCGGGGGGCGGCCGTCGGCGTTGCGGCCGGCGTTCACCGCGTGGCCGTGCATGACCATCTGCGCTTCGTTGAGCAGCCGGCGCAGCCAGCCGGTGCGCGCGGTTTCCGGCAGCAGCCGCTCGACCCGGCGGCCGGCGACGGCGGACAGCGGCGGAACGTCGAAATCTTCCAGGCGCGCGGCGTCGGCAAGCCGCAGGTACCAGCGTTCGGCGCTGGCGACGTGGAAGGTGCCGACGTCGCCGAACCAGCGGTTGAGCTCGGCGGCCAGCGCTTCGGCCTCGGCGGTGGCGATTTCCAGCCGGCTGCCGTCGGCGAGGATGATCCGCTCCTGGTGGAAGCGCAGGTGCACCGGGTCGGCGCAGAGCCAGCAGGCGCTGGCGTCGGCCGTCTCCGGGCGCCGCGCTTCGCCGAGCAGGCGGTAGGCGCCGTAGGGAGCGCCGGGCGGCAGGCCGAAGGCGTCGGCCAGCGTCGCCTCGAGCGATTGCGGCGGGCGCCGGGCCAGGTGGCCGCGCGCGAGCAGGGTGGTCAGCGCCGGGCAGCGCACGGCGTCCAGTGTCTGGCGGTCGCCGGGTTCCGGCCAGACCAGTTCCGGGACGAGGAGGGTGAGCTGCATGGGGCTTCCGGCGGGCGTGCGGGGGAGAGAAGTGAGGCGCAAACAGTGTACCATGGCGCCTTTGCCGGTCCGGCGGGTCGTGACGCTGTCGGGCCCGTGCTTGCCGGCGTTCCGCGCCTTCTTCCTGCCGCCCCTGCCGCCCGAATCCTGCCGCCGATGGCCCTGCCCTACGAACTCCTGATCGGTTTGCGCTATACCCGCGCCAAGCGGCGCAACCACTTCATTTCCTTCATTTCGCTGATCTCCATGCTGGGCATCGCGCTCGGCGTCGCCGCGCTGATCGTCGTGCTGTCCGTGATGAACGGTTTCCAGACCGAGCTGCGCAGCCGCATCCTCGCCGTCGTCTCGCATGTGCAGATCAGCGGCGCGCAGGGCGAGATGCCCGACTGGGCGCGGGTGGCGGCGCAGGCGGAGCAGCATCCGCGGGTGACCGGCGCGGCGCCCTTCGTGCAGGCGCAGGGCATGCTTTCCTACGGACAGTCGGTGCGTGGCGCGCTGGTGCGCGGCATCCTGCCCGATCTCGAGGACAAGGTCGCCGATTTCCGCCCGCACATGAAGAGCGGCAGCCTCGACGCGCTGACGCCGGACGGTTTCAACATCGTCCTCGGCAGCGAGCTGGCGCGCGCGCTCGGCGTCTTCGTCGGCGACAAGGTGACGCTGATCGCGCCGCAGGGCGTGGTGACGCCGGCCGGCGTGGTGCCGCGCCTGAAGACTTTCACCGTGGTCGGGCTGTTCGAGGTCGGCATGTACGAGTACGACAGCGGCCTCGCGCTGATCCGCCTGGAGGACGCGCAGCGCCTGTACCGCATGGACGACCGCGTTTCCGGCGTGCGCCTCAAGCTCGACGAGCTGTTCGCGGCGCCGCGGGTGGCGCGCGAGCTGGCCGCGCGCATCGATGTCGAGGCCTTCATCAGCGACTGGACGCGCAGCCATGCCAATTTCTTCCGGGCGGTGCAGATCGAAAAGAACATGATGTTCATCATCCTCTCGCTGATCGTCGCGGTCGCCGCCTTCAACGTGGTGTCCACGCTGGTCATGGCGGTCACCGACAAGCAGGCCGACATCGCCATCCTGCGCACCCTGGGCGCCAGTCCGGGCAGCATCATGGCGGTGTTCATGGTGCAGGGCACCCTGATCGGCTGCATCGGTCTTGCACTCGGCGTCGCCGGCGGCGTCGCGCTGGCGCTCAACGTCGATGTGGTGGTGCCCTTCATCGAGCGCCTGCTCGGCACGCAGTTCCTCGCCAAGGAGGTCTATTACATCTCCGCGCTGCCTTCCGAGTTGCAGTGGGGGGACGTGACCACCATCACCGGCGTGGCCTTCGTGCTTGCGCTCGGCGCCACGCTCTATCCGAGCTGGCGCGCCTCGCGCACCAATCCGGCGGAGGCGCTGCGCTATGAGTGAGTCCGCGGAACTCGTCCTGCGCGCGCGCGGGCTGGCCAAGACCTATCGCCAGGGCAGCCTGGCGGTGCCGGTGCTCGCCGGCATCGATCTGGACGTGGTGGCCGGCGAGCGGGTGGCCATCGTCGGTGCTTCCGGCTCGGGCAAGAGCACGCTGTTGCACCTGCTCGGCGGGCTCGACGCCGCCAGCGGCGGGACCGTCGAGCTGATGGGGCGCGATTTGACCGGAGTCAATGAGCGCGAACGCGGGCTGTGGCGCAATCGTCACCTCGGTTTCGTCTATCAGTTCCACCACCTGCTGCCGGAATTCACGGCGCTGGAGAACGTCGCCATGCCGCTGCTGATTCGCCGCGTTCCGCGCGCCGAGGCGGAGCGCCGGGCGGCGGCGATGCTCGGCGAGGTCGGGCTCGGCCACCGTCTGTCGCACACGCCGGCCGAGCTTTCCGGCGGCGAGCGGCAGCGGGCGGCGATCGCGCGCGCCCTGGTCACCGAGCCGGCCTGCGTGCTGGCCGACGAGCCGACCGGGAATCTCGACCGGCAGACGGCGGAGAGCGTGTTCGAGCTGATGCTGGCGCTCAATCGCGCGCATCGCACCAGCTTCGTGATCGTCACCCACGATCTGGCGCTGGCGGCGCGCGCCGAGCGGGTGCTGACCCTGCGCGACGGTCGCATCGATCAGGATTCCGTATAGCGGCAGCAATTCGCTTGATCGCCGTCGCTCGGTCGCGGCGGGCGTTTGTGAAAAGATACGTTTACCCCGGTTTGCCGGGTTTTCGGAGAATCAAATCAATGCAGGCACTCTTCGCTCCCGCCGTGGCCCTGATGAACCGGCTCAGCTACACCCGCAAGTTCGCGGTGATGGGCGCGCTGTCCCTGGTGGCGATCGGCGTGCTGCTGTTCAACCTGTTCACCGTCCTCGACGGGGTGATCCGCAAGTCCGAGACCGAGTTGCGCGGCGTGGCGGCGATGAAGCCGGCCTCGCGCCTCGTGCAGTCCCTGCAGCAGCATCGCGGGCTGTCGTCCGGCGTGCTCAACGGCAACGCGGCGATGAAGGACCGGCGCGTCGCCAAGGAGCGGGAGGTCGGTGAGGCACTGCAGGCCCTGGCGCCGCACATGCCGCCCGCGCTGGTCGAGGGCGAGGCCTGGCAGCGCGTGCGCAAGTCCTGGAAGGATCTGGCCGCCGACGGCATGAACCTGGTGGCGACCGAGAACTTCGCCGCGCACACCCGACTGATCGACGAGGTGCTGATCCTGCAGGTGGCGATGGCCGATGAGTACGCGCTGACCAACGATCCGGACATCGATTCGATGTACCTGATCGACACCGCGATCGGCAAGATGCCGACCGCCCTCGAGCGGCTCGGGCGCCTGCGCGCCATGGGCACCGGGGTGCTCTCGAAGAAGCAGCTGCTGCAGCAGCAACAGGTGGACATGACGGCCCTGCTCGCCGAACTGCGCTCGGCCGTGACCGCGCTCGGCTACAACGTGGAGAAGACGGCGCGCTACAACCCGGGCATGAAGGCCGCGCTCGACACCACCGCGCGCGAGATGCGCGAGAACACCGAGAAGCTGTCGACGCTGATCGTCGAGGACATCTTCATCGGCACCTTCGCGACCGAGCCCGCCGCCTATTTCGCCATGACCACCGAGGCCATCGACAAGGGCTACGCGCAGATGTTCGAGACCCTCTATCCCGCGCTCGAGACGCTGGTCGCGCGCCGGGTCGAGAAGGCCCACGACAACCTTTACCTGAGCCTCGGCGTGACCATCCTGGTGCTGTCCATCGTCGGCTACTTCACGGTCGGCGCCTACTACACGACCATCAACAGCATCACCGAGCTGGCGCGCGGCGCCCACGTGATGGCCACCGGCGATCTCAGCGTGCGCATCGACCTTGGCACGCGCGACGAGCTCATGCGGGTGGCCGACAGCTTCAACGAGATGGCCGATGCCTTCCGCAACCTGATCCGCAACGTGCAGGGCGGCACCGACCACGTCTATGAGGCGACCAAGCGGCTGTCCGAATCGTCCGCGCAGATCACGCGCAGCACCGAGCAGCAGAGCGAGGCCGCCTCCTCGATGGCGGCCGCCGTCGAGCAGATGACGGTCGGCATCGACCACATCGCCACCAACGCGCAGAGCGCCAACCAGATTTCCCGCCATGCCGGCGAGCTCTCGGCCGAGGGCGGCCGCGTGGTGGGAACCGTGGTGCGCGAGATCGAGTTGATCGCCGAGGTGGTGCGCAAGTCGGCGGCGATCATCGACGAGCTCGGCCAGCGTTCCGAGCAGATCTCGGCGATCGTCAACGTGATCAAGGAAATCGCCGACCAGACCAATCTGCTGGCGCTCAACGCCGCCATCGAGGCCGCCCGTGCCGGCGAATCCGGCCGCGGCTTCGCGGTGGTGGCCGACGAGGTGCGCAAGCTCGCCGAGCGCACCGCCAAGTCGACCCAGGAAATCTCCGAGATGATCGTCGCCATCCAGAACGGCACGCAGAACGCCGTGAACAGCATGACCGAGGGTGTCGAGCGCGTGAATCAGGGCGTGTCGAGCGCGTGAATCAGGGCGTCACCCTGGCCACCCGGGCCGGCGGTTCGATCGCCGAGATCGAGGGCGGCGCGGGCCAGGTGGTCGAGACGGTCGGCGAGATTTCCACCGCCCTGCGCGAACAGAGCGCGGCCAGCATGGAGATCGCCAAGAACGTCGAGCGCATCGCCCAGATGGCCGAGGAAAACAGCGCCGCCGTGGCGGAGAACGCCGCTACCGCCGCGCAGCTCGAGGAGCTTTCGGAGCGTCTCGAAGCCGAGGTGCGCCGCTTCAAGGTCGCCTGAGCATCCCCGGCGGATGCCCGCTCACGGGCGTCCGCCGTGTCCGCGCCGCGCGTGCCAGGCGCGCACCAGATACAGCCGCCAGAGGCCGCGCACGACGAGATAGCCGCCGCCCGCCAGCAGGCTGGCGAGCATCAGCAGGCCGAAAAAGAGGGGACGGCCCAGTTCCGTCATCCAGGCCAGCAACGCCATCAGCCACGCGCCCAGCCGGGCCGGATCGAGCACCCCGGCCAGGGCCAGCTCCGGCGGCGCCACGAAATGGCCGCCGACGCCCGGCAGCAGCTGCCCGAGCTCGAACGCCAGCAGATACAGCGGCACGATGGTCAGCGGATTGGTATAGAGCGTGGTGAGGAGCGCCAGCGGCAGGTTGACCCGGAAGATCAGGCAGGCCAGCGCCGCGCCGAGCATCTGGAAGGGCCCCGGAATCAGCCGGCCGCCGAGCGCCGGTTGAGGTGCCACAGGCGCGGATGCAGCAGCGTGCGCGAGAACGGCGCCAGCCAGCGATTGCCGCTGACCGCCGCATGGCCGGGCAGGTAGGTGCGGAAGAGTTTGCGCATGGCGGAAGTTTAGCCGAGCGCACCGGCGATGCCATGCCCGGGCCCGGCAGAATATGCCCATGGCTTGATCGCGACAAGGTCGCGCGGCATGATGAACGGGTTTTTCTTTCCCGTGCCGTCTTCCGGAGCGCCCCATGCATGCCCGTTCGCTGTCCCCCTGCATCGTCACCCCCGCGGTCGAAGCCTCCCGCGATTTCTACGTCCGCCACTTCGCCGCGCGGGTCGTCTTCGACTGTGGCTGGTACGTCAGCCTCGAACTGGGTGGGGCGGGGCAGGGCGCCGCGCTGCAGTTCATGGCGCCACAGCCCGGTCAGCCGGCCTGCAACCCCGCCGGGCTGACCTGCAACATCGACGTCGTCGATGTCGACGCCGAATTCGCCGCTCTCACCGCCGCCGGCCTGGTGCCCGTCATGCCTCTCGAGGACCACCCGTGGGGCGACCGGGGATTCGCCGTCGAGGATCCCAACGGCCTGACGCTCTACCTCTACTCCCCGCGCGAACCCTCGCCCGGGTTCAAGGCCGCCTTCAAGGCCTGAGCCGCGCCGGCGACAAGGAATGGAAAACTACTGGCTCAACGAAATCCTCAGGGTGCTGGTGCTCTATGGCTCTGCCTACCTGCTTGGGCGCTGGGTCGTCGATCATGGCATCCGGGTGAATTACACGCGGAAGATCTTTCACTTCATTCTCTTCTTCTTCCCGCTGCTTCTCGCCGATCACCTGCCCTACCAAGCCTCGATCACGACCACGATGCTGAGTGGCCTGATCTTCCTGCTCTGCATTGTGACCTTCATTCGGCCGCTGCGCATGCGATTGCCCTTTCTCGCCACCGCCTATGCCGCCATCGACCGGCCCGAGGATCGTCCATTCACCCTTCTCTGGGTGTCCACGCAGGTTGTGGTCACGTATCTGGTCATCGTGCTGGTCGTTTTCTGGCTGTCCCGTTACGGGAAGCCGGCGCTGATCTACATCGCTGTCCTCGTCGCCGGTATCGGCGACGGGCTGGCCGAACCGGTGGGCGTGCGCTTTGGCAGACACACATACCGTGTCCATGCCTTGTTCACCGGCCGGCGCTACACGCGCAGTCTGGAAGGAAGCGCCTGTGTGTTTCTCAGCGCCATCCTTGCCGTGATCGTCCTGCGTGCGCACCTTACCGAAACCCAGCTACTGCTTGCCCTGCTCATCGTGCCGCCAAGCATGACGCTGGCCGAGGCCGTTTCGCCGCATACCTGGGATGGCCCGCTGCTCTATCTCGTCGGTGGCGCCTCGCTGGTCGGGGTGCTGGAGCTTTCCGCTGTGCTCCGCTGATCTTCCCGACCCGCCATGCGCCTGAACGTGCTTGCCTTCACGCTTGGCATCCTGTTCCTGCAGTGGCAGGCCGGGTTGCCGGACATGGCGTGGCTGGGGGCGCTGGCCTCGGCCGCGGTGGGTGCGGGGCTGCTGTCGGCGTGCTTGCCGCATCGCCGCGCTGGGGCGGGCGATGCGGGGGGGCCGAGGGTAACGATACGCGCGGCATGGCGGCGGGCGGCGGCGGGGCTGGCCTGTGCCGTGTTCGGCTTCTGCTGGGCGGCCTTGCTGGCGCACGGGCGGCTGGCCGATGCCCTGCCGGCCGAGTGGGAGGGGCGCGACATCGCCTTGACCGGCATCGTCGCCGATCTGCCGCAGGCGCTGTCGCGCGGGGAACGTTTCACCCTGGCCGTGGAGTCGGTGGAGACGGCCGGCGCGCGGGTGCCGGCGCGCCTGCTGCTGTCCTGGTACCGGGGGCGCGAGGCAGCGGAGGCTGCCGATGCGGAGGCCGGGGCCGCGAGCGTTCCGTTGCTGCGCCCGGGCGAGCGCTGGCGGCTGGTGGTGCGCCTGAAGCGGCCGCACGGCAGCGCCAATCCGCACGGATTCGACTACGAGGCCTGGCTGCTCGAGCGCGGGGTGCGCGCCACCGGCCATGTGCGGCCGCAGGGGGCGCGGCGGCTCGACGATTTCGTGGTGCGGCCGGCCACGCTGATCGAGCGGCTGCGCGACGCGGTGCGCCGCGATTTCCTCGAGGCGCTGCCGGATGGCGAGTACGCCGGCGTGCTGGTGGCGCTGGCGGTCGGCGACCAGCGCGCCATCACGCCGGCGCAATGGCGGGTATTCCGGCAGACCGGAATCACGCACCTGATGAGCATCTCGGGCCTGCACGTGACGATGATCGCGGCACTGTTTGCGGGGCTGGCCGGCGCCCTCTGGCGCCGCAGCGAAGCGCTCGCGCTGCGCCTGCCCGCGCAGCGCGCCGCCGTCGCCGCCGGGGCGCTGGCGGCGCTCGCCTACGCGCTGCTGGCCGGCTTCGGCGTGCCGACGCAGCGCACGCTGTACATGCTCGGCGTGGTGGCCCTGGCCCTGTGGACCGGCCGCAGTCCGGGCGCCTCGCGCACCCTGGCGCTGGCTCTGCTGGCGGTGCTGCTGCCCGATCCCTGGGCGGTGCTGGCGCCCGGGTTCTGGCTGTCGTTCATCGCCGTCGCCGTGCTTTTTCACGCCGCCAGCGCGCCCGGCGGCGCGCGCGGCTGGCGTGCCGCGCTGCACCGCTGGGGGGTGGCGCAGTGGGCGGTGACGCTCGGCACGCTGCCGGTCCTGCTGCTGCTGTTCCAGCAGTTCTCGCTGGTCTCGCCGCTGGCCAACGCGCTGGCCATCCCCGTCGTCAGTTTCCTGATCACGCCGCTGGCGTTGCTGTTCGCGCTGCTGCCCTGGGCGCCGCTGGCCGGCATCGCGCACGCCCTGCTCGCCGGCTTGATGCGGGGCATCGAGGCGCTGGCCGGCTGGCCGCTCTGGGAGCAGGCGGCGGCGCCCTGGCCGGTGCTGCTGGCCGCCTTCGCCGGGGCGCTGTGGCTGTTGCTGCCGCGCGGCTTTCCGGCCCGCTGGCTGGGGGTCTGTCCGCTGCTGTCCGCCTTGCTCTGGCCCGCCTCGCGGCCGCCCGACGGCGCGGCCTGGGTCGATGTGCTCGATGTCGGGCACGGACTGGCGGTGGTGGTGCGCACCGCGCGGCACACCCTGCTTTACGACGCCGGCCCGCGCTACGGGCCGGAGGCCGACGCCGGCGAGCGCGTCGTGGTGCCCTTCCTGCGCGCCACCGGCGTGCGCGCGCTCGACACGCTGGTCGTCTCGCATCGTGACAGCGACCATGCCGGCGGGGTCGAGTCGGTGCGCGCGGCGCTGCCGGTGGCCCGCATCGTTTCCTCGCTGACGCCGGCCGAGCTGCCGGGCGAGCGCTGCGCCGCCGGGCAGGCGTGGACGTGGGACGGCGTGCGCTTCGCTCTCCTGCATCCGCCGGCGGACGATCCGGAACGGCCCGCGCCGCCGGCGCGCCCGGCCAATCAGCAGAGCTGCGTGCTGTGGATCGGCAACGCGGCGGGCAGCGTCCTGCTCACCGGCGACATCGAGGCGGCGCAGGAGCGGCAGCTGATCGCCAGCGGACAGCCGCTGCGCGCGAGCGTGCTGCTGGCCGCCCATCATGGCAGCCGCTCCTCGAGCACGGCGCCGTTCATCGCCGCCGTGGCGCCGCGCGCGGTGCTGTTCTCGGCCGGCTACCGCAACCGCTTCGGGCATCCGCATCCGGCGGTGCTGGAGCGGATCGGCGCCGCCGAGGTCTGGCGGACCGACCGCGACGGCGCGCTGCGGGTCGATCTCGGCCCGACGCTGGCGTTGGCCGCCGAGCGCCGCCGCGCCCCGCGCTACTGGCACGGCAAGTAGGGTATGCTCGCCCGCTGCCCCCCATGAAGGAGAACGACATGAGCCTGCTTGCGCGCTTCTCGCGCTGGTTCGCCGGGCACCGCGGCCCGCACTGCAGCGAGCGCAGCGTGCGCTGCGTCTCGCCCGCCGGCACCCACCGCATGGCCTACCTGGAATGGGGCGAGCGCGACAATCCCGAGGTGCTGGTCTGCGTGCACGGACTGACGCGCAACGGCCGCGATTTCGACGCGCTGGCGCGCGCGCTTGCCGCCGATTACCGGGTGATCTGCCCGGACGTGGTCGGGCGCGGCCGCAGTGACTGGCTGCGCGACCCCGCCGGTTACGGCTTCCCGCAGTACGTGGCGGACATGACCGTCCTGCTGGCGCGGCTGGACGTCGAGAAGGTGCACTGGGTCGGCACCTCGATGGGCGGGCTGATCGGCATGTTCCTCGCCGCGCAGGACGATGCGCCGATCGACCGGCTGGTGCTCAACGACGTCGGCCCGCTGATCGCCGCCGACGCGCTGCGGCGCATCGGCGAATACGTCGGCCGCGCGCCGCGCTTCGACACCTACGAGGACGCCGAGAAATACATCCGCCTGGTCAGCGCCCCCTTCGGCGCGCTCGACGACGCGCAATGGCGCCATCTCACCGAGAGCAGCCTGCGCCAGGGGGCCGACGGGCGGCTGGAAATGCGCTATGACCCGGGCATCGGCGCGCCCTTCCGCAACGCGCTGGCCTTCCAGGATGTCGACCTGTGGCCGGTGTACGAGCGCATTCGCTGTCCGACGCTGGTGGTGCGCGGCGCCGATTCCGACCTGCTCACGCCGGAAACGCTGCAGGCCATGGCGGTGCGCGGCCCCCGCCCGCGCACCGTGGAGCTTCCCGGGGTGGGGCACGCGCCGATGTTCCTCGACGCGGCGCAGATCGCGGTCGTGCGCGATTTCCTGCGGACGGCCTGATGCCTTGGCTCGACCTGCCCGGACGCCGCCTCGACTACGCCTGGGTCGATCCGCCGCACGCGGCCGCTGCAGCAGCCACGTCCGGGCGGCCGGTGCTGGTCCTGCTGCACGAGGGGCTGGGCAGCATCGCCATGTGGCGCGATTTTCCCGCGCGGCTCGCCGAGCACACCGCCTGCCGCGTCCTGCTCTGGTCGCGCAGCGGCCACGGCGATTCGCCGCCGCCGCCGGCGCCGCGCACGGCGCGCTATCTGCACGAGGAGGCGCTCGAGGTGACGCCGGCCGTGCTCGCACGGCTGGGCGTGACGCGGCCCCTGCTCGTCGGTCACAGCGACGGCGCCTCGATCGCGCTGATTCATGCCGGCGCCTTTCCCGGGCAGGTGGCCGGCGTGGTGGCGCTGGCTCCGCACGAATTCGTCGAGGCGCGCACGCTGGAAGGCATCCGCCGCGCCGGCGAACTCCATGCCGGCAGCGACTGGTCCGCGCGGCTGGCGCGCTACCACCGCGATCCGGACGCGCTCTTCCGCGCCTGGCACGACACCTGGCTTTCCCCCGCCTTCCGCGACTGGAACATCGAGGCCTGCCTGTCCGCGATCCGTTGCCCGGTCCTCGCGATCCAGGGCGAGGACGACGAATACGCGACGATGCGCCAGATCGAGCGGATCGCCGAATGCGCCCCCGATGTCGAACTTTTGCGCCTCGCTCCGTGCGGGCACGTGCCGCAGCGCGACCAGCCGGAAGCGGTGCTGGCCGCGATCGGACGCCTGGTCGATCGCGTCGTTACGGGTCGGGCGGCGCCATCCCCGGCCTGAGCGCCGGGTCCTGGCGGTAGAAGCGCGCGAACAGCGCGTAGAGGGCCGGACAGTCGCCGCGCAGCAGGGCCGGCGTTTCGAAGAACACCTCGCTGAGCACGGCAAAGAACTCGCCGGGATTCTCCGCCGCGTAGGGATCGATCAGCGTTTCCTCGCCGGCCGCCTCGGCCGCGTCCACCGCCGCGCAGAAGTCGTCGTAGGCGGCCAGCAGGGTCGTTTCCCACTCGCGCGGCGGAATGTCGGGCGGCAGCGGCGGCATCCCGTCCGCGTCGCCGTTGCGCATGTCGATCTTGTGCGCGAATTCGTGGATCACCACGTTGTAGCCGGCGCCGGCCATCTGCGCGTCGCGCCAGGAAACCAGCAGCGGCCCGCCCTCCCAGGCCTCGCCCGAAGCGATGTCGTCGTACTCGTGCACCACGCCGAACTCGTCGGTCACCTGGCGCGGGATCACGAACTCGTCCGGATAGACGACGATGCCCACCCAGCCGCGATACCAGCCGAGACCGAGATTGAGGATCGGCAGGCAGCCCTGCGCGGCGATCGAAACGGTGATCTCGTCGCTGAGCGCCAGGCCGCCGACGGCGGTGAATTCCTTCTCGGCGAGAAACTGCGTGGCCAGCGCGCGCAGGCGCGCCTGCTCGTCGGCGGAGAGCGCGGCGAGGAAGGGCAGGCCGGCCACCGTCGCCCGCCACAGCGCATCGGGGATCGGCGCCGGCGTCGCAGTGCCGCGCAGCCAGTCGAACAGGCGGCCGATCATGCCCGCGCCGCCATCGTCAGCGCTTCAGGCGCGGCAGAGCGGCCGTGGTCAGCCAGATGCCGGCGAAGATCAGCGCGATGCCCGCGTAGTGGTGGGCCTGCGGAATCTCGGCGAGGAACAGCGCCGAGAGCAGGGTGCCGAACACCGGCATCAGGTGGATGAACAGGCTGGCCTTGCTCGCGCCCACCTCGCCGACCGCCCGGTTGTAGAAGATGTAGCCGAGGAAGCTGGGGAACACGCCGACGTAGAGCAGCCCGGCCAGCGAGCCCCAGTGCAGCACGATGTGGCGGCCGGAGGCCAGCTCCCAGGCGTAGCAGGGAATCAGCGCCAGCACGCCGACGCTGGTGAAGGCCGCCAGCATCAGCATCGGATGCACCCCCGCCGGCCGCCACTGCAGGCCGATGGTGTAGATCGCCCAGACCAGCACCGCGCCGAGCATCCACAGGTCGCCGGCGTTGAGGCTCAGGCTGGCCAGCGCGGCCGGATCGCCGCGCAGCACGATGGTCGCCACGCCGGCCAGGGAAACGAGGACGCCGATGCCCTCGACCGGGTGCAGCCGCTTGCCGAGGAACAGCCAGGAAAGCGCGATGGTGGCGATGGGAATGAAGGAATTAAGCAGCACCGCGTTGGTCGCCGCCGTGTACTGCAGGGCCACGTAGGCGAGCGTGTTGTAGCCGCCGACGCCGAGCACGCCGAGCACCACCACCGGCTTCCAGCCCCGCCGGAGCAGCGGCCACTGCGCGCGCAGGTGCGGCAGCGCGAGCGGCAGCACCAGCAGCAGGGCCAGCGTCCAGCGCCAGAAGGCGAGCGCCATCGGCGGTACGTCGGCGCGGATGGCGCGGCCGAGCACCATGTTGCCGGACCAGAACAGCGTGGTCAGGGTGAGCAGCAGGTAGGGGTGCTGCAAGCGGGCGAGCAGCGAGGGCCGGGAAGACATGCGGGAATCGGTGCGGGCAGGGACGGCCGGGAGCGGCGGAAGGGGGCATTATGCCCGATGCCGGGCGGCGTATAATCGCGGCCATGGTTTCCGTCGTCCATTCCGTCGCCGCCCAGAGCGACCTCGAACATTCCCTGCTGACCCTGAGCGACGGTGTATCCGCCGAGGAGGCAGCCAAGCTGCGCGAGGCGGCCGCCTTCGCCCGCGAAATCTACGCCGGGCATGCCCTCGGCAGCGGCGAGGGAGTCTGGCCGCACGCGCTGGGCATGGCGCTGATCCTGGTCGGTCTGCGGCTCGACGCCGACTCGCGGCTGGCGGCGCTGCTCTTCGCCGTGCCGACCTACGAGGAACACGGCCTGACGCTGATCGAGGAGCGCTTCGGCCACGCCGCCGCGCACCTGGTCAGCGGCATCACCCGCCTCAACCGCCTGCGTCCGATCACGCGCGGCTTCGTCGCCCACTCGGTCGAGAGCGGCGAGCAGAACCCGCAGGACATGAAGGCGCAGGTCGAGGTGCTGCGCAAGATGCTGCTGGCCATGGTCGAGGACATCCGCGTCGTCCTCCTGCGGCTCGCCTCGCGCACGCAGACCCTGCGCTACTACGCCGCCGAGCCGGACGACCTGCGCGCCCAGGTGGCGCGCGAGACGCTCGAACTCTACTCGCCGCTGGCCAACCGTCTCGGCGTCTGGGAACTGAAGTGGGAGCTGGAGGACCTGTCCTTCCGCTTCCTGCACCCCGACACCTACAAGAAGATCGCCCGGCAGCTCGACGAGAAGCGCACCGAGCGCGAGCAGTTCATCGCCGACGCCATCGCCCGCCTGCGCGACGAACTGGCCGGGACGGGCATCACCAATGCCGAGATCTACGGCCGGCCGAAGCACATCTACAGCATCTGGAACAAGATGCGCAAGAAGGACGTCGACTTCTCCGAGGTCTATGACGTGCGCGCCCTGCGCGTCATCGTCGACGAGGTGAAGGACTGCTACACGGTGCTCGGCATCGTGCACAACCTGTGGACGCCGATCTCCAAGGAATTCGACGACTACATCTCGAATCCCAAGGGCAACCACTACCGCTCGCTGCACACCGCCGTGCGCTGCCCCGACGGCCGCGCCCTGGAAGTGCAGATCCGGACCTGGGAAATGCACCGCCACGCCGAGCTCGGCGTGGCCGCCCACTGGCGCTACAAGGAAGGCAGCAAGCGCGCCGCCGAGGACAACTACGACGAGAAGATCGCCTGGCTGCGGCAACTGCTGACCTGGAAGGACGAAGTCGCCGACTCGTCCGACTGGGTGCGCCACTACAAGGAAGCCGCGCTCGACGAGACGATCTACGTGATGACCCCGCAGGGCCGCGTGGTCGACCTGCCGCGCGGCGCCACCCCGGTCGACTTCGCCTACCGCGTGCACACCGACCTGGGCCACCGCTGCCGGGGCGCCAAGGTGGATGGCGCGCTGGTGCCGCTCAACACCCAGCTCGAAACCGGGCAGCGCGTCGAGATCGTCGTCGCCAAGCAGGGCGGCCCCTCGCGCGACTGGCTCAACCCCGCGCTCGGCTACCTGTTCACCCACCGCGCCCGGGCCAAGGCGCGGCAATGGTTCTCGACCCTGGCGCTGGAAGAGTCGCTGGCCGAGGGACGCACCATCGTCACGCGCGAGCTGCAGCGCCTCGGACAGGGGGGCACCAATCTCGAGGATCTCGCCGGCAAGCTCGGCTTCGCCCGGCTGGACGACCTGTTCATCGCCGCCGCGCGCAACGAGCTCAACCTGCGGCAGTTCCAGGTCGCCGTGCGCGGCAGCGAGATGCCGGTCGAGGAACGCGTCCTGCATGAACCGCAGCCGCGCCGGCGCAAGGCCAGCGACGAAGCGGAGAAGGGCATCCTGATCGTCGGCGTCGACAAGCTGCTGACCCAGCTCGCCGGCTGCTGCAAGCCGGCGCCGCCCGACCCCATCCTCGGCTTCGTCACGCGCGGCAAGGGCGTCTCCATCCATCGCGACGACTGCAGCAACTTCGCCAACATGGCCGCCATGCACCCCGAACGGGTCATCGAGACCGAATGGGGCAGCCAGACCGACGGCCTCTTCGCCGTCGACATCGCGGTCGACGCGCACGACCGGCAGGGCCTGCTGCGCGACATCTCGGAAGTCTTCGCGCGCGAGAAGATCAACGTCATCGCCGTGAACACCCAGTCCCGGCTCGGCACCGCGCACATGGGCTTCACCGCCGAGATCCACAACGTGCAGCAGCTCAAGCGCACGCTGACGCTGATCCACGACGTGCCCGGCGTGGTCGGCGCGCGGCGGGTGTGAGCCGCGGCCGACGCGTCGTCAGGGCATGATCTCGACGTACTCGTAGACCTCGCAGTCGGTGATCTGCCGGCGCACCGGCAGCGTCAGGCGGGAGAACCAGTCCTGCGGGTCGTGGCGGTCCACCTCGCGGCCGATGAATTTCAGCAGCTCGCAGATCGGTTCGACCACGTTGGCGCGGTAGCGCAGGTCGTTCTTCACGTAGCCGAGCCAGAGGTTCTTCATGCAGTTGCGCCGGCACCACGAAAACGCCTCGCAGCCCTCGCAGGGCATCTCCGGTGTCGGCTGCAGCGGGCTCTTCTTCAGCCAGTTGGCCTTCACGTCGCCCATCTGCATCTGCGGGGCGTACATCATGTCCGGGCAGGGATAGATCTGCCCGTTGGGCATCACGTTGATCAGGTGGGTGGACACGCGGCATTGCGTGAGCCCGGCGTAGAGTTCCTGGCCGCGCGTCGGCAGCACCTTGTTGCGCACGATGCCCATCAGCGGGATCAGCGGATAGAGCGCGTCGGTGCGCGCGAAGAACTTCTCGATCAGCGGCCGCAGCACGGCCTTGCGCTTCTCCACCGAATCGCCGGCGTACATCTCGTCGGCCACGAACTGCCAGTAGAGGTAGTCGAAGGCCCCCTCGGACGAGACCAGCTCGTCAAGCTCCTCGAAGGTGGTGTCGGGGTTGCCCCAGGTGACGCGCGCGGTGACGCTGCCGCCGATCTTGTGGCGCACCTCGCGCAGGTTCTTCAGCACCTGGCGGTAGATGCCGCGGCCGCGGTAGCCGTCGGTGGTCGCCTCGCCGCCGTCGATCGACACGAGGATGTTCGAGAGCTTGGCCAGCGCCCAGTCCGGCACGCCGTCGAGCAGCGTCCCGTTGGTCTGCAGCTGGTAGCGGAAGGCGGGAAAGCGCTGCATCACCTCGAGCATCATCGGCAGGTTGAGCGTCGGCTCGCCGCCGTAGAAGGTCACGTACACCTCCTTGCCCTGCAGATGCTTGTGCACGAAGGCCGCCAGTTCGTCGACCGTGTATTCGACGTGCGTCTGCGAGCCGAGCACATCGCCGACGCCGAGCGAGCAGTAGGTGCACTTGAGGTTGCACTTCAGCGTGGTCAGCAGCTGCAGCTCGACGCGGTTGCCGACGATGGGGTCGGCATCGGATTGCGGCACGGCGCAGGCGGCGGTGGCACGGACGGGAGCGATCGGAATGTGGGTCATGGTCTTCGCGCGGGGCTTCTGGAATTCGGGGATTCGGAAACGGATCGACCCGGGCGCGGAGCAGGGCCCCGGCCCCGGGATCGTTCGGGGCCGGGAAGTTTACCGTGCCCCGCCGCCGACCGGAACCGCCCGCGTGAAAAACCGCCTGCGTGCCCGGGGCTGACTGGCGCGCACGCCTCGTGCTATTTTCCGGCGGTCCGGGCGGCGGGAGCCTGCCGTCGCCGGTGTTCGATCGGGGAGGTGCGTGTGGTGAAGCAAAGGGAATCGGGGTTCATCAGTTTCGGCAGCATGAGCCTGCTGGTCGGCAGCCTGGCGCTGGTCGGCCTGCTTGCCTACGGCTGGCTGGGCGGGCACGAGCTGCCCCTGTGGCCGGCCATTGCGGTTGTTCTGGTCAATGTCGTGGGGGCGCTCCGGCTGCTGCGGGAAACCCGGCAGGGCCGCCGGAAATAGACCCGGGCCGGCCTGACCCGACGGGCGGCGCGGGCCGGGTCGCCCGCGCCGGGAGGGCTTACTGCTGCACGGCCTCGACCGCGATGGTCAGCGTCACCTCGTCGCTGACGTAGGGGACGTTCTTGCTCATGTTGAAGTCGGAGCGCTTGACGCGGGCGGTGGCGTTGGCGCCCAGCGCGGGTTTCTTCAGCATCGGGTGCGGCATGGCGTGGAAGCCGGTGACGGTGAGCGTCACCGGGCGGGTCACGCCCTTGATCGTCAGGTTGCCCTCGACGGCCACCGGCTTGTCGCCCTCGAACTTCACCGCGGTCGATTTGTAGGTGATCGTCGGATGCCGGGCGGTGTCGAAGAAATCCTCGGCCTGGATGTGCTGGTTGAACAGCGCGCTGCCGGTTTCGACCGAGCGGGCGTCGATCACGATATCCACGGCGCCGCTCCTGGCCGCCGTGTCCAGCACGAGGGTGCCGCTGGTCTTGTTGAAGCGGTGCGACTGGTTGGAGAAGCCGAGGTGGTTGTATTCGAAGCGCGGGAAGGTGTGCGTGCCGTCGATCGCATAGGTTTCCGGCGCGGCGAAGGCCGGCGCGGCGAGGGTGGCGGCGGTGGCGAGGGCGAGCAGGGCGAAGCGTGGTTTCATGGTTATTTCTCCTTGGGGGGTGGGGGGATTCGCGGGTTGCCGGGCGTCACTTGCGCGGCGCGGCGACGATGTGGAAACGGATCTGCACGTCGTTGGCGACGACCGAGGTGTCGGACCAGATGCCCTCGCCGATGCCGAAATCGAGCCGGCGCAGCGGGAAGTGACCGGCGAAGACGGCGTTGCCGCCTTCCTGACGGAAGGTGAAGGGGGCCGTCACCGGCAGTGCGCGGCCCTTGATCGTCAGCGTGCCGGCGACTTCGTAGCGGTCGCCGCCGAGGGCCTTCACCGACGAGGAAACGAAGGTCGCCCGGGGATGTGTCCGCACGTCGAACCAGGCCTTGCCGACCACTTCGTCGTTGGCGTCCTTCGAGCCGGCGTCGATGCTGGCCATGTCGAGCTCGAAGCGGGCGCTGCCCTGGGCCGGCCGGGCCGGATCGAAGGTCAGGGTGGTGGCGAACTGGCGGAAGCGGCCGTCGACCGCCACGCCCATCTGCTTCGAAACGAAGGTCAGCGTGCTCCGTTCGGGCAGGACCTGGCCGTAGGTCGCGCCCGCCGCCGTCGCGCCGCCGGCGGCGAGCAGCGGCAGGCAGGCGAGGGCGAGGCGGATGTCGAGAGGAAGAAAACGGGTCATCGGAATTCCTTTCCACGGGTTCGGTGGCGACAGGCGCCATGGGGGCGGTGGGAGGCGAGGCATCAGCGCCGGCCCCGCCAGGGCAGGATGCGGACGAGGATGTCGTCGCGGTCGATCCAGTGGTGCTTGAGGGCGGCGCCGACGTGCGCGGCGAGCAGCGCGATGAGGCCGTAGTTGAGCCCCGCATGCACGCGCTTGAGCAGATCGCCGAGGGCCTCGTCGCGCGGCAGCAGGTCGGGCAGCGGCAGCACGCCGAACCACACCGTCTGGAAGCCCTTCGCCGAGCTCATCAGCCAGCCGGTCAGCGGAATCGCGAACATCAGCAGGTAGAGCAGGTGGTGCAGGCCGTGCGCGGCGTGCCGCTGCCAGCCCGGCATCCCGGGCGGCAGCGCCGGCGGTCGGTGGCCAAGGCGCCAGGCCAGGCGCAGGCAGACCAGCAGGAAGGCGCTGACGCCTGCCCACTTGTGCCAGGAGTAGACCTGCAGCTTGAACGGCGACAGCGGCAGTGCAGTCATCGTCAGGCCGACGCCGAGCAGTCCGAGGATCAGCAGGGCCATCAGCCAGTGCAGGGCGATGGCGGTGCGCGTGTAGCGCTGGCCGCTCATCGGCGATGCTCCGGCCGGGGGGACTGGTTTGCGCAGGCGAACATCGTCGTTCTCCCGTTCTCGATGATTCCGGTGGGCCGGCATTCCGCTTCTCCGTCGTTCCGACTCAGCGGCTGCCGAACAGTTCCTGCGCGAGGCAGGCGAGCGGACGCGGCGGGCGGCCGACCAGTGCCGCGAAGTCGTTGGTCACGCGCTCGAAGCGGCCGGCCGCCACGGCTGCGTACATGTTCGCCAGCGCGCCCGCCAGCCAGTCCGGCAGGCCGTGCGCGACCAGTGCGGCGGCGTGGCTCGCCGCGTCGGTGGGCAGGTAGCGCAGCGTCCGGCCGGTGACCGCGGCGACCGCGGCGGCCACCTCGTGGTAGTCGTGCACCGCCTGTCCGGTCAGCTCGTAGACGTCCTTGGCGAGAGCCGGCGCGGCGGCCGCAGCGGCGATCGCCTCGGCCAGTTCCTCGCGGCTGACGAAGCTCGCCTTGCCGGTGCCGGCGGGCAGGGCGAAGCTGCCGTCGCCTCCGGCCAGCGCGCCGCCCAGCGCCATCGGCAGGAGGTCGGCGTAGAGGGGGTTGCGCAGCAGGGTGACGCGCAGGCCGCTGGCGGCCAGCTCGGCCTCGGTGGCGCGATGCACGGCGGCGAACTCGGCCGGCGAATCGGCGGCAACGTCGAGGAAGCTGGTGTACAGGATGTGCCGCACGCCGGCCGCGCGGGCGGCGGCGATGGCGTTGCGGTGCTGGGCGATGCGCGCGTCCCGGGGACCGTCGGTCGAGATCAGCACCAGCTTGTCGATGCCGGCGAAAGCGGCGGCAAGCGTGGCCGGCTGGTCGAAATCGGCCTGGCGCACGGCGATGCCGCGCCGGGACAGATCGGCCGCCTTGCCGGCGTCGCGCACGCTGACGGCGATGCCGGCGGTGCCGCCGAGGCGGATGACGAGGTGTTCGACGATGCGGCGGCCGAGCTGGCCGTTGGCGCCGGTGACGAGAATCATGATCTGCTCCTTCGGAAACGTTGTCGATGGGCGTACTGTAGTCGCCTCATCTGCGCTTAAATAGGCGACAGAAAGCAATTGATCGTTGTCACTGGAGCAACAATGGATCGTCTCGACACCCTGCGGACCTTCGTGCGCGTCGCCGAGCTGGGCAGTTTTTCGGCGGTGGCGCGGCAGAGCGGCGTCGCCCGCTCGGTGGTGACGCGTCAGGTCGCCGCGCTGGAGGCCCGCCTCGGCTGCAAGCTGATCGCGCGCAGCACGCGCAGCCTGACGCTGACTTCGGCGGGCGTCGCCTATCTGGAGAAATGCCGCGAGATCCTCGACCTCGTCGAGGCCGCCGACGCCGTCGTGGCGCGCGAGGGGCAGGCGCCGCGCGGCCTGCTGCGCGTCAGCGTGCCGCTCAGCTTCGGCCTGCGGCATCTGGCGCCGCTGCTCGCCGATTTCAGCGTCACCTGGCCGGAGGTTACCGTCGAACTCGATTTCACCGACCGCCGCGTGAACCTCATCGAGGAGGGCATCGACCTGGCGATCCGGCTCACGCACCGCCTCGATCCGCTCGACGTGGCGCGGCGCATCGGCTTCAGCAGCCTGGTCGTGGTCGCCTCGCCGGAATACCTGCGCCGGCGCTGCGAGCCGACCCATCCGGCCGAGCTCGCCGGGCATGACTGCCTGGTCTATCTGCCGGCGCAGCAGGCCGGCTGGATTTTCCTGATCGATGGCCAGGCACAGCGCTTTCCGGTGCGCGGACGGTTGCGCGCCAACAACGGCGACGCGCTGCTCGACGCGGCCTGCCGTGGTCTCGGCATCACCTGCCAGCCGACCTTCATCGCGGCGCCGGCGATCGAGGCGGGGCGCGTACGGCCCATCCTCACCGCCTACCGGCAGCCGGAACTCGGCATCCATGCCCTGTTGCCGGGCAATCGCTACGTGCCGCAACGCGTGCGCACGCTGATCGACTACCTGGCCATGCGGATCGGTGAGCATCCCTACTGGGAGGGCGATCCGCCGGGCGCGGGGCGGCCGCCCCCGGGCTGAGGCCGCGACGCGGTCACCGGATGCGCCGGGCGGGCTACACTGGACACGGGTACCGGCCGCCATGCGAGGGGAAAGTCATGAGCACACCGTCGATTGCCGCTGATTCCGATCTTTCCGCTGTTTCCGACGATCCTCTGCGCCGGGCCATCGATGCGGCTTGCCGGCGCGGCGAAGCGGCGTGCGTTGCCGGGCTGCTCGCCGAATGGCAGGCGGGGGGCGCCTCGCGGGTCGATCCCGCCGCGGTGCGTGCGCAGGCCGCCGCGCTGGTGGACGCCGTGCGCGCGCGCCGGCGCGGCCGCGTCGACGTCGCCCGGCTGCTCCACGAATATCCCCTGGACAGCCGCGAGGGCCTGGCGCTGATGTCCCTCGCCGAGGCGCTCCTGCGCATTCCCGACGCGACCACCGCCGACCGCCTGATCCGCGACCGGCTGGCGCAGGGCGACTGGTCGGCCCATCTTGGCCACAGCGGCTCGCTGCTGATCGAGGCGGCCACCCGCGGTCTGCTGCTCGGCGGCCGCCTGGCCGGCGCGCATGCCGGCGGCGATCCGCTGGGGCGGCTGCTCGCGCGTGGCGGCGAGCCGCTGCTGCGGCGCGGCATCGATCTCGGCATGCGTCTGCTCGGCCGGCAATTCGTGATGGGCGAAACGATCGGGGGGGCGCTGGCGCGCAGCCGGGCAGGGGTCGCGCGCGGCTACGTCCACTCCTTCGACATGCTTGGCGAGGCGGCGCTGACCGGCGCCGACGCCGAGCGCTATGCGCGCGCCTACGCCGATGCCATCGAGGCCATCGGCCGCGCCGCCGGCGGTGCCGGGCCGCGTGCCGGCCCCGGCATCTCGCTCAAGCTTTCCGCGCTGCACCCGCGCTACTGCCGCGCGCAGCGGGCGCGGGTGCGCGCCGAGCTGCTGCCGCGCCTGAAGGCGCTGCTGCTGCGGGCGAAGACCCACGATCTCGGCGTCAATATCGACGCCGAGGAGGCCGACCGCCTGGCGCTCTCGCTCGATCTCTTCGAGGCGCTCGTCGCCGACCCCGATCTCGCCGGCTGGACGGGGCTGGGCTTCGTCGTGCAGGCCTACCAGAAATGCTGCCCGGCGGTGATCGACCACCTGCTGGCGCTCGCCCGGCGCAGCGGCCGCCGCCTGCCGCTGCGCCTCGTCAAGGGAGCCTACTGGGACAGCGAGATCAAGCGCGCGCAGGTCGACGGTCTCGACGACTATCCGGTCTACACGCGCAAGGCGCACACCGACCTGGCCTACCTGGCCTGCGCGGAGCGCCTGCTCGCCGCGCCGGACGCGGTCTATCCGCAGTTCGCCACGCACAACGCGCAGACCCTGGCCTGCCTGCTGCGGCTGGCCGCCGCGCACGGGGTCGACGATTACGAATTCCAGTGCCTGCACGGCATGGGCGAGGCGCTCTACGACGGGCTCGCCGGCTCCGGCCACCGCTGCCGCATCTACGCGCCGGTGGGCAGCCACGCCACCCTGCTGCCCTATCTGGTCCGCCGCCTGCTGGAGAACGGCGCCAACACCTCCTTCGTCAACCGCCTCGAGGATGCGGCGCTGGACACCGAAGCGCTGCTCGCCGATCCGCTCGAAACCGTCGTCCGCGACGGCGGCACGCCGCATCCGGCGATTCCGCGTCCGCCCGCGCTCTACGGCGCGCGCCGCAACTCGGCCGGTGTCGACCTCGCCGGCGAGGCGCCGCTGCACGCCTTCGCGTGTGCCCTCGAGGCCTTGCGCGCGCGGCACTGGCAGGCTGCGCCGCTGCTCGCGCAGCCCTTGCCCGGGGGCGCGCCGGGCGGAGCGGAGGGCGGGCGGCCGGTGCGCAATCCGGCGCGCCATGCGGAGATCGTCGGCCATGTGCACGAGGCCGACGCGGCGACGGTCGCCCGGGCGATCGAGGCGGCCGCTGCCTTTGCCGGCGACTGGCACGCCACGCCGGCGGCACGGCGCGCCGAACTGCTCGAGAAGGCCGCCGACCTGTTCGAGGGGGAACGCGACGCGCTGTGCAGCCTGTGCATCCGCGAAGCCGGCAAGACCTGGGCGAATGCCGTCGCCGAGGTGCGCGAGGCGGTCGATTTCTGCCGCTACTACGCGCAGCAGGCGCGCGGGATATGGGCGGAAGACCCTGAAATTCCAGGGGACCCGGGAGGGAGTGGGATGGCCGCGCCCGGCCCGGTGGCCTGCATCAGCCCGTGGAATTTTCCGCTGGCCATCTTCGTCGGCCAGGTGGCCGGCGCGCTTGCCGCCGGCAGCCCGGTGCTGGCCAAGCCGGCCGGGCAGACGCCGCTGGTCGCCGCGCTGGCGACGTCGCTCTTCCGTCGCGCCGGAGTGCCGCCCGCCGCGCTGCAGTTCCTGCCCGGTCGCGGCGAGACGGTCGGCGCGGCGCTGGTCGGCGACCCGCGCGTGCGCGGCGTGGTGTTCACCGGTTCCGGTGAGGTGGCGCAGTCGATCAACCGGACGCTCGCCCGGCGTCCGCCGGGGAGCGCCGAGCCCCGGTTGATCGCCGAGACCGGCGGGCAGAACGCGATGATCGTCGATGCCTCGGCGCACCCCGAGCAGGTGGTGCAGGACGTGCTGACCTCGGCCTTTGACAGCGCCGGTCAGCGCTGTTCGGCGCTGCGCGTGCTCTGTCTGCAGGAGGAGATCGCCGGGCCGGTGCTCGGACTGCTGCGGGCGGCCATGGGTGAACTCGCCGTGGGCGATCCGGCGTGCCTGTCGACCGATGTCGGGCCGCTGATCGACGCGGCGGCGCGCGACGCCGTCGAGGCCCATGTCGCGGCCTGCCGGGCGGCAGGGCGGCCGGTGTTCCGCCTGCCCCTGCCGGCGGGCTGCGCGGGCGGGAGCTTCGTGCCGCCGACGCTGATCGGGATCGACACGCCGGCCGATCCCGGCCGCGAGGTCTTCGGCCCGGTGCTGCACGTGTTGCGCTACCGGCATGCGGAACTCGATGCGCTGATCGAGGCGATCAACGCCACCGGCCATGGCCTCACCTGCGGCCTGCACACGCGCATCGACGCCACCGTCGGGCGGGTCGCCGCGCGCATCCGCGCCGGCAACCTTTACGTGAACCGCAACATGATCGGTGCCGTGGTCGGCGTGCAGCCTTTCGGCGGCGAGGGGCGCTCGGGCACCGGGCCGAAGGCCGGCGGCCCGCTCTACCTGCCGCGTCTCGCCGGGCTGGGCAACATGCCGCCGGCGCGCTTCGGCGCGCTGCCGCCGCCGTCGTTGCCACCATCGTCGCCGGAGGGTATGGAGGATATGGCGGAGGCGCAGGCAGCCTTCCGTGCGTTCGCCGGGTGGGCGCGACAGGGCGGCAACGAGGGTCTGGCGGCCTGCTGCGCCGGGTTCGCGGCGTGTTCGCTCCTGGGCTGGCGGATCGATCTGCCCGGGCCGACCGGGGAATCCAATCGTCTGACCTTTGCGCCGCGCGGCCGCGTGCTGTGCCTGGTGGAGGCGTGCTCCGGGCCGGACCCGGCCGCCGGGGAGGCGCTGCTGCTGGCGCAGATCGCCGCCGCCCTGGCTTGCGGCAACCGGGTGCTGCTGGTCGCCGCGCCGGCCGTGGAGGCGCTGCGGGAGCGCTTGCCGGCGGCCGTGGCCGCGCGCCTGCGCTGCCTGCCGGAGGCGGCGGCGCTGACCGCCTGCGATGCGCTGCTGTTCAGCGGCAGCGTGGCGACCGAGGCGGCTCTGCGCGCCCGTCTCGCCGGTCTCGACGGTCCCCTGCGGCCGCTGCTTGCCCGGCGTCACTGGCCCCGGGGCTGGCCGCTCGACCGCTTGCTGGTCGAGCGCGTGCTGACGGTGAATACGGCGGCGGCGGGCGGCAACGCGGCGCTTGCCGCGCTGCCTGCGTGAGCCGCCGCGCGGCAGGCGGCGTCAGGGCTTCAGCAGTTCGATCAGCTCGCACTGCGCGCAGCGCGGCTTGGCGCGGGTGCCGCGGCGCAGCTGGTAGCCGCCGTTGCCGTCCATTTCCCAGGATTGCCGGTTGTCGGCAAGGTACATCTGCAGGCCTTCCGCGATCACGCGCCGCTTGAGCTTGCGGTCGAGTACCGGGAAGGCGAGCTCGATGCGCCGGAAGAAGTTGCGCTCCATCCAGTCGGCGCTCGACAGGTAGACCTTCTCCTCGCCGCCGGCGTGGAAGTAGAAGATGCGATGGTGTTCGAGCAGGCGGCCGATGATCGAGCGCACGCGGATGTTCTCGGAGAGCCCCTTGATGCCCGGCCGCAGTGCGCAGACGCCGCGCACGATGAGGTCGATCCGCACACCGGCCTGCGAGGCCTCGTAGAGCGCGGCGATGGTCTCGGGTTCGAGCAGCGAGTTCATCTTGGCGATGATGCGTGCCCGCTGGCCGGCGCGCGCAGCCTCGGTCTCGGCGCGGATCGCCGCGATGATGTTGGACTGCAGCGAGAACGGCGCCTGCCACAGGTGGTGCAGCTTCTGCGCGCGGCCGAGGCCGGTGAGCTGCTTGAAGACCTCGTTGACGTCGCTGCCGATCTCCTCGTTGCAGGTGAGCAGGCCGAAGTCGGTGTACAGGCGGGCGGTGCGCGGGTGGTAGTTGCCGGTGCCGAGGTGCACGTAGCGGCGCAGCACGCTGCCCTCGCGTCCGTCCTCGCGGCGCACCACCATCAGCATCTTGGCGTGCGTCTTGTAGCCGACGACGCCGTAGACCACGTGCGCGCCGACCTCCTCGAGCTTGGTCGCCCAGCCGATGTTGGCTTCCTCGTCGAAGCGCGCCATCAGCTCGACGATCACCGTCACTTCCTTGCCGTTCTGCGCGGCGCGCAGCAGCGACTGCATCAGCACCGAGTCGGTGCCGGTGCGGTAGACGGTCATCTTGATTGCCACCACCTGAGGGTCGGTCGCCGCCTGGTCGAGCAGCTCGATCACCGGGTTGAAGCTCTGGTAGGGGTGGTGCAGCAGGATGTCGCCGGCACGGATGCTGGCGAAGAGATTGCGCGATTTCTGCAGCGCGGCCGGCGTGCCGGGCTGGAAGGCCGGGAACTTGAGGTCGTCGCGGCCGACCTTGTCGGGCACCTGCATCAGGCGCACCAGGTTCACCGGGCCGGGCACGCGGTAGAGGTCGGCCTCGCCGAGGCCGAACTGGGCGAGGAGAAACTCGGTCATCGCCGGCGAGCAGTTGTCGGCGACCTCGAGGCGGACGGCGTCGCCGAAGTGGCGCTGCGGCAGCTCGCCCTGGATCTTGGCGCGCAGGTTCTTCACCTCTTCCTCGTCGACGAAGAGGTCGCTGTTGCGCGTGACGCGGAACTGGTAGCAGCCGCGCACTTCCATGCCGGCGAACAGTTCGCCGACGAAGCCGTGCAGAATCGAGGAGAGGAAGACGAATCCGTGCGCGCAGTCGCACAGTTGAGAGGGCAGCTGGATCACCCGGGGGAGGACGCGCGGGGCCTGCACGATGGCGGCGCCCGAGCTGCGTCCGAAGGCATCCTTGCCTTCGAGTTCCACGGCGAAGTTGAGGCTCTTGTTGAGCACACGCGGGAAGGGGTGCGAGGGGTCGAGACCGATCGGTGTCAGCACCGGCATCACCTCGCGGAAGAAATACTCGCGGATCCACGCCCGCTGCGCGTCGGTCCAGTCCACCCGGCGCAGGAAGCGGATGCCCTCGCCGGCGAGCTGCGGCAGCACCTCGTCGTTGAACAGCGCGTACTGCTCGGCGACCAGCGCGTGCGCGGCGGCGCTCACTTCCTGGAAGGCTTCCTGCGGCGTCTTGCCGTCGGTCGACAGCGTTGTCGAGCGCAGCTTGATCTGCTCCTTGAGACCGGCCATGCGGATCTCGAAGAACTCGTCGAGGTTGCTCGAGACGATGCACAGGAAGCGCAGCCGCTCGAGCAGGGGTGCCTGCGGGTTGCGCGCCTGCGAGAGCACGCGGCGGTTGAAGGCGAGCAGGCCGAGTTCGCGGTTGAGGAAGTGTTCCGGGGGGAAGCGGCGCTGGGCGCCATGCGGTGAGGCGGAGCGGGCGGTCATGTTCCGGTCGGTGCGGGTTGGGTGGACGGGATGCGTGAATGTACGGGGACGCAATGCATCCGCCATTCTGTTACCGGTATGTTACAGGGATGTGTCGGCGCTGCAATCAACCGGGCGCCCGGGCCGTTCCGCGGGCGATGTTAGAATGGCCGCCGACAAGTTGCCGCAAGGCTGAAGACAGGGAATGGGTTACGAACTGATCGCCGCCGTGGACCTCGGCTCCAACAGCTTCCGCCTGCAGATCGGGCGGGTTCTCGATGACCAGATCTATCCGCTCGATTCACTCAAGGAGCCGGTGCGGCTCGCTTCCGGCCTGACCGAGGCCAAGCTGCTCGACGTCGCCGCGCAGCAGCGGGCGCTCGACGCGCTGCGCCGCTTCGGCGAGCGCCTGCGCGGCTTCGCTCCCGAGGCGGTGCGGGCTGTGGCCACCAACACGCTGCGCGTGGCCAAGAACGCCACCGCCTTCCTGCCGCACGCCGAGGCAGCGCTCGGCTTTCCCATCGAGATCATCGGTGGCCGCGAGGAAGCGCGCCTGATCTACGTCGGTGCCGCGCATTCGCTGCCGCATTCGACCCAGCAGCGCCTGGTCGTCGATATCGGCGGCGGTTCCACGGAATTCATCATCGGCCGCCAGGTCGAGCCGCTGCTCATGGAGTCGCTGTACATGGGCTGCGTCAGCTATACGCTGCGCTTCTTTCCGGACGGGCGAGTGGACAAGAAGCGCTTGCGCGAGGCCGAGCTTGCCGCAGCCCGCGAAATCGACACGATCGCCAGCGACTACCGGCGCTTCGGCTGGAAGGAGGCGATCGGTTCCTCGGGCACCGCGCGCGCCATTGCCGACCTGCTGGAACTCAACGACCTCAACCCCGGCCGCGCCAGCGGGATTTCCCGCGCGGGGCTGGAACGGCTGCGCACGCTGATGATCCGGGCCGGCTCGGCCGACGGGATGAATCTCGAGGGCCTGCGCACCGATCGCCTGCCGGTGCTGCCGGGCGGCATCGCGATCATGAGCGCGGTGTTCGACGAACTGGGCATCGAGCACATGGCCTATGCCGATGGTGCGCTGCGCCTGGGGGTGCTGTACGACCTGCTCGGCCGCTTCCATCACCATGACATGCGCGATGCGACGGTGCTCCAGTTCATGCGCCGCTACCAGGTCGACCGTCCGCAGGCGGCGCGCGTCGAGGGCACGGCACTGGCCATCCTCGGGCAGCTGATCGACGTCGGCGCGCCGGAGCACGAGGTCGACGTGGCCTTCCTCACCTGGGCTGCGCGTCTGCACGAGATCGGCATTTCGATCGCGCACAGCGGTTTTCACAAGCACGGCGCCTACATCATCACCTTCGCCGACATGCCGGGCTTCTCCAAGAAGGACCAGGCGCGGCTCGCGCTGCTGGTGCTCGGGCAGCGCGGCAAGCTGGAAAAACTGACGGCGATGCCGCCCGCCGATAGCACCTGGCGGCTGGTGTTCTGCCTGCGCCTCGCGGCGCTGCTGCACCGCGCGCGCGACGACCAGGCCGTGCCGGTGTTCCGCGCCACGCAGGGGGCGTCGGGCTTCCAGTTCGAATTGCCGGCCGACTGGCTGGCCGCCAATCCGCTGACCTCGTCGGCGCTCGGCGACGAAACGCAGGCCTGGCAGCGCGTCGGCCTGCCGCTGCGGGTGCGCCGGCGCGCGCCGGAAGCGCTCGCCGGCTGAGCGGCGATGGCCGGGGCGACGCTCGAGCGGCTGGCCGGCGACGACACCACGCCGGGTACCGTGCGCCTGGCCGGCGACTGGACGCTGGTCGGCCTGCGTCCCCGGCTGCCGTCGATCCAGTCCTCGCTGGGCGCCGCCGCCGGGCTGCACTGGGATCTCGCCGCCATCGAGCGGCTCGACAGCGTCGGCGCGGTGCTGCTGTGGCGTGCCTGGGGGCGCCGCTGGCCGGAACGGATCACCGTTTCGCCGGCGCACCGGCATGTGATCGAGCGCGCCGCGGTGCTGCCGCCGGAGAGCTTCGTCGTACCGGTGCGCGAACCCTTTCCGCTGACGCTGCTGGCCGGCCGCCTGACCCTGCGCGCCGTCGGCAACCTGCTCGGCATGATCGCCCTGTTCGGTCAGCTGCTGCTCGATCTGGCCTGGCTGTGCCGTCATCCGCGCGATCTTCCCTGGCGCGAATTTTCGGCCAATCTCTACAAGAGCGGCGCACTGGCGCTGCCGGTCACCGCGCTGGTCGGCTTCCTGATCGGGGTGGTGCTGTCCTACCTCTCCTCGCTGCAGTTGAAGAGTTTCGGCGCCGATGTGTACATCGTCAATCTGCTCGGCATCAGCATCGTGCGCGAACTCGGACCGGTGCTGGTCGCCGTGCTGGTGGCCGGTCGTTCGGGGTCGGCGATGACCGCGCAGATCGGGGTGATGCGCGTCACCGAGGAGATCGACGCGCTGGCCACGATGGGGGTCTCGCGCACTCTGCGCCTGGTGCTGCCGAAGGTGGCGGCGCTGGCCGTGGCGATGCCGCTGCTGGTCGTCTGGTGCTCCGCTGCCGGCATCGTCGGCGGCATGGTCGCCGCCAACCTGGAGATGGACCTGGCTTACGGCTTCTTCATCGACACCCTGCCCAAGGTGGTGCCGGTGGCCAACCTCTGGATCGGACTGGGCAAGGGCGTCGCCTTCGGCGCGCTGATCGCCCTGGTGGCCTGCCACTTCGGCCTGCGGGTGCGGCCGAACACCGAGAGCCTTTCGGCCAACACGACCTCCTCGGTGGTTACCGCGATCACCGTGGTGATCCTGGTCGATGCGCTGTTCGCCATCTTCACCCGCAACGTGGGCATGCCGCTGTGAACGCCGCGCCGGTGCCGGTGATCGAGATGCACGGCGTCTCCTCGCGCTTCGGCGAGACGGTGATCCATCGCGACATCGATCTCGTGGTGCCGGCCGGGGAGATCCTCGGTCTGGTCGGCGGCTCGGGCAGCGGCAAGACGACGCTGCTGCGCGAGATGGTCGGCCTGCTGGCGCCGAGCGCCGGCAGCGTGCGCCTGTTCGGCCAGCCGGTGCGGCATCCCGATCCGCTGGTGCAGCGGGCGGTGCGCCAGCGCTTCGGCATGCTCTTCCAGCACGGTGCGCTGTTCTCGGCCCTTTCGGTGTATGACAATATCGCCTTCCCGCTGCGCGAACTGCGCTGCTTCGACACGGCGACGCTGCGCGATCTGGTGCTGCTCAAGCTGGCGATGGTCGAGCTGGAGCCGCAACATGGCCGCCTGATGCCGGCCGAGCTGTCCGGCGGCATGGTCAAGCGTGTGGCGCTGGCGCGCGCGCTGGCGCTCGAGCCGGAACTGCTGGTGCTCGACGAGCCGACCGCCGGACTCGATCCCGACCGCAGCGCCACCTTCGTCCGGCTGATCCGCACGCTGCAGAACGAGCTGGGCTTCACCGTGGTGATGGTGACGCACGACCTCGATACGCTGGCCGGCCTGGCGACCTCGGTGGCGGCGCTGGCCGATCAGCGCATCGTGGCGCACGGAACACCGGACGAGGTGCTGCGGGTCGATCATCCCTTCGTGCGGAATTTCTTCCGCAGGGAGCTCGAGGCCGCCGCGCCGCAGAGGAAAGGACACTGATGGAAAACCGTTCGCACGCCCTGATCGCCGGTCTCTTCGCATTGCTGCTCGGGGCGTCGGCGATCGCCTCGATCTGGTGGTTCGGCGGGCAGCGCGAGGCGACCCAGGACTTCATCGTGGTCGCCCGGCAGAACGTCACCGGCCTCTCGCCGCAGGCGCAGGTCCGCTACCGGGGCATCGGTGTCGGCAAGGTACAGTCGATCCGGCTCGACCCCGACGACATCCGCAACATCCTGATCCGCATCCGCGTCGACAGCGAGGTGCCGGTGACCCGCGGCACCACGGCCCGCCTGGGCTACCAGGGCGTCACCGGGATCGCCCACGTGCTGCTCGAGGAAAGCGGGCGCGATCCGGCGCCGCTCGCCGACGGCAGCGGCAAGCCGCCGCGCATCGCCATGCAGGCCTCGTTGATCGAGGAACTCTCCGATGTCGGTGGCGAGACGATGCGCCAGGCGCGCGATTTCCTCGCCGCCGCCAACGAGCTGCTGAAACCGGAGAACCGCGCGCGCATTTCGCGCACGCTGGCCAGCCTGGAGGCTGCGACGGCGCGCGCCGAGCAGGCCCTGGCCGGCGTCGAGCGGGTGCTGTCGCCGGCCAACCTGGAGCGCGTCGAGCGTCTGCTGGCGAATGCCGAGGCAGCCAGCGCACAGGCGCTGCCGGTGGCCGGCGAGGCGCGCGAACTGATCGGCCGCCTGCGCGCGGCGACCGGCAAGCTCGACCTGGCGCTCGGCGATCCGGTGGAAACGGCGGCGCTGGTGCCGCGCATCAATGCGCTGAGCGACGAACTTTCGCAGAGCTCGCGCCAGCTCTCGCGCATCCTCCGGATGCTCGAGGAAACGCCCGAAAGCCTGATCTTCGGCACGCCGCGGGCCTCGCCAGGCCCCGGCGAGCCGGGTTTCGTCCCCCCCGTGCCCGCCAGGGAGAATCCATGAAGCGCACTGTCCTCCTGTTCGCGACCCTGTTGCTTGCCGCCTGCGCCACCGGCGGGCGCGACCGTCCCCCGGCCGGCGTCTACGATTTCGGTCCGCCGGCCGGCGCGCTCGGCGCCGACGCGCGCTGGTCGCGGTTGATCGTCGAGGTGCGCGCGCCGCACTGGTTCGATTCGCTGACCATCGAATACCGGTTGGCCTACGACAATCCCCGGCAGTTGCGCGAATATGCCAGCAGTCGCTGGGCGGGACCGCCGGCGCGCCTGCTCGGCTTGCGCCTGCGCCAGCTGCTTGGCGCGCGCGGCGCCGGCGGTGACGGCGAACCGGGCTGCCTGCTGCGGATCGACCTGCAGGAGTTCGCGCAGGTGTTCGATACACCCCGGACGAGCCGGGGCGTCCTGCATGCCCGCGTCGATCTGCTCGATGCCCGCCGCCAGGGGCTGGCCGGCCAGGTGTTCGCGGTCGAGCAGGCGGCGGCGACGGCCGATGCGGCGGGCGGCGTGGCCGCTCTTGCCGCTGCCGGCGACACGCTCGGCCAGCAGCTTGCCGACTGGCTGGCCGGGCTGCCGGCCACCCAGGCCTGCCTGCCGTCCGCGCGCTGAACCCGCCGGGCGCTCCGCGCTGGCCGAAAATGCACGGCGGACGGCGTCGCCGGCAATGGTCAGCGGCGCCTGCCTTGCCTACCATGGGGGCATCAACGATCCACCCGGGCACGAGGAGACGGCGCGCCATGAAAGCCTTTCAGGACTACTACCCGGAACATCTCTCGCACTGCTACGGCTGCGGCCGTCTCAACGCGCATGGCCACCGCATCCGGACTGTCTGGGATGGCGAGGAGAGCGTCACGCGGTTCACGCCGGCGCCCTTTCATACGGCCGTGCCGGGTTTCGTCTATGGTGGACTGCTGGCCTCGCTGATCGATTGCCACAGCACCGGTACGGCCGCCGCTGCGATGTACCGCGCCGACGGGCGGGCGATGGATTCCCTGCCGGCCTATCGTTTCGTCACCGCCGCGCTGCAGGTCAGCTACCTGAAGCCGACGCCACTCGGACCCGAACTGGAAATCCGCGGCAGTGTGCGCGAGATCCGCGGGCGCAAGGTGATCGTCGCATCGAGCGTGCTCGTCGACGGTGTGCTCACCGCCACCGGCGAGGTGGTCGCGGTGCAGATGCCGGAAGGTTTCGGCGGTTGATCGGCGCGCGGCATCCGATCTGGACAGAACGAGGAGGAGACATGAGCACAATGGAAAATACCGCCGGAACCGGGAGCGATCCCTCCCGCGATCCCTTTGTCCTGCGCGACGATCGGGAGGGCGTGACGACGCTCACGCTGAACCGGCCAGCGCAGTTCAACGCGCTGTCGGTCGCCATGATCGCGGCGCTGCAGGCCGAACTCGATGCCATCGCCGCCGATCCGGCGGTGCGTGTCGTCGTCATCGCGGGCGCTGGCAAGGCCTTCTGCGCCGGGCACGACCTCAAGGAGATGCGGTCAAACCGCGACAAGGCCTTCATGCAGGCGCTGTTCCGCCAGTGCGGGCGGATGATGATGACGCTGACGGGCATGCCGCAGCCGGTGATCGCGCGGGTGCACGGCATCGCCACCGCCGCCGGCTGCCAGCTGGTTTCGATGTGCGATCTGGCGGTCGCCGCCGACGTTGCGCGCTTTGCCACCTCGGGCATCAATGTCGGACTGTTCTGCGCGACGCCGGGCGTCGGCCTGTCGCGCAACCTCGGGCGCAAGCAGGCGCTGGAGATGCTGCTGACCGGTGAATTCATCGATGCGCTGGCGGCGCAGCAGCAGGGGCTGGTCAACCGGGTGGTGCCGCTCGATGCGCTCGACGCCGAGGTCGAGCGCCTGGCCCGCTCGATCGTCGCCAAGTCGGCGGTGGCCGTCGGCATGGGCAAGCAGATGTTCTACCGGCAGCTGGAAATGGGGCTCGACGCCGCCTACCAGTACGCCGCCGAGGTGATGGCCTGCAACATGATGAGCGAGGATGCCGCCGAGGGCATCGATGCCTTCGTCGGCAAGCGTCCGCCGGTGTGGCGCGGTTGCTGAGCACCGCCGTGCCGGCCGGTTGACCGGGATCAACCGGGCCGGTCGCCGGAGTGGCTAGAATTTTCCTCCGTGCGCCGGGCATGCCTGCCGGTCCCGGCATGGCAAGGACGCGATGGCCAAGAAATTTCCCCTGCACCCGAAGCACCCCGAGCGCATCTGCTGGGGCTGCGACAAATATTGTTCGACCGATGCGCTGATGTGCGGCAACGGTTCGAGCCGCACCCAGCATCCCGCCGAACTCCTCGGCGAGGATTGGTACCTGCACGGCGACTGGGGCTTCGATGTCGAGGCACCCCCCGGCAGCGACACCCCGGCGGCGGACGACAAGGCCGGCGACGAGCCGGCCTGACCTTCGGTGGGCAGCGCCGCGTTCAGCGGCGGCTCAGCAGCAGGCCGCACTCGAGGTGCGGCGTGTAGGGAAACTGGTCGAACACGGCGGCGGCGGCGATGGCGTGGGTGGCCTGCAGCGCTGCGACGTTTTCCCGCAGGGTTTCCGGATTGCACGAGATGTACAGGATGTGCGGGAATTCCCGGGCCAGCGCGCAGGTTGCCGCGTCCAGCCCGCTGCGCGGCGGGTCGACGAACAGCGTGCTGAAGCGGTAGCTGTCCAGGTCGATGTGCTTCATGCGCTGGAACGGCCGGGTGCGGGCGAGGGCGGCGCTGATCTCGTCGCTCGACATGCGCACCAGTTCGACGTTGTCGATACCGTTGTCGATCAGGTTGTGCCGCGCGGCCTGCACCGAGGACTTGCTGACCTCGGTGGCCAGCACGCGTCGGAAGCGTGGCGCCAGCGCCACCGTGAAGTTGCCGTTGCCACAGTACAGCTCGAGCAGGTCACCGCCCAGGCCGTCGGTGCGGGCGCAGGCCCAGCCGAGCATCTGCCGGTTCACGCCGCCGTTGGGCTGGCTGAAGCTGCCTTCGATCTGCCGGTAGCGCAAGTGGCGGCCGGCGGGCGTCGCCGGGTCGGCGAATTCGAAGGACTCCTGCAGCCAGTCACGGCCGATGACGAGCTTCTGCCCCCGGCTGCGGCCGATCAGCTGGATCCCGAGTTCGCCGGCCAGCGCATGCGCGGCGCTTTCCCAGTCCGCGTCGAGGCGGCGATGGTAGATCAGGGTAACCATCAGTTCGCCGCTCAGCGTGGCGAGAAAGTCGATCTGGAAGAGGGCGCGGCGCAGCAGCGGGTCGTCCCGCAGGCGGTCGCGCAGGCGCGGCATCAGGGTGCCGATGGGCGCCGCCGCGGGCGGAAAATCCTCGATCGGCACCGGCGTTTTCGGCGCGGCGGGATCGAACATCGCGTAATCCATCCGCGCGCCCTCGTGCCAGATGCGGAATTCGGCGCGCAGGCGGTAATGCCGCGGTGCCGAGGCGAACACGGTGGGCGCGGGAACGCCGAAGGGGGCGAAGTCGTTCGTGAATCGCGCGACCTTGTCGGCCAGTTGCGCGGCGTAGGTCGTCGGGTCGAAGCTGGGCAGGGGCATGGTTTCCGGTGCGCGGAAGGGGCGCGCGACACCCCGTCGGGACGCCGCGTGTGGCGGGCAGGGGGCAGGCGCGGGCGGGCGGCTGTCCCCCGGGCGGGTCAGGCGCCGCCCTGGGGGTTGGGCTTGGCCGGCCGCTTGTGGAACTTGCGGAACGGTTTCTTCGCCTGTCCCGGGGCGCCGCCGGCGCCCCCTGCGTTTTCGCCGTCCTGCGGCGGGCGGGCGTTGGCACGGCCCTGCGGGTTGGCGCGGGGATGCGCGGAGGCGCGGGACTGCGCGCCGCGCGCCTGGGGGTTCTGCGAATTCCCGGGGTTGCCGGAGTTCCGGCCGCCGCCCGGCGCCGGGCCGTCCAGGCGATTGCCCGGCGCCAGCTGGATTTCCAGATCGTTCAGCTCGTCCCACTGGGCGTCGGTCCGCTCGCTGTCCGGAATCGCGAGGAGTTCCTGCAGGCGGCGACGGGGGGAGGTTGGTTGCGGTGTATTCATGGCGCCATTATCCCATTGTTCGGCAACGCTTGTCCTCTTCTCGATGACCCCGCGGCACTCGATCGGCGCCGCCTTCCGGCGCTTGTCCGCTAGAATCGGCGTTTCCCATCCGCGTCCGGCCCCGTCGCCGGACCCGCACGGCTCCGCAATGAACTCTCCGATCCACACCCGTCTCGAGGCCTTCGCGCAGCAGAAACGCGTCCATGCCAACTCGCTGATCGTTTCGGTGTTCGGCGACATGGTGGTGCCGCGCGGCAGCCGGATCTGGCTGGGCAGCCTGATCCGGTTGCTGGAGCCGCTCGGTCTCAGCGAGCGGCTGGTGCGCACGACGGTGTTCCGGCTGGCGAAGGCGGGCTGGTTGCGCACCGAGGCCTGCGGGCGGCGCAGCGATTACCTGCTGACCGAGCAGGGGCAGCGCCGCTTCGACGAGGCCTCACGCCATATCTACGCGACTGCCGCACCGTCCTGGGATCATCGCTGGCGATTGATCCTCGATATCGGCCGGCGCCCGCCGAAGGAACGCGAAGCCCTGCGGCGGGCGCTGTTCTGGCAGGGCTTTGGCGCGCTCGACGGCGAATGTTTCGTGCATCCCTCGGCCGATCTGGCCGCCGTGCTCGACGCCCTGCGCGGTGACGGGCTCGGCGCGCTGATTGCTGATCTGATGCCGCTGCTTGCCACGGATTTCCTGCCGGACGGCACGGCCAGCAGCGCCGGGCTGGTGGCACGTGCCTGGAATCTCGATGCGCTGGCTGCCGCGTACACACAGTTCGTCGCCACCTACCGGCCGGTGCTCGCCGCGCTCGACGGGCATCCTCCGCACGCGCCGACGGACGCGGAGGCTTTCTTCATGCGCCTGCTGCTGATCCACGACTATCGCCGTCTGCTTCTGCGTGATCCCGAACTGCCCGACGTGCTGCTGCCCGCCGGCTGGCCGGGCCAGGCGGCGCGCGCCCTGTGCCGGACGCTCTATCGCCGTTTTGCACCGCTTTCGGAGCGCCATCTCGACGCGTGCTTCCGTCTTGCCGACGGCCGTTGTCCGCCGCTCGATCCGGCCTTCGGCAGGCGCTTCATTTGACGCTTGCCGGGGGGCTGCGTAGCATTCCGCCGTAGACGGGCAGGGTGTCCGACAGGGTATTTTTTCATGCAGACGCAGGCACAGCAGGATCTGACCGGAAGCGCGCTCAACGCACAGCGCTTCCGCATGCTCGAGGACATAGCCCGGGAATTGCAGGGCGAGGTGATCTTTCCGATCAATTTCGACATTGCCCTGCGCATCCGCAAGCTTTCGGAAGACCCCACGCTGTCCCTCGACCGTCTGGCGGCGGCCATCAACCTCGATCCGCTGATCGCCGTCAGGCTCCTGCGCATGGCCAACTCGGCCGCCTACAACCCGGGCGGACAGGAGGTGCGCGACCTCACCGCGGCGATCGGGCGGCTCGGCCTGAAGACGGTGCGCAGCACGGCGATGGCCATCGCCATGCGGCAGCTGCTGCGCTCGCGCGAGATGGTCGATTTCATGGATCTGGCCGATCGGTTGTGGGAGCACACCCTGCATTGTGCAGCGGCGGCCAGCGTGGTGGCCCGGCGGCTGACCCGCCTGAACCCGGACGATGCCCTGCTCGCCGGCCTCCTGCACGACCTCGGAGCCTTCTACATGCTGTATCGCGCCGCGCAGTATGCCGAGCTGCGCGCACGACCCGATTCCCTCAGGCACCTGGTGATCCAGTGGCACGAGGGTATCGGCGTCAGCCTGCTGGGCGCGCTCGGGGTCGACGAGCAGATCATCGAGGCGGTCCGCGATCACGACCAGCCGCGTCCGCTGCCCGCCGCGCCGAAAACACTGGCCGAGGTGGTCCATGTGGCCAACCTGCTGGCCGGTGGCACCTTCGAGCCGACGGGGGGCGCGGGTGGCACCGGCGACGATCCGTACGCCTCCCTCGCCGATACCGCCTATCCCGCCCTGCGCGAGGAAATCGACGTCTTGACCGAGCGCATGCGCGCGGCCATCGACTGATGCGCCGCGCGAGCGTCCGTTACCGGGAGACCGCCTGATGTTCAGGGGAATGCTGACCGAGTTGCGGGCACAGGCCGCCACCGTGGCGCGTACCCTGAAGACGCGCGAATTCTGGCTGTACTTCGCGGTGATCGTGTTGCTCGTCCTGATCGCCGTCGCCGCCGGCTACCTCGCGGCCGGTTTCGACCCGCTGACCCGTGGTCAGCTCGGCATGTCACTGTCCTGCCGCACCGGGGAGGCGCAGGTCGGCGTGATCATCGTCGGACTCTTCGTGTTCGGGCTTGCCTGCGTGTTCACGCTCGGCGAGGTGACGCACTGGATCGAAGCCTGGCGGGAATCCCGCGCCCCCGGCCGTTCGCCCTCGCGCGAGAGCGTCTGGCGGCCGCTGTTCTTCGTCGTCGGCACGGCGCTGCTGGGCATCGGCGGTTTCGCGCTGATGATGGCCTGGTGCACTTGAGATCAGGGGCCGGCGGCCCGACGATCGTTCAGTCCCCCAGCACCGTGCGGAAGATCGACGCCCACAGCGCGTCGGCGCCTTCCCATTCGCTGGGGTCGCGCGGGAACAAGGCGATGCGGGTATCGGGCAGGTCGATGCCCGGCGCGATGCGGTCACGGTAGGAAACGACGAGGAATTCGTTGCGGCTGGCGGGAAAGCGGCGGGCGATGGACTGCGTCGTCGCCCGCAGCGTGTCCGCATCGAGGAAAATGTCGATGCTGCCCGTGCGCGTGGCGTGCAGCTCGAGGTTGTTCTGGACGTTGGAAATCACGAAAACGTTGCGCCGGCACGTGCCCAGGCCGACGAAATTGTCCGTCAGGTGGCGGTATTTTCCGGCCACCTCGTCGAATTGCGCGGCGAAGTCGGGGCTGTCGAAATCGTGCCAGTAGAAGGTGCGCCGCCGTGCCCAGTAGGGAATCCCGTCATTGAGCGTCATTTCCCGCACGGATTCGGGGTAGAAGGAGAGGGCCTCGATCGCGCCGACGGTGTCGCCCGGCGAGCGGATCACCCAGTCGAACGGCAGGGTCAGCGGACGCAGGTCGGCCGCGCCGGTCAGGTGGGCCAGCAGGGCGGCCTGCCGCTTGATCTGATAGGCCGTCTGGCAGGACATGCCGAGGCTGACGATGGACAGTTCGTTGCCACGGACCGACATCGGTTTTCCTTCTCCTTCCTGGGGCGGTGATGGCCGGCGATCACGCCGGCACCCGTGCGGGGGCGCTCAAATCGGTCGGGGAACGGCGGCGGGAAGGAGTACAATCCGTTCCGTGCATGCTTCGGGAATTCCACACAACTGCCTTCGAGCCCGTGGGCATGCCGCCCGGGTCAAGAAATCGCGCGTATCGTGGCCACCGCTGTCGCAGCGGGCCGTAAACGACAAAAAAGCCCTGAAGATCAGAGCTTTTCTTTTGTCTTGGTGCCCAGGAGAGGACTCGAACCTCCACAGTGTTGCCACCACCAGGACCTGAACCTGGCGCGTCTACCAATTTCGCCACCTGGGCCTTGCGAAGAAGGCCGCATTATAAGGGATCAAAATAAAGTGTCAATACGCAAACTATCGAAAATCAGAAAGAACGACCCGCATTTCGAGCGGGAGTCCAAAACCTACGATCAACCGCTGCCTTCGCGCGAGTACGTCCTGCAGATGCTCGAGGAGCAGGGATGTCCGGTGAGCTTCGAGCGCCTGTGCCAGCTGCTCGACATCCACCCGCACGAAGTCGAGATGTTCCAGCGCCGCCTGGCCGCGATGGAACGCGAAGCGCAGCTGATGCGCAACCGCAAGGGCGCCTACATCGTCCCCGAGCGCGCCAGCCTGATTGCCGGCCGCGTCGAGGGGCATCCCGACGGCTATGGCTTCCTGGTCCCGGACGACGGCGGCGACGATCTCTTTCTCGACAACAAGCAGATGTCCAAGGTGCTGCACCGCGACCGCGCGCTGGCGCGCGTCACCGGTGTTGACCGCAAGGGGCGGCGCGAGGGCGCCATCGTCGAGGTGCTCGAGCGGGCCAACAGCATGGTGGTCGGCCGCGTGCTGATCGAGCACGGCATCATGGTCGTGGTGCCGGAAAACCGCCGCATCAACCAGGACATCCTGGTCACGCCTGACCGCAAGGCCCGGGTCACGGCCGGGCAGGTGGTGGTGGTCGAGATCATCGAACAGCCGACCCGGCATGCCCAGCCGATCGGCCGCATCGTCGAGGTGCTCGGCAATTACGCCGACCCCGGCATGGAAATCGAGATCGCGCTGCGCAAGCACGATCTACCCTTCGAATTTTCCGCGAAGGCGCTCGAGGAAACCCGGGCCCTGCCGGCCCGGGTGAAGAAGAGCGACCGGGCCGGACGCGTCGATCTGTGCGATCTGCCGCTGGTCACCATCGACGGCGAGACGGCCCGGGATTTCGACGACGCGGTGTTCGCCGAGAAGAAGGGGCGTGGCTGGCGCCTGGTGGTGGCGATCGCCGACGTCAGCCACTATGTGCAGCCGGGCAGCGCGCTCGACCGCGACGCCCGGGATCGCGGCAATTCGGTGTACTTTCCGCGCCGGGTGATCCCGATGCTGCCGGAGAAACTGTCCAACGGCCTGTGCTCGCTCAATCCCGAGGTCGAACGCCTGGCCATGGTTTGCGACATGGACATCAGCAACAGCGGCGAGATCAAGGCCTACAAGTTCTACCCGGCGGTGTTCCGCTCGCAGGCGCGCCTGACCTACACGCAGGTCTGGAACTGGCTGTCCGGTGCCGCACAGCCGGACAATGACACGCACCGCAGCCTGCTGCCGCACCTGCAGGCGCTCTACGCCCTCTTCGGAATCCTGCTGAAGGCGCGCGGCAAGCGCGGCGCCATCGATTTCGAGACCATCGAGACGATGATGCTGTTCAACGACCAGGGCAAGATCGAGAACATCGTCCCCGTGGTGCGCAACGATGCGCACCGGCTGATCGAGGAGTGCATGCTGGCGGCCAACGTCTGCGCCTCGGCCTTCCTGGAGCGTCACCAGCAGCCCTGCCTGTACCGCGTGCATGAAGGGCCGACGCCGGAGAAACTGGAAGGTCTGCGCAACTTCCTCAAGGAATTCGGCCTCTCGCTGGCCGGGGGCGAGGAGCCCACCGCGAAGGACTACGCCGCACTGCTCGAGCGGATCAAGCCGCGCCCGGATGCCCAGCTGCTGCAGACGGTGATGCTGCGTTCGCTGCGTCAGGCGCAGTACAGTCCGGACAACGTCGGTCACTTCGGCCTGGCCTACGAGCACTACACCCATTTCACCTCACCGATCCGCCGCTATCCAGACCTGCTGGTGCACCGCGCGATCAAGGCCGTGCTCGACGGCAGCCGCTACACCCCGGGTGCCTGGGACGAGATCGGGCTGCACTGCTCGATGACCGAACGCCGCGCCGACGAGGCCACGCGCGACGTGAACAACTGGCTGAAGTGCTATTACATGCGCGATCGCATCGGCGAGGAGTTCGCCGGCACCATCGCCGCCGTCGTGCCCTTCGGCGTGTTCGTCGCCCTCGACACGGTCTATGTGGAGGGGCTGGTCCACGTCTCCGAGCTTGGCGAGGACTACTTCCAGTACGACAACGTCAAGCATCAGATGCTCGGCGAGCGCAGCGGCAAGCGCTACCGGCTCGGCGACCGTCTGCGCGTGAAGCTGGTGCGTGCCGATCTCGAATCCGGGCGCATCGACTTCGTCCTGGGCACACCGCTGCCGCCGGACACGCAGGCCGTGCCGGCCGCCTCCGAGCGTACTGGCAAGGCGGCGCCGGACGCGGCGAAGGGAAAGGGCAAAACGGCCGCGCCGGAGAAGGCCGCGAAGAAGGCAACCGCGAAGGCGGCGAGCACCAAGAAGTCGAGTCCGAAGAAGGCGGCTCCGAAAGCGCCCCCGAAGGCGGCTGCGAAAACCGCCAAGACGGTCGCAACGAAGCCCCGGAAGACCGACTCCCGCAAACGCAGCTGAACGGCCAGGGGGACGGGTAGAATGCCCGCCTGCGCCCCCGCCGGCGCCTTTTTCCGGAAAAACCGATGTCCCAGACCCGTTTCATTCACGGCTTTCACGCCGTCATCGCCAAGCTTCGCCACCAGCCGGGGGCGATCCAGGAAATCTTCATCGACGCGCAGCGCCAGGATGCGCGCGCGCGCGATCTGCTGCGCCATGCCGAACTGCACAAGGTGCGCGTCATGCCGGTGGACGGCAAGCGGCTGGAAGGCATGGCCGGTGGCAGCGCCCGCCACCAGGGCGTGGTCGCCTGCGTCACCGCCGACTATCGCCACGTCTCACTCGACGACGTGCTCGACACGCTGGAGGAGCCCCCCTTCCTGCTGGTGCTCGACGGCGTGCAGGATCCGCACAATCTGGGCGCCTGCCTGCGCGTCGCCGACGCCGTCGGCGCGCATGCCGTGATCGCCCCCAAGGACCGTGCTGTCGGCCTCACGCAGACGGCCATCAAGGTCGCCAGCGGCGCCGCCGAGAGCGTGCCCTACATCACCGTCACCAACCTGGCGCGCACCCTGCGCGAACTCAAGGAGCGCGACATCTGCGTGATCGGCACCGACGACGAGGGGGCCACCGATCTGTATGCCGCCGAATGGCCGCAGGCCACCGCCTGGGTGCTCGGCGCCGAGGGCGAGGGGATGCGCCGCCTGACGCGTGAAACCTGCGATCTGCTGGTGCGCATCCCCATGCTCGGCAGCGTTTCCAGCCTCAACGTCTCGGTGGCGTCGGGCGTTTGCCTGTACGAGGCGCGACGCCGGCGCGGCTGATCCCGCCGGCTCCGCCAAAGCCCGCCATCCAGGCGGGCTTTTTTTATGCCCCGGCAGCGGGTGCACGCCGGTTTTACGCGGGCTTAACGCCGCCACGAGCAGTCTTAACGGAATCTTTACGACGGTACGGCTATCGTGTGGAGATATTCAGTCGGCCGCAAGGAATCTGTCGCATGCAGAAACGATTCGCACCGGCTCGCCGGTGCGTCGTCGGCCGCGCGGCCATACCGGAAAAATCCGGCATCGTTTCCGAGCGACTCTTGCACAAAGGACCCGCCATGGATCTGATCTATCTGCTCGCCATCTTCGGCTTCTTCATCGCCACCCTCGCGCTGGTACCGCTCATCGACAGGCTCCGGAGGAAACAATGAATCCCCTCTACCTGATTGCCCTCGTCGTCGCGGTGGGCGTCTTCGTCTACCTCGTCGCTGTGCTCTTCTACCCGGAGGACTTCTCATGACCGGCAACGGCTATCTCCAGCTCGCCTTTTACGTCGTCGCGCTGCTCGCGCTGTCGGTGCCGCTCGGCCTGTACATGGCGCGCATCTATCAGGGCGACATCCCAGTCTTCGTGCGCTGGCTGCGCCCGCTCGAATCCGGCCTCTACCGCCTCGCCGGCGTCTCCCCCGAGGACAAAATGCACTGGACGCGCTACGCCGTCGCCGTCCTCGTCTTCAACTTGCTCGGCCTGCTCGCCGTCTATGCGCTGCAGCGCCTGCAGGGCATGCTGCCGCTGAACCCGGACGGCATGACGGCGACCACGGCCGACCTCGCCTTCAACACCGCAGTGAGCTTTGCCACCAATACCAACTGGCAGAGCTACGGCGGCGAGACGACGATGAGCCATCTGACGCAGATGCTCGGCATGACCGTGCAGAACTTCCTGTCGGCGGCAACCGGCATGGCCGTCCTCGTTGCGCTGGCGCGCGGCTTCGTCAAGCGCGAGGCCGACTCGCTCGGCAACTTCTGGGTGGACATGGTGCGCTCGACGCTCTACGTGCTGTTGCCGCTCGCCGTCTTTCTGTCACTGGCGCTGGTCAGCCAGGGCGTCGTGCAGACCTTCACGGCGCACCACACGGCCTCGCTGGTCGAAACGATCGAGTACGGGCAACCGAAGCTCGGCGACGACGACCAGCCGCTCAAGGACGCTGCCGGCCAGCCGGTGCTGGAGAAGATGAAGACCGCCGAGCAGAGCATCGCCGTCGGCCCGGCCGCCTCGCAGGTCGCCATCAAGCAGCTCGGCAGCAACGGCGGAGGCTTCTACAACGTGAACTCGGCGCACCCGCTGGAAAACCCGACACCGCTGTCGAACTTCCTCGAAATGCTGGCCATCCTGATCGTCCCCGGCGCCTGCTGCGTGATGTTCGGCGCCTACGTCGGCGATCGTCGCCAAGGCTATGCCATCCTCGCCGCGATGACCATCGTTCTCGTCGCGCTGCTCGGGGCCTGCCTCTGGGCCGAGCAGTCCGGCAACCCGCTGTTCGCGCGCCTCGGCCTCGACACGCAGGCTTCCGAACTGCAGGCCGGCGGAAACATGGAAGGCAAGGAAACGCGCTTCGGCGTCGTCAACTCTGCACTGTGGGCGACGGTGACCACCGCCGCGTCGAACGGCTCGGTCAATGCCATGCACGATTCGTTCACGCCGCTCGGCGGGTTGGTGCCGATGTGGCTGATGCAGCTTGGCGAAGTGATCTTCGGCGGCGTCGGCTCTGGGCTCTACGGCATGCTCGTTTTCGCACTGGTCGCCGTTTTCGTGGCCGGTCTGATGATCGGCCGCACGCCGGAGTACCTGGGCAAGAAGATCGAAGCCTTCGAGATGAAGATGGCCGCTGTCGTCATCCTCGTGCCGCCGCTGGTCGTCCTCGTCGGCACCGCGCTGGCGCTGGGCACCGATGCCGGCCGTGCCGGCATCGCCAATCCCGGTGCGCACGGTTTTTCCGAGGTGCTCTACGCGCTCTCGTCGGCGGGCAACAACAACGGCAGCGCCTTTGCCGGCCTTTCGGCCAACACTCCGTTCTACAACACGCTGCTCGGCCTGGCGATGCTCTTTGCCCGTTACTGGGTCATCGTTCCGGTGCTTGCCATCGCTGGCTCGCTGGCCGCCAAGAAACGCGTGCCGCCGGGCGCCGGCACCCTGCCGACGCATACGCCGCTGTTCGTCGTGCTGTTGATCGGCACGGTGATCGTCGTCGGCGCGCTGACCTTCCTGCCGGCACTGGCTATCGGCCCTATCGTCGAGCATCTGCAGATGTCCGACACCCGTTAAGAAGGGATAACGAATGCATTCCGCTCAATCCCTGTTCGATGCTGCCATCCTGCGCGAGGCAGCGATGGAATCCTTCAGGCGTCTGTCGCCGCGTCACCAGATGAAGAATCCTGTGATGTTCGTGGTCTGGCTCGGCAGCCTGCTGACCAGCGGCCTGTTCGTACAGGCGCTTGGCGGCGACGGCGAGGCGCCGGCCGGCTTCATCTTCGCCATCAGCCTCTGGCTGTGGGCTACCGTCCTCTTCGCCAACTTCGCCGAAGCCGTCGCCGAAGGGCGCGGCAAGGCGCAGGCCGCCGCCCTGCGCGGGCTGCGCAGGACGGTCTGGGCCAAGAAGCTGCAGGCGCCGTGCTACGGCGCCAAGATCATCACCGTGCCATCGGAGGACCTGCGCTGCGGTGACGTGGTGATGGTCGAGGCCGGCGACGTGATCCCCGGCGATGGTGAGGTCATCGAAGGCGTCGCTTCGGTCGATGAATCGGCGATCACCGGCGAGTCGGCGCCGGTGATCCGTGAGGCCGGTGGCGACTTCTCGGCCGTGACCGGCGGCACGCGCATTCTTTCCGACTGGCTGGTCGTGCGCATCTCGGTCAATCCTGGCGAGACCTTCCTCGACCGCATGATCGGCATGGTCGAGGCCGCGAAGCGACGGAAGACGCCAAACGAGATCGCGCTGACCATCCTGCTGGTGGCATTGACGCTGGCCTTCCTGCTGGCGACGGCGACGCTGCTCCCTTATTCCCTGTTCAGCGTCGCGGCCGCCGGTGCCGGTGCGCCGATCACCGTCACCGTGCTCGTTGCGCTGCTCGTCTGTCTGATCCCGACGACCATCGGCGGTCTGCTCTCGGCCATCGGCGTTGCCGGCATGAGCCGGATGATGGGCAAGAACGTCATCGCCACCTCCGGCCGCGCGGTCGAAGCGGCCGGCGATGTCGACGTGCTGCTGCTCGACAAGACCGGCACCATCACGCTCGGCAACCGGCAGGCCGCGAAGTTCGTGCCGGCACCCGGTGTCACCGAGGCGCAGCTGGCCGAGGCGGCGCTCTACGCATCGCTTGCCGACGAGACGCCGGAAGGTCGCTCGATCGTGCTGCTGGCCAAGGAGAAACTGCACCAGCGCGGCCGCGACATCCACGCGGCCGGTGCCACCTTCGTGCATTTCACCGCGCAGACGCGGATGAGCGGTATCGACTGGGGCGGCCGGCGCATCCGCAAGGGCGCTGCCGATGCGGTGCGTGCGCACGTTGCCGGCGACGGAGGTTGCTGGCCGGTGAAAGTACAGGAGGCGGTCGAGGAGATCTCGCGTCAAGGATCGACGCCGCTGGTGGTCGTCGAAACGGGGGCTGACGCCGGCGGCCAGCCACGCGTGCTCGGTGCCGTCGAGCTCAAGGACATCGTCAAGGGCGGCATCAGGGAGCGCTTTGCCGAGTTGCGCCGGATGGGCATCAAGACGGTGATGATCACCGGCGACAACCGGCTGACGGCGGCGGCCATCGCCGCCGAGGCCGGTGTCGACGATTTTCTCGCCGAGGCGACGCCGGAGGCCAAGCTGGAACTGATCCGCCAGTATCAGAGCGACGGCCGGCTGGTGGCGATGACCGGCGACGGTACCAACGACGCGCCGGCACTGGCGCAGGCCGATGTCGCCGTGGCCATGAACACCGGCACGCAGGCGGCGAAGGAGGCCGGCAACATGGTGGATCTCGATTCCAATCCGACCAAGCTGATCGAGGTCGTCGAGACCGGCAAGCAGATGCTGATGACACGCGGCGCGCTCACCACCTTTTCGATCGCAAACGACATTGCCAAGTATTTCGCCATCATTCCCGCCGCCTTCGCTTCGACCTATCCGGCACTTGGCGCGCTGAACGTGATGGGACTGGCGACGCCGTCGTCGGCGATCCTCTCGGCGGTGATCTTCAACGCGCTGATCATCGTTGCGCTGATCCCTCTGGCGCTTAAGGGGGTCGCCTACCGGCCGCTCGGCGCCGCCGCCGTCCTGCGCCGCAATCTGGTGGTCTATGGTATCGGCGGCCTGATCGTGCCCTTCGCCGGCATCAAGGTCATCGACCTCGTACTGTCCGGTCTCGCACTTGTCTGAGGAGAATCGAATGCTCAAGGATCTCAAGTCCGCGCTGGCGCTGCTCGTCAGCCTCTCCATTCTCACCGGGCTGGCCTATCCGGCGGCCGTCACCGGCATCGCCCAGGCGATCTTTCCCGTACAGGCGAACGGCAGTCTGATTCGCGAGGGCAAAGCCGTGCGCGGCTCGCGCCTGATCGGCCAGCCCTTCGCCGAGCCCGGCTACTTCTGGGGGCGACCGTCGGCGACGGCACCGATGCCGTTCAACGGCGCTGCTTCCGGCGGTAGCAACCAGGGGCCACTCAATCCGGTGCTCGACGCGGCGGTGAAGAAGCGCATTGCTACGCTCAGGGCGAGCGATCCGGATAATGCGGCGCCGATTCCGGTCGATCTCGTCACCACCTCGGCCAGCGGGCTCGATCCGCACATCAGCATTGCCGCTGCGCTCTGGCAGGTGCCGCGTGTCGCCCGTGCGCGCGCGCTGCCTGCGGCGCGGCTGCGCGAGCTGGTCGCCGCGCATACCGAGGGCCGTCAGCTCGGCTTCCTCGGCGAGCCGCGTGTCAATGTCCTCACGCTGAACCTGGCGCTGTCCGGGGAGACGCGGGACTGATTTTCGGGCGGCAAGAATACAATCACATCGACTCGCCTTGTCCAGGGCCGGAGCAGCTGTCGATACGGGATGCAAGAAGGGAAGGGGGGCAATGAAGCCTGACACGGGAGCGGATGAGCGGACAGCACGACTGTTCCACGGCAGCTTTCTCTGGCCGTTGCAACTGGAGCCGCTGGTTGCGGATGCGAGCGGCGGGCGGCACTGGGAGGTGTTCGCCGGTCTCTCCGGGCATCCCTGGCGGCGTATCGACGATGAGTTCACCGCCGATCCGGCGCAATTCCAGGAACGCCATTACCGGGAGTTCGTTTCCTTCCTGCCCTACGTGCAGCGCTTCCTCTATGGCGAGGGGCGCTCCCGCCAGCGAGCGCTTGAGGATCCGCCCGGCGATTCGCCGTTCCACCTGTTCCGCCGCAAGGATGTTGCCACGATCCGTCTGATTCTCCGGCCAGCGTCACCGCCGATCGAGCTGCGCGTCGTGCACGTGGACCTCTGTTTCTTCCATGATCTCGACGTGCTCATCCTCAACGTCGAATTCCGCGGCGACGACCTGCCGCTGGCAACGGTGCGCGACATCCTGTTCCGCTTCGGACGCGCTTATCCGTCGGGGTGGGATGAGGACGGCGATGGCCTGCACAACGTTCACCTGGTCGAATGGCTGGATGCCGGCGGCAGGGTGCTGGCAACGTCGGACGCGGAGCACCGCTCCAAATTCCTCGAATACGTCTGCGAGCATCGCAGCCCGTGCATCACCGGGCACTGGGCCTGGCTGCTGCAGCCGCTGGTGCTGGCGCACTCGGATGCGGCGGGTGCGCTGCGCTACCGGCTGATCGAGTATCACCGCATGCCAGTGATGAGCTATCTGGCGCTCGACAATCCGCGCGCCCTGTCGCGCGAGGAGTGGGTGCGTCTGGGCCTGGCGACAGTGCTGCATCCGGACGAGCCGCTGCCGGTCGGCGATGCGTCGGTGCGTGATTTCGTCGGGCGCTACTGCCAGGAGCGCTACTGGCAGAATTCGACCGCCGGGCCGAACACCCGTTTCATCTGCACCGGCAACACGCTGACCGTGGTCGGCGAGGCCGGTTCGCCGTTCTTCGTCGATGGTGAGTGCGGCATGCTTGCCCAGTTCCGCCACCAGCAGTTCATCGTTTTCCTGATCGCCCACCTGCATCGCGCTGCCCTGCTGGTTTTTTCCGAGGTACTGGTCGATGCGGTGAACGACCTCGACATCCGTGACGAGACTTCGGTACGTCGCTTCAAGCGCCGCATTCGCGCCAATTTCGAGACCTTCCTGCGCTTCACCCACCGGTACTGGTTCCACGAGCTGTCCGAGCGGCCTCACCTGCAGGGACTGTTCCGGATGTGCGCCAACCATCTGCGCAACGATGCGCTTTACAACGAGGTTCGCGACGAGATCCGCGAGATGAGCCAGTACCTCGACAGCGATTCGCAGCGCCGTCAGTCGAACACGGTCGTGCGTCTGACGGTGATCACCATCCTTGGCCTGATCGCCACCGTCACCACCGGGTATTTCGGCATGAACATCATCTCCTTCATCGAGGGGGCGCCGGCAATGCGGCTTCTGCACGGCGTTGCCGCGACGCTGGTCTTCGTCGTGCTGGTGCTCTTCGCCATCGCCAGGTCAAAGCGTCTGTCCGACTTCCTCGAGGTGCTGGCCGACGAACGGGTCGGTTTTGGCGGCAAGATGAAGGCCTTGGGCCGCGTCTTCGTCGGTGGCGGGCGCTGACCATGACCGATACACCGAAACGCCCCGACCCCGATGCCCTGCTCGCGCAGCTGGAGGCCGAGAAGGCGCAGGCCCGGCGCGGCAAGCTGAAGGTCTTTTTCGGCGCCAGCCCGGGGGTCGGCAAGACCTACGCGATGCTGAGCGCTGCCCGCGCGCTGCTGGCGCAGGGCGTCGACCTCGTCGTCGGCATCGTCGAGACGCACGGACGCTCCGAGACGGCGGCGCTGATGCGTGGCCTGGAAGTGCTGCCGTCCCGGGAGATCGCTTACCGGGACCGCGTTCTGGCCGAGTTCGACATTGATGCGGCGCTCAGACGGGCACCGGATCTGATCCTGGTCGATGAGCTGGCCCATTCGAACGTGCCCGGATCGCGTCACCCGAAACGCTGGCAGGATGTCGAGGAACTGCTCGATGCCGGCATCGACGTTTTCACCACGGTCAACGTCCAGCATCTGGAAAGCCTCAATGACGTTGTCGGCGGCATCACCGGGATCAAGGTCCGGGAGACGCTGCCCGATCATGTCTTCGACGAGGCCGACGAGATCGTGCTGGTCGATCTGCCGCACGAGGAACTGCTGCAGCGCCTGAAGGAGGGCAAGGTCTACATGCCGCAGCAGGCTGAACACGCAGTCCGGAACTTCTTCCGCAAGGGGAATCTCCTGGCCCTGCGGGAACTTGCATTGCGGCGTACCGCCGATCGCGTCGACGACGACGTGCGCGCTTACCGGCGCGAGAAATCGGTGCTCCCCGTCTGGCCGACCCAGGAATCCCTGCTCGTCTGCCTGGATGCCGATCCGGGCAGTGGCAAGCTGGTCCGCGCCGGCGCACGCCTGGCGGCACAGTTCGATGTGCCCTGGCATGTCATCTACGTCGAGACGCCGAAGTTGCAGCGTCTGCCCGGGAGCCAGCGGGCCCGGGTGATGCGCGGTTTGAAGCTGGCGCAGGATCTCGGTGCGACGACGGCGGTGCTGTCCGGGCACGACGCAGTCGCCAGCAGCGTCGCTTACGCGCGTGATCACAACCTGGGACGGGTCGTCGTCGGGCATGGCAGCCGCCGGCGGCGTCCGTGGCAAAGAGGCTTCGCCGAGCAGATGGGACTGGCGGGAGCGGAACTGGAGATCGTGCTGGTGGCTCGCGACCCCGGCGAGCGCGAGGGTATCGGTGGCGAGCCCCAGCCCGACGACGGTAGGCCGTCCCGGTGGCCCGGCTATGCATGGGCGGGCGCCATCGTCGCCGTTGTTTCGGTGACGATGACGCCGTTGCTGCCTTTCCTGGATCTGGCCAATATCGTCATGCTTTTCCTGCTGGCCACGGTATTCGTTGCCTATCGTTTCGGACGCGGTCCCGGTGCGCTGGCAGCGGTGCTTGCCGTGGCGGCTTTCGATTTCTTCTTCGTGCAGCCGCGCTTTTCGTTCGCGGTCAGCGATGTCCAGTATCTCGTCACCTTCCTCGTCATGCTCGCTGTGGCACTGCTGATCGGCCAGCTGACCGCCGGCCTGCGCTTTCAGGCCGAAGTGGCCCACAGCCGGGAACAGCGAATGCGGGCACTATTCGAGATGGCGCGCGAACTGTCGAGTGCGCTGGCAATCGAGCAGATCGTGGAAATCAGTGAACGCTTCGTTCAACGGGTGTTCGGGGCCCGCTCGTGCATGCTCGCGCTGGACGAGCGGGATGAGCTTGCCGTCGTCGGCAGCGTGGCACCACCGCCCGAACTGGAGATCGGTATCGCCCGTTATGCGCTCGACCATAATGAGCAGGCCGGACGTTCGACCGGTACGTTGCCATCGGCTCCCGCCCTCTACGTTCCACTGAAGGCGCCGATGCGCACGCGCGGCGTGCTTGTCCTGGTGCCACCGGTCGATGCGTCGATGCCGACGCCTGAACAGCAGCGCTTGCTGGAAACGAGCGCGACGCTGATCGCGATCGCGCTCGAACGGGTGCATTTCATTGCCGTTGCCCAGCAGGCGCTGGTCCGGATCGAATCCGAGCAGTTGCGCAATTCGCTGCTTTCGGCGCTCTCGCACGATCTGCGCACACCGCTCACCGTGCTGGCCGGACTGGCCGATTCGCTGAGCCTGGCCGGACCGCCGCTGCCGAAGGCACAGTCGGAGATCGCGCAGGCGATCCGTGAAGAGGCCCTGCGCATGAGCGTGCTGGTCAGCAATCTGCTAGACATGGCGCGCCTGCGTTCAGGCGACGTGAAGATCAACCGTGACTGGCAGCCACTGGAAGAAGTGATCGGTGCCGCCATCCAGTCGCGTGCGCAACTGCTTTCCCGGCACACGGTCAAGGTCGTGCTGCCGGCGGATCTGCCGCTGCTCTATTTCGACCCGATCCTGATGGAAAGAGTGTTCTGCAATCTGCTGGAGAATGCCGCCAAATACACCCCGGCGGGCAGTACCATTACCTTGCGCGCGGGACACAGCGGCGACCGGGTCGACATCCTGGTCGAGGATGACGGCCCCGGGTTGCCGCCAGGCCGGGAAGAGGCCGTGTTCGCCAAGTTCGCGCGTGGCCGCAATGAATCGAACGTCAGCGGGGTCGGTCTCGGTCTGTCGATCGTGCGCGCCATCGTCGAGGCCCACGAAGGGACCATCCGTGCCGAGAACCGGACGGAAGGCGGGGCGCGCTTCACCATCCGCCTGCCGGTGGGCAAGGCGCCGGAGGTGCCGGCGGAAGGCGGATGAAGGCCCGGGGAAAACACATGCACAACGTGGTCCTGATCGAGGACGAGACGCAGATCCGTCGTTTCGTGCGGACGGCGCTGGAAGCCGAGGGTTGTACCGTGGTCGAGGCCGATTGCGCCGAGCGCGGCATTATCGAGACCGGTACACGCAAGCCCGATCTCGTGGTGCTCGACCTTGGCCTGCCGGATCGTGACGGGATCGAGGTCATTCGCGAGATTCGCGCCTGGTCCGGCGTGCCGATCCTGATTCTCTCGGCACGCAGCCTGGAGGGAGAAAAGGTTCGTGCGCTCGATGCCGGTGCCGACGATTATCTGACCAAGCCTTTCGGCATCGCCGAACTGCAGGCACGCGTGCGCGCGCTGTTGCGGCGGATCGTCCGGGCCGCGACCGAGAGTCCGTGCGTCGATGTCGGCGATCTGTGTGTCGATCTGGTGAAGCGGATGGTCTGGCGTGGCGGAGTGGAAATCCACCTGACGCCGATCGAATACCGGCTGCTCTCGGCGCTCGTCGTCAATATGGGGCGGGTGGTGACGCACCGGCAACTGCTGCGCGAGGTATGGGGGCCAGGACATGCGGACGATACCCACTATCTGCGCGTCTACATGGCCGGCCTGCGCAAGAAACTGGAAATCGACCCGAACATCCCCCGCTACCTGCGGACCGAATCCGGTGTCGGCTACCGCCTGGTCGACCAGTGAGGGGCAGGGGGCACGAGCCGTCGTGTCGCCTTGTCCGCATTTTCCGACCTGCACTGCCGCATGGGCGGCAGTGCAGGTCATCCTGGCTAGACGATCATGCCGGCGCCGACCGTGTTGTTGGTCGATTCGTCGATGACGATGAAGGCGCCGGTGCCACGGTTCTCGCTGTAGGGGTCCGTGAACAGCGGTTGGGCCAGCTTGATCGTGACGCGGGCGATGTCGTTCATCGCCAGCTTTTCGGCCGGCTGCCGTTCCATCGTGTTGATGTCCATGCGGTGGTCGATGCCGGCGAGCATGGCCTTGCTTTCGCGCGTGGTGTGGCGAACGATGTACTTGCGGCGCGGATCGAGGGGGGTTTCCGAGAGCCAGCAGAGCATGGCGTCGATCTGCTTGGTGACGTTCGGCAGTTCGCTCGATTTGACGATCATGTCGCCGCGCGAGATGTCGATCTCGTCCTCGAGCAGGATGGTCACGGATTGCTCGGAGACGGCACGCGGCAGCCGCTCGCCGTACAGTTCGATGGCCTTGACGCGGGTTTCGCGGCCGGAGGGCAGCACGGTGACGGCCTCGCCGGAGGTCAGCTCGCCGGATTCGACGCGGCCCATGAAACCGCGGTAGTCATGCAGCTCGGGGTTGGCGGAGTCCTGCGGGCGGCAGACGAACTGCACCGGGAAGCGGAATTTCTCGACATGCTCGGTGTGCGCGGCCGGGGCGGTCTCGAGGATGTCGAGCAGGGTCGGGCCGTCGTACCAGTCGAGGCGTTCGCCGCGCTCGACGACCATGTCGCCGTTGAGCGCCGACATCGGAATGAAGCGCACGTCGTCGATGCCGAGCTTGGCGGCGAAGGCGAGGTAGTCGGCCTTGATCTTCTCGTAGGTGTCCTGCGCGTAGTCCACCAGGTCCATCTTGTTCACCGCGACGACGACGTGCGGGATGTTCACCAGATGGGCGAGGTAGGAGTGGCGGCGCGTCTGCGTCAGCACGCCCTTGCGCGCGTCGATCAGGATGATGGCGAGGTTGGCCGTCGAGGCGGCGGTCACCATGTTGCGCGTGTACTGTTCGTGGCCCGGTGCGTCGGCGATGATGTACTTGCGCGTGCCGGTGGTGAAGTAGCGGTAGGCGACGTCGATGGTGATGCCCTGTTCGCGCTCGGCCTGCAGGCCGTCGGTGAGCAGCGAGAGGTCAACGGCTTCCATGCCGCGCTTCTGCGAGGTGCGCTCGATGGCGTGCAGGGTGTCGGCGAGGATGGCCTTGGTGTCGAACAGCAGGCGGCCGATCAGCGTGCTTTTGCCGTCGTCCACGCTGCCGCAGGTGAGGAAACGGAGCAGGCCGTTGTCGACGGGGAGTTTTTCGATGGCGGACATCAGAAGTAGCCCTCTTTCTTGCGTTGTTCCATGGAAGCCTCGGAGGTCTGATCGTCGAGGCGGGTTGCGCCGCGCTCGGTGATCGTCGTCGTGGCGGTTTCCTCGATGATCTTGGCCACCGTATCGGCGTCCGACTCGACCGGCGCCGTGCAGGTGATGTCGCCCACGGTGCGGAAGCGCACCCGTACGTCCTCGACGATGTCGCCGGGTTTGGCCGGAGTGATCTCGGTGACCGGCAGCATGCCGCCCGCCTTGCGCACCACCGGGCGCGTGTGAGCGAAGTAGATCGACGGCAGTTCGAGCTTCTCGCGCTCGATGTACTGCCAGACGTCGATCTCGGTCCAGTTGGAGATGGGGAAGACGCGGATGTTCTCGCCCTTGAAGGCGCGCGCGTTGTACAGGCTCCACAGTTCGGGGCGCTGGTTCTTCGGATCCCACTGGCCGAATTCGTCGCGGAACGAGCAGATGCGCTCCTTGGCGCGTGCCTTCTCCTCGTCGCGGCGGGCGCCGCCGATGCAGGCGTCGAAGCCGAATTCCTCGATGGCCTCGAGCAGCGTCACCGACTGGTGCTTGTTGCGCGATTCGTCGGCCGATTTGAGCACCACGGTGCCGCGCCTCATCGAATCCTCGACCGAGCGGACGATCAGGCGTTCGCCGAGTTCGGCGGCGCGCTTGTCGCGGAAATCGGTGACTTCCCTGTAGTTGTGCCCGGTGTCGATGTGCATCAGCGGGAAGGGGAAGCGCCCCGGGCGAAAGGCCTTCTCGGCGATCCGCAGCATGCAGATCGAGTCCTTGCCGCCGGAGAAGAGCAGCACCGGGTTGGCGCACTGGCCGGCCACTTCGCGCATGATGTGGATGGCCTCGGCTTCGAGCCAGTCGAGATGGCTGAGTGTCGTTTTCGACAGGGTGGTTTGGGTGGCTTGGGTCATTGCGCGTGAAATCGGGAGCGATGGAGGATGGGCGCCATTGTAGCAATGACCAAATGCTCTTTTTAGAACAATTGCTAATCCGGTTATGTCTCGAAGTAATAAGCTGCCGCTCAGCGCGGTCCGGTCATCGCTCCCGGATCGATCCAGGCATCGTATTGCGCGGCGTTCACATGGCCCAGCGCCAGCGCCGCTTCCCGCAGGGTGCCGCCGGTTGCGGCGGCGTGCCGGGCGATCTCGGCGGCGCGGTCGTAGCCGATGTGTGGGACCAGCGCGGTCACCAGCATCAGCGAGCGCTCGAGCAGTTCGGCAATGCGCTCCGGGCGGGGCGCGATGCCGCGGACGCAGTGGCGCTCGAAATCGTCCATGCCGTCGGCGAGCAGGTCGACGCTCTGCAGGAAGGCGTGCGCGATCACCGGCTTGAAGACGTTCAGCTCGAACTGCCCGGATGCACCGGCGAAAGCAATCGTCACGTCGTTGCCGAAGATCTGGCAGCAACGCATCGTGAGTGCCTCGCACTGGGTCGGGTTGACCTTGCCGGGCATGATCGAGCTCCCCGGTTCGTTCTCCGGCAGGGCCAGCTCCCCGAGGCCGGAACGCGGGCCGGAAGCCAGCCAGCGCAGATCGTTGGCGATCTTGTTGAGCGCGGCGGCCAGCGTCCTCAGCGCGCCATGCGCGGCGAGCAGCGGTTCGTGTCCGGCCAGTGCGGCGAACTTGTTGGCGGCGCCGACGAAGGGCAGTCCCGTGCGCCGGGCCAGCACGACGGCCACGCGCTCACCGAATTCCGGGTGCGTGTTGAGGCCGGTGCCCACGGCGGTGCCGCCCACGGCCAGCGGATAAAGGGCTGGCAGGGCGGCGGCGACCGCCGTGGCCGCGAGGCGTAGCTGCGCGGCGTAGCCGGAGAACTCCTGGCCGAGCGTGAGGGGCGTGGCATCCTGCAGGTGGGTGCGGCCGATCTTGACGATGCCGGCAAAGGCTGCCGCCTGCGCATCGATCGTCTCGCTCAGGCGCGTCAGCGCGGGCTGCAGTCGCGACACCAGCGCGCTGGCTGCTGCGAGATGCATGGCGCTCGGAAAGACGTCGTTGGTCGACTGGCCGAGATTGGCGTCATCGTTGGGGTGGATGCGGCGGCCCCGGCCGCGCGGTCCGCCAAGTAGTTCCGAAGCCCGGTTGGCCAGCACCTCGTTGAGGTTCATGTGGCTCTGGGTGCCCGATCCGCTCTGCCAGAGCGGCAGCGGAAACTCGTCGGCATGCCCGCCGGCGGCGATTTCCTCGGCCGCCGCGATCAGGGCGGCCGCCTTGTCGGCCGGCAGCAGGCCGAGATCGCGGTTGACCTCGGCACAGGCCGCCTTGACCCGCGCCAGCGCCTGGATCAGCGCCGCCGGCATGCGCTCGCCGGATGACGTGAAATGCTGCAGCGCCCGCTGCGTCTGTGCGCCCCACAGGCGCGCGTCGTCAACCGCGATGTCGCCGAAGGCGTCGTGCTCCAGCCGTTCCATGTCCGGCACCGCTAGTGGCGAAGATGCAGCTCCCGGTTCAGCGCGTCGATGACCTCGGCCCAGTCGGCATCCTCGAGGATCGCTTCGCGCAGGAAGCGGGACTGCGCGGCGGTCCAGAAGGCTGCGTCATGCAGCTGCACGCTCCCCGGCAGGGGCGAATGCCGCTCGATGAAGCGCGCGATGCCGGCTTCGTCGGATGGTTCGCCCAGCTGGGCGAACAGATTGCTCATGTCGTGTACCGGACGTTCCATGATGCACTCCTCCATTTTCGGGCGCTACCGCCCGCTGCGGGTTGGAGGCGGCCGGCCGGCGAAAGTTCGGCGGTGGCGTGCAAAGAACAACGCAACGGGCGCGGGGCGCGTCCGTTGCGTCGACATGTGCGGGGACCGTCGGCTCGGTCCCCCGCGAATTCACCGAAATCTACCCTAGGCGCGCTTGACGTGCAGACCGCATTCCTTGGATTCGGGGTTTTCCCACCACCAGCGGCCGGCGCGGACATCCTCGCCGGGGGTCACGGCGCGCGTGCAGGGCGCGCAGCCGATGCTCGGGTAGAAGCGGTCGTGCAGTGCGTTGTACGGCACGCCTTTCTGCTTGATGTAGAACCAGACTTCCTTTTCCGTCCAGTCGGCCAGCGGGTTGAACTTCTCCAGTCCGTTGGCCTCGTCGAAGACCTGCTGCGGCAATCCGTCGCGGGTGGCCGACTGCTGCGCGCGCATGCCGGTGATCCAGGCCTTGCGGCCGGCCAGTGCGCGCTGCAGCGGTTCGACCTTGCGCGCATGGCAGCAGGCCTTGCGCAGCTCGACCGATTCGTAGAAGGCGTTGATGCCGTGCTGGCGCGTGTAGGCCTCGATCAGCGTGTGCTGCGGATAGTAGAGGGTGAGTGCGAGACCGTAGTGCTTCTTCACCTCGGCGATCAGATCGTAGGTTTCCAGCGGCAGGCGGCCGGTATCGAGGGAGAAGATCTCGATCGGCAGGCCATCGCCGACGATCAGGTCGGTGAGCAGCATGTCCTCGGCACCGAGGCTGTTGGCGAAGACCGCCGGTGCGTATTCGCCGGCGATGCGGGCGAGCAGGGTGCGCGCGGCGGCAGTCTTGACGGCGACCGAGTCGGCCAGCGCGGAGTCGTTGAGATTGACGTTGATGGCCATGGGGACTCCTCAGGCGGCGCGGCGGCGGAACAGGGGCTGCGGCTGGTCGACGGCGGCCTGATAGGCATTGCCGAAGGTGCGGAAGGCGGTGAGCGCCTTTTCGACGTTCTGGTCGGCGCGCAGCGCGAAGGCGTCGAAGCCGCAGCGCTTCATGTAGAACAGCTGGTCGTGGAGCACGTCGCCGATGGCGCGGATCTCGCCGCGATAGGCATAGCGGTCGCGCAGCAGGCGGGCGGTCGAGTAGCCGCGCCCGTCGGTGAATTTCGGGAAGTTCACGCCGACCACCGCGATGCGGCCGAGGTCGGCGGCGATGGCCTCCGGACCCTCGTTGCTGTCCAGCCAGACACCGGCCGGCGCGCCCAGGGCGAGGACATCGTCGCGGCGCGCCAGCCAGACGGCGAGCGGCAGCAGCGTGAGACCCGCCGGCAGGGCGACGGTTTCCGGACTGGCCCCCTCGGGCAGGCGAAAGGGTGTGCGCGGGTCGTCGACGATCGCGCCGTTCTGGATGATCCTAGGCATTGGCCACCTTCCTTTCCGAGTCGTTGGCCGCCGGCTTGCGCCGGTCGCGGCCCTGATAGGCGCGCGCCTTGAAGGGCTCGCTGCCGATCCGCAGCAGGGTGTCGATGAAGCGCTCTTCCGGCGTGCGCTGTTCGAGATAGACATCGATCAGCGCCTCGATCACGTCTGGCACTTCCTCGGCCGCGAAGGACGGGCCGATGACCTTGCCGATGGTGGTGTCGTTGCCCTGCTGGCCGCCGAGGGTGACCTGGTACCACTCCTCGTCGTTCTTGTCGACGCCGAGAATGCCGATGTTCGAAACGTGGTGATGCCCGCAGGAGTTCATGCAGCCCGAGATATTCAGCGAGATCTCGCCGATGTCGTGCAGGTAGTCGAGGTCCTCGAAGCGCTGCTGTACGGCGTCGGCGATCGGCACCGAGCGGGCGTTGGCCAGCGAGCAGAGATCGCCGCCGGGGCAGCAGATCATGTCGGTCAGCAGGCCGACGGTCGGCGTCGCGAGGCCCTGCGCGCGGGCGAGGGTCCACACCGTGTGGAGGTCGCTCTTGCGCACATCGGCCAGCACCAGGTTCTGCTCGTGGCTGACGCGCACCTCGCCGAAGCTGTAGCGGTCGGCGAGATCGGCCACCGCTTCCATCTGTTCGGCGGTGATGTCGCCGGGCGGCACGCCGGGCTTCTTCAACGACAGGGTCAACGCGGCATAGCCCGGTACCTTGTGCGCGTGCACGTTGCGCCGGACCCAGGCGGCGAAGGCCTTGTCGTCGCGCAGGTGGGCGCTGAAGCCGAGATCCTCGTCCGGCAGGGGGGCGTAGGGCGGTGGCGCGAAGTCGGCGGCGACGCGGTCGAATTCGGCTGCCGTCAGCGTCGCCGGGCCGTCGGCGAGATGCGCCCATTCGGCTTCCACCTGGCGGGCGAATTCCTCGACGCCGAGCGCCTGCACGAGAATCTTGATGCGCGCCTTGAAGGCGTTGTCGCGCCGGCCGTAGCGGTTGTATACGCGCAGGATCGCGTCGAGATAGGTGAGCAGGTGCCGCCAGGGCAGGAATTCGCGCACCACCTTGCCGAGGATCGGCGTGCGCCCGAGGCCGCCGCCAACGAACACGCGGAAACCGCTGTCGCCGGTTTCTCCCGAGGGGTCGCGCACGAACTCCAGGCCGATGTCGTGCGCCCGGATCACCGCGCGGTCGCTCGCCGCCGCGTTGACGGCGATCTTGAACTTGCGCGGCAGGAAGGCGAATTCCGGGTGGAAGGTGGACCACTGGCGGATGATCTCGCACCATGGCCGCGGATCGGTCAGCTCGTCGGGGGCGACGCCGGCGAACTGGTCGGTCGTCACATTGCGCACGCAGTTGCCCGAGGTCTGGATCGCGTGCATCTGCACGGTGGCCAGCTCGGCCAGGATCTCCGGCGTCTCCTCGAATTTCGGCCAGTGGAACTGCAGGTTGTGGCGCGTCGTGAAGTGGCCGTAGCCGCGATCGTAGCGGCGCGAGACCTCGGCCAGCTTGCGCAGCTGGCGCGAGGCGAGCATTCCGTAGGGCACGGCGATGCGATGCATCGGGCCGTGCCGCTGGATGTACAGCCCGTTCTGCAGGCGCAGTGGGCGCAGGTCGTCGCCGGACAGCTCGCCGGCCAGGTGGCGGGCCATCTGGTCGCGGTACTGGGCGACGCGGTCGTCGATCATCTGTTGGTCGATACTGTCGTAGCGATACATTCGTCGCTCCTTGTTTTATGAGGCAATCAGCTTGCCGCCGATCAGCACCAGCATGCTGGCGAGGATGGGCCGCAGGAAACGGTCCGGCACTTTAGCCGAAGCATGGCTGCCGAGCCAGATGCCGGGCAGCGAGCCGAGCAGCAGGCTCCCGAGCAGTGCCCAGTCGATGCTGCCGAGCAGCCAGTGGCCGATGCCGGCCACCAGTGTCAGCGGCACGGCATGTGCGACGTCGCTGCCGACCACGCGGATCGCCGGCATGCGCGGATACAGGTAGAAGAGGACGGCGACGCCCAGCGCGCCGGCACCGACCGACGAGATCGAGACGAGCACGCCGAGGATGGCGCCGACGGCAATGGTGATCGGTGCGCTGAAGCGCGTGTGTGCCGCGTCGTCGGCGTGACTGAGCGCCCGCTTCTGCAACTGCGTGCGGAAGACGATCGCGCAGGCGGTGAGCAGCAGGGCGATGCCGAGCGAGACCGAGATCACATGCGAGATCTCGTCGCTGCGCTTGGGCAGGAAGGACAGCCCCCAGACGGTCAGGGCGGCGGCCGGGATGCTGCCGGTGGCGAGCAGGCGGGTGATCCGCCAGTCCACATGCTGCTTGCGGGCATGCACGACCGTGCCGCCGGCCTTGGTGATCGCCGCGTAGAGCAGGTCGGTGCCGACCGCCGTGGCCGGATGCACGCCGAACAGAAGCACCAGCAAGGGGGTCATCAGCGAGCCGCCGCCGACGCCGGTGAGCCCGACAATGGCGCCGACCACAAAGCCGGAGAGGGTGTAGAGCCAGTCCATGATGCACCGCAATAGGGAGATGGACGCATTGTATTGGCCGGGTCTTTGTTGTAAAAAGAATATTAAGTTAGATTGTTATATCTTCAGGTTATTTGCGTCGATATGAAACTCCAGCAACTGCGTTATCTTGTCGAAGTCGCCCGCCGCGGTCTCAATGTTTCCGAGGCGGCGGAGGTCCTGCATACCTCGCAGCCCGGCGTGTCCAAGCAGATCCGCCTGCTCGAGGACGAACTCGGGGTGGTCGTCTTCGAGCGCAGCGGCAAGCGCCTGACCGGTGTCACCGAGCCGGGGCGGGAAGTCCTGGCGATCGCCGGGCGCATCCTTCAGGAAGCCGAGAACATCAAGCGGGTCGGCGAGGAATACGCCGGCGGCGATTCGGGCAGCCTGGTCGTCGCCACCACCCATACCCAGGCGCGCTATGCGCTGCCGGCCGTGGTCAAGCGCTTCGTCGACCGCCACCCCAGGGTCCGCCTGTCGCTGCATCAGGGCAGCCCGACGCAGATCGCCGAATGGACCTTGAGCGGCGAGGCCGACATCGCCATCGCCACCGAGGCGCTCGATCAGTATCCGCAGCTGGTGATGCTGCCCTGCTATCAGTGGGATCACTGCGTGATCGCCCCCGAGGGACATCCGGTGCTGGCCGAGTCTTCGCTGACCCTGGCCAGCCTGGCGCGCTGGCCGCTGATCACCTACGACCCGGCGTTCTCCGGCCGCTCGCGCATCAACAAGGCCTTCGAACGGGCGGGGCTGTCCCCCAACGTGGTGCTCGCGGCGATCGACGCCGATGTGATCAAGACCTATGTCAGCCTCGGGCTCGGGCTCGGGATCATCGCCCGCATGGCCTACGACCCGGCGCGCGACACCGGGCTGCGCGCCATCGATGCCGGCTATCTGTTCGGATCCAACACCACGCGCATCGGCCTGAGGCGCGGCACCCACATCCGCCGTTACGAATACGACTTCATCGAACTGTTCGCCCCGCAGCTGACCCGCCGCGTGGTCGACATGGCGATGCGCGGCAGCGTCGACGAGTACCAGCTGTAGCCGTTGCTCAGTCCGGGGCCGGCGAGGCGCGCGTGCCCTGCGCGTCTTCCCGGCCGAACTGCTGCATCATGGTGTGCACGCTGGGAAACCAGCGGCAGTTGCCGAAGCCGTCCGGCGATTCCGCTTCCGGCGGCTGTGGTGGATGGCTGCACAGGACGATCTCGGTGGCGTCGTTGCGGCACTGCGTGATCACGGCCCGGCAGACGGCCGCCTGCGCGTCCGAGAGTTCGCGCCCGGCGACGGTCAGGGCGACGGTCGGGCGCGCCGGCGCGGCCCGGGTGCTGCGGGCGAGCAAGCGCAGCGCGCGCGCGGGCGAACCGCCGCGAATGCGGAAGAGGGTCACCACCTTGCCTTCGTCGGCTCGCGACCCGACTGGCGCGGGGCCGTCGCGTTCCTCGCCGATCCGGTGGCGGCGGACGGCAACCCGGGCGATCAGTTCCATGTACGCGATCCCTCCTGCGTCGGTTTCATTTTCGGGGCGCACCGGCGGCGAGCAGCCACTCGGGCAGCGGACGGCCGTCGGCGTGGTCGATCAGATACTGGCGGATCAGCTTGCGGACGACCTGCGACGGCGTCAGATCCTGACTGGCGCAGATTTCCTCGAAGAGTGCCTTCTTGCGCGGATCGATGAGGATGGTCAGGCGGGCGGTGCGGTTTTCCATGCGGTCGATACCTGTATGGATGATCATGTTAATAACATTATAATTGCACTCAAACACGATTGGAATAGAATAATGGTTTGATGTGTCTTCGCCCCGAGGCTTTCCAGATCCGGACTGGCCGCGGAGCCGCCTTCCGGACCCCGGGGTGTCATGATCGCTCTGCTCGAATCGGCTCGCGCCGGACTGTTTACCCGCACGCACCTGCTGCGCAACGTGGTGGCCGGCGTCATCGTCGGCGTGGTCGCCCTGCCGCTGGCCATGGCCTTCGCCATCGCCTCCGGCGCCAAGCCGGAGCAGGGGCTCTACACCGCCATCGTCGCCGGTTTCCTGACGTCCGCCTTCGGCGGCAGCCGCCTGCAGATCGCCGGTCCGACCGGCGCCTTCATCGTCATCCTCTCCGGCATCACCGCCCGCTACGGCATCACCGGCCTGCAGATCGCCACCCTGATGGCGGGCGCGATGCTGGTGGCCATGGGGCTTGCCCGCCTGGGCTCGGTGATCAAGTACATCCCGGACCCCGTCATCGTCGGCTTCACCTCGGGCATCGCCGTGATCATCTGGGTCGGCCAGTGGAAGGATTTCTTCGGCCTGCGGCCGGCCACGGGCGGCGAGCATTTCCACGAGACGCTGGCGCACCTCGTCGCCGCGTTGCCCGGGCTGCATGTGCCGACCACTGCGCTGGCGCTGTTCTGTCTCGGCCTGCTGCTGGTCGGTCCGCGCCTGTTCCGGCGGGTGCCGGCGCCGCTGGTGGCCATGGTTGCAGCGACCGCGCTGCAGGCCGTCTTCGGATTCGAGGGGGTGGCGACCATCGGCAGTGCCTTCGGCGGCATTCCGCAGTCCCTGCCCGGACTGGCCCTGCCGGACATGCATTTTTCCGACATCGTCCGCTTGATCGGGCCGGCGTTCACCATCGCCCTGCTCGGGGCCATCGAATCGCTGCTCTCGGCCGTCGTCGCCGACGGCATGGCCGGCACCCGCCACGATTCCAATCAGGAACTGATCGGCCAGGGGATCGCCAACCTTGCCGCGCCGTTGTTCGGCGGTTTCGCATCGACCGGGGCGATCGCGCGGACCGCGACCAACATCCGCAACGGGGCGACCAGCCCGCTGGCCGGCATGGTGCATGCGGCCACCCTGCTGGCCATCGTCCTCGTCCTGGCGCCGCTGGCCTCCTACATCCCGCTCTGCGCGCTGGCCGCGATCCTCTTCGTGGTCGCCTGGAACATGAGCGAGCTGTCGCATTTCGTGCACCTGGCCCGCACCGCGCCGCGCGCCGATGTCGGCATCCTGCTGGTGACCTTCGCACTGACGGTGTTCGCCGATCTGGTCATCGCCGTCAACGTCGGCGTCGTGCTCGCCGCGCTGATGTTCATGCGGCGCATGGCGCACGCGGTGCAGGTCCAGGAGGAGCCGGCGGGCGAGGGCCTGCCGGCCGCGGCCGGCGGAGTGCCGGCGCTGCCGCCGGGGACGCTGGTGTACAGCATCGACGGTCCCTTCTTCTTCGGCGCCGCCGAGAAGCTGGAGCGCACGCTGGCCAGCATCCAGGCCGGCGTCGATACCGTGATCCTGCGCATGGCCCGGGTCCCCTTCGTCGACGCCACCGGCATCCAGGCCCTGGCGGAGATGGCCGACGACAGCCGCCGGCGGGGAACGCGCCTGATGCTCTGCGAACTGCGCGGCAACGTCCACGAAAAGCTGGCGCGCGCCGGTGTGCTGGCCCGGCTCGGCGAGGAAAACGTGCGTCCCGGGTTGGCCGATTGCCTTGCACCGGAGAGAACGGCGTGAGCCTGCTCGAACTGCCCAGCCCCTTTCCGACCGAATACGGCCGCATCGTCCTGCACGAACCGCCCGACGCGGATCGCGCCGCGCTGCTCGAGGCCCTGCGCGATGGCAGCTACGACAAGCCCTTCGTTGCCGACGACGGCAGCGGCCGGACCCTCTATTTTTCGCTCACCTACGTGCAGAGCTGCATGCGCATCGACGATCCCGATGCCCTGGAGCTGCACTACACGCGCAAGATGATGGCCTGCCTGTTCTTCCAGCCCCAGCCGCGCCAGCTGCTGCTGCTCGGGCTGGGCGGCGGCTCGCTGGCCAAGTTCTGCCACCGTCATCTGCCGCTGGCGAGGATCACGGCGGTCGAGATCAGTCCGCAGGTGATCGCCTTCCGCGAGCTGTTCGGCCTGCCGCCGGACGATGCGCGCCTGCGCGTGCTCGAGGCCGATGCGGCCGCGCACCTGGCCGCAGCCCGGGCGCAGCGCGCGCGGCACGACGTGATCATGATCGACGTCTTCGACCGCGACGGCCTCGCGCCGGCGGTGTCCGACACGGCCTTCTACGAGAACGCGCGGGCCGTGCTGGCGCCTGCCGGCGTGCTCGTCGCCAATCTTGCCGGCGAGCCGCCGGTGCGAGCGGCACACCTCGCCAGGATGCAGTCCGTGTTCGGCGACAACCTGCTGCTCCTGCCGGTCGAGGACGACGGCAACGACATCGTCTTCGCCTTCCGCGATCCCGGCTTCGAGCCCCGCTGGCGCTGGATCAACAGCCAGAGCAAGGCGATGGGCGCCCGCTATGGCCTGGATTTTCCGCGCTTCGCCGCGCGCCTCGAGCGCAGCCGAAAGCTCGGCTACCTGTCGCGACGCCTGGAGGCGTGCACACGCTAGTGCGTGTGCACGCCCGATTCAAAGGACGGGTTGCCCCGGATCGCCGTCACCCGACGCGAAGCGCGTGGCGTCGGCGGCGAAGCGTTCCACCAGCCAGTCGCAGACCGCGCGGATGCGCGGAACGTCGCGCAGTTCGCGCGGCACCACCAGCCAGACTTCCCGGGAAAGCACCGGTGTCGTGCCGGACAGGCAGCGCAGCGTCGCGTGTCGGCTGCCGACCACGTGCGGCAGGATGCCGAGGCCGAAGCCGTCGGCAACGGCGCTGGCCAGCGCTTCCATGTTGTTGCAGCGGAAGGTGATGCGCTCCTCGTCCGCCTGTCCGGCCAGCCAGCGCATTTCCGGAACGTGCGCGAGCGAACGCTCGTAGGCGACCCAGTCGCACGCCTGCCAGCCCGTGCCCGTCGGCGCCGTGTGCGGGCCATAGACGCCGTAGCCGAGGTCGGCCAGCCGGCGCACGATGAAATCGCCGCTTTCCGGGCGGGCCAGGCGGATCGCCAGGTCGGCCTCGCGCCGGGCGAGGTCGAGGGTGCGGCTGCTGGCGATCAGTTCGACCGCCAGGCCGGGATGGCGTGCGCGCAGGTCGGCAAGGTGGCGCACGAGGTAGTAGGAGACGATGGCGTCCACCGCGGTGAGGCGGACGGCGCCGCGCACCAGCGCCTGATGGTCGGCGGCGAGGTGGCGCAGGGCGGCCACCTCGCGCTCGATGCGCGTGCCGCGCTGCAGCACCAGGGTGCCGGCGAAGGTCGGCGTCAGGGTGCCCCGGTGGCGTTCGAAGAGGGGGGCGCCGATGCCCGCCTCGAGGGCGCGCAGGCGGCGCGCCACGGTGGTCTGGTCCACGCCGAGCGTGCGCGCCGCCGCGGCCAGCGAGCCGCCGCGGAGGATCGCCAGCGCGTAGCGGATATCGTTCCAGTCCAGCGGGTCCGCCGGATCGGCCGTTCCCGCCGACGCGGCGGCGTTGTCCAGTGCTGCAGAAATGCAGGCGGATGCGGCGGTTTTATCCATTCCGGCCGGGCGCCGGGCGGCTTATGCTCGGGCTTTCCATCATGTCATGCACTGCAAGGAGAAACGATGTCCAAGCCTGCCACTCTACGCGATATCGCCGGCCTGCCGAAAGCGCCGGCCCGCCTCGACCGCTCCGCGCTGGTCCTGGTCGATTGCCAGAACACCTACCGCGAGGGGGTGATGAAGCTGCACGAGGTCGAACCCGCGCTGGCCGAGGCCGCCCGCCTGCTGGACGCCGCGCGCCGCCTGGGGCGACCGGTTTTCCACATCCAGCACGATGCGGGGCCCGGCTCGCCCTACGACATCCGCAGCGAGATCGGGGCGCTGGCCGCGCCGGTGGCCCCGCGCGCCGGCGAGCCGGTGATCGTCAAGAACTACCCGAACGCCTTCGTTGGCACCGATCTCGAGCAGCAACTGCGCGCCGCCGGGGTCGAGAGCATCGTCCTGGCCGGCTTCATGACCCACATGTGCATCAATTCGACGGCGCGCGGGGCCTTCAATCTCGGCTTCCAGCCGACCGTGGTGGCCGCCGCCACCGCCACCCGCGACCTGCCGGCGGCCGACGGCGGCACGGTCAGCGCCGCAGCCCTGCAGGCCGCCAGCCTCGCGGCGCTGGCCGATCTGTTCGCGGTGGTCGTTCCCGCCACGGCGGACGTCGCGTAACGCGACCCGCCAGCGCCGCCTCAGTCGCTGCCGCCGAAAGGCAGCGACTGCTGCCGGGGCGTTCCGGGCGATGCGTTGTCGGCGGCCGGAGCGGTCTGTACGGCGTGTGCCGGGCAGAGGCTGCCGGCGCGCACGCCGAGCAGGCGGATGCGCTGCTCCAGAATCACCCGGCGCAGGCATTCGCCGGCCGCGCGGCGGATTGCCGCGGCATCGTCGACCGGTGCGGTCAGGGTGAGGTCGCGGGTGACCGTGCGGAAGTCCTCGAAGCGCAGCTTGATGCCGATGGTCCGGCTGCGGTAGCCCTTGCGCCGCAGGTCGTCGGCCACGCGCTGGCAGAGTCCGGTGAAGGCTTCCGAGAGCTGTGCCCGGTCGCGCTGCACGTGCAGGTCGCGCGCGAAGGTCGTCTCGCGGCTGACCGAGCGTGGCTCGGAGGCGGTTTCGAGCGGTCGTTCATCGATGCCATGCGCCGCCCGGTGCAGCCAGGCGCCGCTGCGCTCGCCGAAGTGGGCAACGAGCAGCGCTGCCGGCGCGGCGGCCAGTTCTCCGATGGTGTGGATACCGAGCGTCGCCAGGCGTTCGCCGGCCTTCGGGCCGATGCCGTTGATCCGGCGCACCGGCAGCGGCCATAGCCGCTCGCGCAGTGCCGCTGCGTCCAGCACGGTGATACCGTCCGGCTTGTCGAGGTCGGAGGCGATCTTGGCCAGCAGCTTGTTCGGCGCGATCCCGATCGAGCAGGACAGTCCCGTCGCGGCGCGTACCGCCGCCTTGATTTCCCGGGCCAGCGCCCGCGTTTCCCCGGCGACGTCGGTGAGATCGATGTAGATCTCGTCGATGCCGCGATCCTCGATGCACGGCGCGATTTCCGCGACGGCGGCCTTGAAGCGCCGCGAGTAGTGCCGGTAGGCCTCGAAATCCGCCGGCAGCAGGCAGGCCTCGGGTGCCTGCCGCGCCGATTTCATCAACCCCATGCCGGAAAACACCCCCAGTGCCCGCGCCTCGTAGGTCGCCGTGGTGACCACGCCGCGTCCGCGGTAGTCGCCCAGGCGGGCGCATTCGAGCGTCCCGTCGGGGCATGGGCGCGGCGGTGGCACGCCACGTCCGCCGACCACCACCGGCCGGCCGCGCAGCGCCGGGTAGCGCAGCAGTTCGACCGACGCGAAGAAGGCGTCCATGTCGAGGTGGGCGATGCGGCGTTCGGCGGTCATGTGTCGATGCGGGGACGCTCAGCAGCGCGCCAGGAAGGCTTCCAGCGCGGCCGCCACGGCCTCGGGCCGGTCGTGCTGCAGATTGTGCCCGGTGTCCTCGAGGGTGTACGAGTCCAGCCGCTGGAAGCAGGCCAGCCGGCGGGCGCGCTCGGCGGGATCGTCGCCGAAGCGCTGGCGGACGAAACCGTCGGCGGCGACCAGCAGCAGCGTCGGACAGTCGATGGCGCGCCAGCAGGCGAGATTGTCGTCGAGGTGGTAGCGGATCGGGGCCGCCACCTTGTGCCAGGGGTCGCAGGCCAGTTCGATGCAGCCATCCGACCGGCGGCGGCTGCCGTGTTCGGCGAGAAAGGCGGCGCGCGGCGCCGTCAGGCGGGGGTTGACCGCCTGCAGCCGTCGGGCCAGCGCCGCGTGATCCGGATAGCCGCGCAGCGCCGGGGTTTCGCGCTGGGCGTCGAGCCAGCGCGCGAGCTGCGCCGGTGCGTCGTCCGCCGTGCTCGCGCGCAGCCCGAGGAAATCCAGCATGACCAGCTGCGCGACCCGTTGCGGACGGGCGGCAGCGTAGGTGGCGGCGATGTTCGCGCCCATGCTGTGTCCGACCAGGCGGACCGGTGCTTCCGCCGAGTAGTGCCGGAGCAGTGCCTCGAGGTCGGCGTAGTAATCGGGAAACCAGTAGGGGCGGCCCAGCCATTCGCTGGCGCCGTAGCCACGCCAGTCGGGAGCGATCACCTGCCAGTCGGCGGCCAGGGCGTCAACGACGAACTGGAAGGTCGGAGAGGAATCCATCCAGCCGTGCAGCAGGAACAGCGGTGGCGCGTCGGCCGCGCCCCAGCGGCGGACGGCGTAGCGCAGGCCGCGCACCGGCAGGGTTTCGAGACGGGAGGGGAGGTGGGTGGAGGCAGTCATGGGCACGGGCAGGGCGATACGTTACGACGCCCGCGCGGCGGCGTCCAGCACCGGGATGGGCGGGGCTGGCTGGCCGGCGGCGGGGCAGGGCGGGGTTGGGCGAACTAGTTCGAAAGAACTAGGCAATCGTTGTTTCATCGTTCGCCCGGACTAGTCTCGACTACGCCGTTTTGCACAGTCCGGACCTGCCATCGGCGAATGTTCCGGCCAGCCGGGCTGGCCTATTCTCACGACGCTGCCGATAGACCTCGGCGGTCAGGGAAGGTTCGAACAACATTCTGAGGGTAAGCATCGTGGCGACGCAGTTTCAGAAGCAGATGTCGGTTCTCGTGATGAGCACGGCGGCCTTTACCGTGTGCTTCATGGTCTGGATGATGTTTGCGGTGATCGGCATCCCGATCAAGCAGACACTTGGTCTCAACGAAACGCAGTTCGGCCTGCTGGCCGCCATGCCGGTGCTGACCGGATCGCTGGTCCGCCTGCCGCTGGGCATGATGACCGACAAGTTCGGCGGCCGCCCGGTGTTCTTCGCCATCATGATCATGACGGTGATTCCGATCTACCTGATCGGCCACGCCACCGAATACTGGCAGTTCCTCGTCGCCGGCCTCTTCGTCGGTATCGCCGGCGGTTCCTTCTCGGTCGGCATCGCCTACTGCGCCCGCTGGTTCGACAAGAAGAACCAGGGTTTCGCGATGGGCGTGTTCGGCGCCGGCAACGCCGGTGCGGCGGTGACCAAGCTGGTGGCCCCCTCGATCGTCGTCGCCTACGGCTGGACCATGGTGCCGACGGTGTATGCGGTGATGATGCTGGTCACCGCGCTGGCCTTCTGGGTCTTCTCCTACAGCGATCCGTCGCACAAGGTGCCGTCCTCGGTATCGGTCGGCGACCAGCTCAAGGCCCTGAAGGACCCCAACGTCTGGAAGATCTGCCAGTACTACTCGATCGTCTTCGGCGGATACGTGGCGCTCTCGCTGTGGATGACCAAATACTATGTGCAGGAATACGGTTTCGATCTGAAGAACGCGGCCTTCCTCGCCGCCTGCTTTTCGCTGCCGGGTGGCGTGCTGCGCGCGCTGGGTGGCTGGATGAGCGACAAGTGGGGTGCCCACAAGGTCACCTGGTGGGTACTCTGGGTCAGCTGGATCTGCCTCTTCATCCTCTCCTATCCGCAGACCGAATTCACCGTCAAGACGGTCAGCGGTCCGGTGACCTACAACATCGCCCTCAACGCCTGGGTGTTCACCGCGCTGATGTTCGTCGTCGGCATTGCCTGGGCGGTCGGCAAGGCCTCGGTGTTCAAGTACATCTCCGATGATTACCCGAAGAACATCGGCGTTATCTCCGGCATCGTCGGCCTGGCCGGCGGCCTGGGCGGCTTCCTGCTGCCGATCATGTTCGGCGCCCTGGTCGACCTGACCGGCATCCGCTCCTCCTGCTTCATGCTGATGTACGGCGTGGTCTGGGTTTCGCTGATCTGGATGTACTGGACCGAGGTGCGCGGCACCGACGTGATCTCGCATCACAAGGCCAAGCCGGTCGACGTGCTCGAATAAGCGTACGAAACGACAATGCTCATGCGCCGCGGCGAACCGTTCGATCTGCCCAAGGCCGGAGGCGACGCCTTCAGCGTCGCCGTCTGGCGGCCGGAGGACGAAGCCTTCTGGCGGGCGCATCGCGGCCTGGCCTGGCGCACGCTGGTGGTCTCCTGTCTGGCGCTGCACCTGGCCTTCGCGGTCTGGTTCATGTGGTCGGCGCTGGTGGTCCGCCTGCCCGGCCTCGGTTTCGATCTCACCGTCGAGCAGCGCTTCTGGTTGCCGGCAATGGCGCTGTGCACCGGTGCACTCGCGCGTTTCCCGCACAGCTTCATGGTGCTGACCTTCGGCGGCATGTGGACCAGCTTCCTCAGCACCGTGCTGCTGCTGGTGCCGATCTTCGGCATCGGGCACGTGGTGCAGGATCCGGCGACCCCCTTCCCGGTGCTGCTGTTCTGGGCCGGGGTCGCGGGTTTCTGTGCCGGCGGCCAGATCTCCTCGTCGTCCGCCAACATCGCGCTGTGGTTTCCGCGCCGCCTGGGCGGCACCGCTCTCGGTATCAACGTCGGTCTCGGCAACCTCGGCACGTCGATGGCGCAGTTCCTGATCCCGGCGGTGATCGGTGCCGGCGTGTTCGGCGCCCAGGCCGGTCCGGCCATGACCTATCGCCTGCCCGAGGGCGGCGAGACGCTCCTGCTGTGGCCGCAGAACGCCGCCTACATCTGGCTGCTGCCCACCCTGCTGGTGGCCGTGCTGATCCTCGCGGTGATGAAGAACCATCCGGCGCGCGGCCGCCTGATCGAGCAGCTGCAGGTGGTCCGTCTCAAGCATTGCTGGATGACCACCATCCTCTACACCCTGACCTTCGGCACCTTCTCCGGCTTCGCCGGGGCGACACCGATCCTGATCGGCGAGGTCTTCGGCCGGGTTTCCGACACGCCCGATCCGCTCTCGGTGGCCTGGCTCGGCCCCCTGGTCGGTGCCATGGCGCGTCCGCTCGGCGGCGTGCTGGCCGACCGCATGGGCGGTTCCAACGTCTCGATGATCGTCTTCGTCACCCTGATCTGCGCCTGTTTCGGACTGACCTTTCTCACCGCGCCGTCGTCGACCACCGAATTCAACATCTTCATCGGCCTGCTGCTGCTCGTCTTTGTCGGCGCCGGCATCGGCAACGCCTCGGTGTTCAAGCAGATCGTGATGATCTTCCCGCCGCGCGAAGCGTCCGGCGTGCTCGGTTTCTCGGCCGCCGTGTCGGTCCTTCTGTTCGGTTTCTTCGTGCCGCTGCTGCTCGGTCGCTCGATCGCCGCCACCGGCAGCCCGAACGGTGCCCTGTATTTCTTCGCCGCGCTCTACCTGTGCGGTTTCGCGATCAACTGGTGGTTCTACAACCGGCGCGATGCCGAACAGCCCTGCTGAGCGGGCGGGCCGTCAAAACATTCGTTTACAAGAGGGAGTAAGCCTGATGAGCAATGCCACAACCGCCAACGCGCCACGCTCGACGAGCAGCGCGGACCTCACCGACTGGCGTCCGGAGGACAACGCCTTCTGGGAGAGCCAGGGCAAGTCGATCGCCAACCGCAACCTGTGGATCTCGATCCCCAGCCTGCTCTGCGGCTTCGCGGTCTGGCTGATGTGGGGCATCATCACCGTGCAGATGTCGAACGCCGGCTTCCCCTTCAAGCCCGACGAGCTGTTCTCGATTGCCGCCATTGCCGGCCTCTCCGGCGCCACCACCCGGATTCCGGCTTCCTTCTTCATCCGCATGTGCGGCGGCCGCAACACCGTCTGGCTGACCACCGCGCTGCTGATGATCCCGGCCATCGGCACCGGCATCGCCCTGCAGGACAAGAACACTCCGCTGTGGGTCTTCCAGCTGATGGCGCTGCTCTCCGGCATGGGCGGCGGCAACTTCGCCTGCTCGATGTCGAACATCAGCACCTTCTTCCCCAAGCGCCTGCAGGGCACCGCCCTTGGCCTCAACGCCGGTCTCGGCAACTTCGGCGTCACCACCTCGCAGCTGCTGATCCCGGCGGTGATGACCCTGGCCATCCTCGGCGGCCTCGGCGGCGATCCGATTCCGCTGGTCAAGGATTCCGCCACGCTGATCGGCAAGATTCCCGCCGGCACCCCGTCCTTCGTGCAGAACGCCGGTTTCGTCTGGCTCTTCCTGCTGGCGCCGCTGGCCGTGATCGGCTGGTTCGGCCTCAACAACATCAGCGCCGTCTCGCCCGGCATCGGCTCCACCGGCGCCGCCTTCGGCCGTATCCTCCTGTTCTACGGCCTGGCCCTGGTGATCTCGGCGATCGGCCTCTACCTCTACCTGCCGAGCGGCTCGGGCGTGCTCTCGGGCAACGGCATGTGGATCGTGCTGCCGCTGGTCTGCTTCGGCACGCTGTTCGCCATGAAGGCCATCGCCACCGGCGAGATGAAGGAGAACCTCAACAAGCAGTTCGCCATCTTCGGCAACAAGCACACCTGGTCGATGACCGCGCTCTACGTGGTGACCTTCGGCTCCTTCATCGGCTTCTCGATGGCGCTGCCGCTGTCGATCACCGTCATCTTCGGCAACACGCACGTGCTCGATCCGGCGACCAACGCCTGGGTCCATGCGAAGAACCCGAACGCACCGTCGGCGCTGATGTACGCCTGGATCGGCCCCTTCGTCGGCGCCCTGATCCGTCCGATCGGCGGCTGGATCTCCGACAAGGTCGGCGGCTCCATCGTCACGCAGATCATCTCCATCGTCCTGGTCGTCGCTTCCGGTGCCACCGGCTACGTGATGTTCCTGGCCTACCACTCGGCCACGCCGGAACAGTACTTCTTCCTGTTCATGGGGCTGTTCGTGCTGCTCTTCGCCGCCTCCGGCATCGGCAACGGCTCGACCTTCCGCACCGTCGGCTTCGTCTTCGACCAGAACCAGCGCGGCCCGGTGCTCGGCTGGACCTCCGCCGTCGCCGCCTACGGTTCGTTCATCGCGCCGGTGATCATCGGCGGACAGATCAAGGCCGGCACGCCGGAAAACGCAATGTACGGCTTCGCCGTGTTCTACGCGGTATGCGTGGTCATCAACTGGTGGTTCTACCTGCGCAAGAACGCCTACATCAAGAACCCCTGAGGAATTGCCACCACGGTTGTTCTGAATCAGTACAGCAGTTACGGAATAAGCAACTATCTGTTTTTCGAATTGGAGCCCGGCTTTAACCGGGCCCGTTTTAAGGAGCGAAAGATGAGCCACTTACTCGACCGACTGCGGTTTTTCGACAAGGTCAAAAGCACCTTTGCCGATGGCCACGGGATCGTCACCAACGAAGACCGCAACTGGGAAAACGCCTACCGCAACCGCTGGCGTCATGACAAGGTCGTGCGGTCCACGCACGGCGTGAACTGCACCGGCGGCTGTTCCTGGAAGATCTTTGTGAAGAACGGTCTCGTCTCGTTCGAGATGCAGCAGACCGACTATCCGCGCACGCGCGACGATCTGCCCAACCACGAGCCGCGCGGCTGCCAGCGTGGCGCCTCGTTCTCCTGGTACCTCTATTCGCCGCACCGCATCAAGCACCCGATGATCCGCGGCCGCCTGCTCGACCTCTACCGTGCCGAACGCAAGACCGGCAAGGATCCGGTCGAGGCCTGGGAAGCCATCCAGTCCGACAACGCCAAGCGCGAGAAGTACGTGCGCGTGCGCGGCCTCGGCGGCTTCGTGCGCACGACGTGGGAGGAAGTGACCGAGATCGTCGCCGCCGCCAACGTCTACACCATTAAGAAGTGGGGTCCGGACCGCATCTTCGGTTTCTCGCCGATCCCCGCCATGTCGATGATTTCCTACGCCGCCGGCGCGCGCTACCTGTCGCTGATCGGCGCCCCCTGCGGTTCGTTCTACGACTGGTACTGCGACCTGCCGGCCGCGTCCCCCCAGACCTGGGGCGAGCAGACCGACGTGCCGGAAGCCGCCGACTGGTACAACTCGACCTACCTGATCATCACCGGCGCCAACCTGCCGATGACCCGTACCCCGGACGCCCACTTCGCCACCGAAGTGCGCTACAAGGGCACCAAGATCGTCTCGATGGCGCCGGACTATGCCGAGTACGTCAAGTTCGCCGACCTCTGGATGCCGGTCAAGCAGGGCACCGACGCGGCTGCCTTCCTGGCCATGGGCCACGTCGCCCTGAAAGAGTTCTACATCAACCGGCAGGATCCGTACTTCGCCGAATACGCCCGCAAGTACACCGACTTCCCGATGATGGTCATGCTGCGCAAGCATGGCAATGACTACGTCACCGACCGCAACCTGCGTGCCTCCGACTTCGCCGGCGCGCTCGGCGAGACCAACAATCCCGAGTGGAAGACCATCGTCTTCGATCGCAAGAGCAACAGCTACATCGCGCCGAACGGCTCGATCGGCTTCCGCTGGGGCGAGGACGGCAAGTGGAACCTGCTCGAGAAGGCCGGTGCCGGCCAGGCCGAGACCGAGGCCGAACTGAGCTGCGTCGGCCATCAGGACGCCGTCGTTTCCGTCGGCTTCCCGCACTTCGTGCCGGGCGAGAAGGAACTGCTCTACAAGAACGTGCCGGTGCGCAAGCTGACGCTCGCCTCCGGTGAGGAAGTCTACGTCGCCACCGTGTTCGACCTGCAGATCGCCCAGTACGGCATCGACCGCGGTCTCGGCGGCAACAATGTCGCCACCTCGTACGACGATGCCTCGGTGCCCTATACCCCGGCCTGGGCTGCCCGCTACACCGGCGTCAAGGCCGCCGACCTCGAGCGCACCGGCCGCGAGTTCGCCGACAACGCCTCGAAGACCAAGGGCAAGTCGATGGTCATCATGGGCGCCGCGATCAACCACTGGTACCACAACGACATGTCGTACCGGGCGATCATGAACCTGCTGCACATCTGCGGCTGCGTCGGTCAGACCGGCGGCGGCTGGGCGCACTACGTGGGCCAGGAGAAGCTGCGTCCGCAGGCCGGCTGGGCACCGATCGCCTTCGCCCTCGACTGGCAGCGTCCGCCGCGTCATCAGAACTCGACGTCGTACTGGTACTTCCACACCGACCAGTGGCGCTACGAGACGGTGAAGGCCGACGACCTGCTCTCGCCGGCCGGCAAGAACCGCAGCAAGGGCCTCTCGCTCGCCGACTACAACGTCAAGGCGACGCGCATGGGCTGGCTGCCCTCGGCACCGCACTTCGACCGCAACCCGCTGGAACTCGTCGCCGAAGCCGAGCGCAACGGCGCCACCGATGAGGCCGGCGTTTCGAAGTACATCGTCGACCAGCTCAAGGGCGGCAAGCTCGACGTCGCTTTCGCCGATCCGGACAACCCCGTCAACTGGCCGCGCAACCTGATCGTCTGGCGCTCCAACCTGATCGGCACCTCGTCCAAGGGTCACGAATACTTCCTCAAGCACCTCCTCGGCGCCCAGAACGGTGTCATGTCCGAGGGCGGTGCCGGCAACGACTGCAAGGAAGTGAAGTGGCGCGAGGAAGGTCCGACCGGCAAGCTCGACCTGATGGTGGACATCAACTTCCGCCTGAACTCGACCGGCGCCTATTCGGACATCATCCTGCCGACCGCCACGTGGTACGAGAAGAACGACCTCAACACCACCGACATGCACCCCTTCATCCACCCGCTGGGCGAAGCCGTCACCCCGGGCTGGGAATCGAAGTCCGACTGGCAGATCTTCCGCACCCTGTCCAAGGTCTTCTCCGGCCTGGCCGCCAAGCACCTGGGCACCCGCAAGGACGTCGTCGCACTGCCGATGCACCACGATTCGCCGTTCGAGCTGGCGACCCCCTTCGGCGAGGTCAAGGACTGGAAGAAGGGCGAGTGCGAGCCGATCCCGGGCAAGACGATGCCGCTGCTCAAGGTCGTCGAGCGCGATTTCGCCAGCACCTACAACAAGTACATCGCGCTCGGTCCGCTGATGCTCAAGCTCGGCAACAACGTCAAGGGCATCGACTGGAACACCGATCAGGAGTACGAGGAGCTGAAGAAGCTCAACTACACGGTGAAGGAAGAGGGCGTTTCCAAGGGCATGCCGTCGCTCGAGGAAGACATCTACGTCTGCGACTCGGTGATGCGCATGGCGCCGGAAACCAACGGCGAAGTGGCGCACAAGTCGTGGTCCGCGCTGTCCAAGAAGACCGGCATCGACCACCACCACCTGTACGCCGGTCGCCATGAGGACAAGATCACCTTCCGCGACATCACCGCCCAGCCGCGCAAGATCATCACCGCGCCGACCTGGTCGGGCATCGAGTCGGAAACCGTCTCCTACACCGCCGGCTACACCAACATCCACGAGCACATCCCGTTCCGCACGCTGACCGGTCGCGCTCACTTCTATCAGGATCACGAGTGGTTCCTCGACTTCGGCGAGGGCTTCTGCGTGTTCAAGCCGCCGGTCGACATGAAGGCGCACAACAACGTGCCGGCCAGCGTCAAGAAGAAGCCGCACCTGACGCTGTCGTGGATCACGCCGCACTCCAAGTGGGGCATCCACTCGTCGTACCAGGACAACCTGCGCATGCTCAACCTGTTCCGCGGCGGCCCGTACATCTGGCTGTCGGAAGAAGAGGCGGCCAGCGTCGGCATCAAGGACAACGACTGGGTCGAGGCGATCAACTCCAACGGCGCCACCGTGGCCCGTGCCGTGGTCTCGCAGCGTGTGCCGCGCGGCATGGCGCTGATGTACCACGCGCAGGAGAAGAACGTGAACGTGCCCGGCTCGAACACCACCGGCAAGCGCGGCGGCATCCTGAACTCGGTGACCCGCACCGTCGTCAAGCCGACCAACATGGTCGGCGGCTACGCGCAACTGGCCTACAGCTTCAACTATTACGGCACGGTCGGCTGCAACCGCGACGAGGTGGTCGTCCTGCACAAGATCGAGGACAAGGACATCGACTGGCTGGAGCGTCCGCTGACGCCGGAGCGCGAAGCCGCCCAGAACCCCCCGGGCATCGGCAAGCGCTGAGCGTCGTCAAGGAATAACTGGAGATTTGATATGAAAATCCGCGCACAATTCGCAATGGTGTTCAACCTCGACAAGTGCATCGGCTGCCACACCTGTTCCGTGACGTGCAAGAACGTCTGGACCAACCGCAAGGGGGTGGAGTATGTCTGGTTCAACAACGTCGAGTCCAAGCCCGGCATCGGTTATCCCAAGGAATGGGAAAACCAGGAGAAGTGGAAGGGCGGCTGGACCAAGCTCAACGGCAAGCTCGAGCTGAAGGCCGGCGGTCGTCTCAAGAAGCTCGTCCAGATCTTCTCGAACCCCAACCTGCCGCAGATCGACGACTACTACGAGCCCTTCACCTTCGACTACGCCCGTCTGCAGAACGCGCCGCTTTCCGAGGCCGCGCCGACCGCCCGTCCGGTGTCGCAGATCACCGGCGAGAAGATGGACAAGGTCACGTGGGGCCCGAACTGGGAAGACGATCTGGCCGGCGAATTCGCCTCGCGTTCGCGCGACCAGAACTTCGCCAACGTGCAGAAGGAGATGTTCAAGCAGTTCGAGAACACCTTCCACATGTACCTGCCGCGTATCTGCAACCACTGCATGAACCCGGCCTGCGTCGCTTCCTGCCCGTCCGGCGCGCTGTACAAGCGCGAGGAGGACGGCATCGTGCTGGCCGACCAGGACCGCTGCCGCGGCTGGCGCATGTGCATTTCGGGCTGCCCGTACAAGAAGGTCTTCTTCAACTGGGAATCGTCGAAGGCCGAGAAGTGCATCGGCTGCTACCCGCGCGTCGAGAACGGCATGCCCACCGTCTGTTCCGAATCCTGCGTCGGCCGCATCCGTTACAACGGCATCATCCTGTATGACGCCGACAAGGTGCTGCAGGCCGCCAGCACGGACAACGAGCAGGACCTCTATCAGGCCCATCTCGACATGTTCGTCGATCCGTTCGATCCGAAGGTCATCGAGCAGGCCAAGAAGGATGGCATCTCCGCCGACTGGATCCTCGCCGCGCAGAAATCGCCGATCTACAAGATGGCCGTGCAGTGGAAGATTGCCTTCCCGCTGCACCCCGAGTACCGCACGCTGCCGATGATCTGGTACGTGCCGCCGCTCTCGCCGGTGCAGTCGCAGATCGACCAGAAGAACCTGCCGACCGAGTCCGACGGCGTGATTCCGAAGGCCGAGGCGATGCGCCTGCCGGTCAAGTACCTCGCCAACCTGCTCACCGCCGGCAAGGAGCAGCCGATCGTCGACGCGCTCAACCGCATGATCGCGATGCGCTCCTACCAGCGCTCGGTGCACGTCGAGGGCAAGGCCGACCTGCGCCCGCTCAACGCCGTCGGCATGAGCGAGGAGATGGCCAAGGAGATGTACCGCTACCTGGCCATCGCCAACTACGAGGACCGTTTCGTGATCCCGACCTCGAAGGAGGAAATGCGCCTGGAGGACTACTACGGCTTCCAGGGCCAGGCCGGCTTCACCTTCGGCAGCGACGCCTCGACCGGCATCTCGCCGAACGCGCTGTTCCCGCAGCGTCGCAAGGACACCGTCGAGTCGCGCCAGATGGCGCCGCTCGCCGAGTCGACGCACGACGCTTCCGGCGAGCACTACTGACAAGGACTCAGGCCATGCAAACCTTCAAATTGCTGGCCGAGCTGCTCGATTATCCGAGCGGGCAGCTCGTGTCCGACCTCAGGGCGCTGATCGCGGAGCACGGCGACGTCCACGGCATGCTCGACGTGGTGGACGGCGATGCCGTGTTTCCCCGCGCGGAGCGCGAGGAGATCGCCGGTTTCATCGACTGGCTGCTGACGCAGGACCAGACCGAGCTCGAAGCCAACTATGTCCGCACCTTCGACATGGTGGCCGAGCACAGCCTGCACCTGACGCACCACCTGTTCGGCGATGACAAGAACCGGGGTCCGGCGCTGATCGACCTTTCCGAGTACTACAAGTCCTTCGGACTGCAGCACGAGGAAAGCGAGATTCCGGACTACCTGCCGCTCATGCTCGAGTTCGTCTCGCAACTCGAGCATGACGAGGCCCGCATCTTCCTGAACGACGCGACCAAGATCTTCCGCGTGCTGGCGACCAACCTGGAGAAGTTCCAGAGCCCCTACGCCGCGCTGATCCGCGTCATCGAAAATCACGGCACGCTCGCCAAGCTGGCGGCCTAAGGAGAAACCCATGTCCGTAATGAAATTCTTCTTCGCGGTGTATCCGTACATCTGCCTGACGGTGTTCGTCGTCGGCAGCTGGATCCGCTACGACAACCAGCAGTACACGTGGAAAACCGACTCGTCGCAGCTCCTGTCGAAGTCCGGCATGCTGCTCGCCAGCAACTTCTTCCACATCGGCATCCTGTCGATCTTCCTTGGCCACTTCGCCGGTCTCGTGCTGCCGCATGGCCTGTGGCTGGGCCTCGGCATCAACGATCTGGCCCACCAGTGGATCGCCATCATCGCCGGTGCGGTGTTTGGCACCATGTGCCTGATCGGCGGCGTCATGCTGTGGTCGCGCCGCATGTTCAATCCGCGCATCCGTGCCGCCGGCCGCAAGAATGACGCCTTCGTCATCAGCTGGCTGATGGTCACGCTGCTCCTCGGCCTGGCCACGCTGCCGTTCTCGATCGGTCACGCCAACAAGGGCGATCCGGCCGTGATGATGGCCCTGGCCGACTGGGTCAAGAGCATCCTGCTGCTCAACCCGCAGCCGGAGCTGCTGGAGAACGTCGATCCGATCTTCCGTGCCCACATCTTCTTCGGGTTGACGGTCTTCCTGATCTTCCCGTTCACCCGCCTGGTGCACATCCTGACCGCGCCGTTCAGCTACCTCGGCCGGGCCTACCAGATCGTCCGCACCAAGCGCGCCTGAGACTGCGCGCAGGCTTCAACCCGGCGGGCGTTTCTCCCTATCCGCCGGCCGGGTCGATGACGATCCCTCCGCCCTTCGGGGCGGGGGGATTTTTTTGCGTGGGGAGGAATCCAATGAAACCGGCGCGGATGCCGGAGGCCGCTTGTCGCAGGCCGGCGAGTCGACTATCTTCCCGGGGTTGCCCGGACAGCTTCCATGGTTGAAAACCACCAGAAACTCTCGAACAAGATCATCGGCGTGCTGGTGGTGTTCTTTCTCGTCGCCACCACCGCGATCGGCATGACCCTGCTCATTTCCTGGCAGCTCGAGGGCGCCGCAGCGGCGATCAACGATGCCGGCAGCCAGCGCATGCGCTCCTACCGCATCGGCTATCTCCTCGAGCGCTTCACCCAGGGCAGCGATCCGCAGAACACCCTGAGCAGCGAAATCCGCGCCGAAATGGCGCTGTTCGAACGCGTGCAGACCGGACTCGAGCGCGGCGACCCGCTGCGCCCCCTGTTCATGCCGCGCGACGAGGCGATCCGCAGCGCCGCCGACGAGATGCACGCGCAGTGGAAGAACCGCATGCGGCCGCTGATCGTCGCCCTCATCGAGTCACCGGACGCACGCCAGCGCGCCCTGCTGCTCGATCGCTACCACATCGACGTCGGCCAGTTCGTCGGCAGCGTCAACGCGCTGGTGCTGATGATGGAAAAGAGCTACGCGCGCAACACCAATGTCCTGCGCTCCTTCCAGCTCGGCCTGGTGCTGCTCGCCCTGATCGGCACCGTTGCGCTCATCTATTACTTCTTCGTCCTCGTGGTGCGCCCGGTCCGGCTGCTGCAGGAGGGCATCGGCCGCATGGCCGACGAGGATTTCGGCGTGCGCCTGCCGGTCAGCGCGCGCGACGAATTCGGCTCGCTGGCGGTCGGCTTCAACCGCATGGCCGGCCACCTCGAGGACCTGTACGCGACGCTCGAGGAGCGCGTCGAGGCCAAGACCCGCAGCCTCGAGGAAAAGAACCACGAACTTGCCTCGCTCTACGAGATCGCCGCCTTCCTCAACGACCCCGCCTCGCTCGAGGAACTCTGCCGGGGCTTCATCCGCCGCGTGATCCGCGCCTCGGGGGCGCAGGGCGGCGCCGTGCGGCTCTTCGACAGCAAGTCGCAGAAGCTCTTCCTGCTGATCCACGACGGCCTCTCCGACGAATTCGTCCGCAAGGAAGCCGCCATGTGCTCGGGCGAGTGCGTCTGCGGCGAGGTCGCGCGCGACGCCGTGCCGCTGGTCGCCTTCATCGGCAAGCCGCCGGCCTCGATGACCCTGCAGGCCTGCCGGCAGGAGGGCTACCAGACAGCGAGCGCCTTCACCATCCGCTTCAAGAAGCAGTTGCTCGGCGTCTACAACCTGTATTTCACCGGCGAACGCGAGATCGGTCCGGCCGAGATGCACCTCTTCGAAACCCTGGGCAAGCATCTTGGCGCCGCCGTCGAGAACCAGCGGCTGGTCTCGCGCGACCGCGAGCTAGCGGTCTCGGAAGAGCGCAACCTGCTGGCCCAGGAACTGCACGATTCGATCGCGCAGAGCCTGGCCTTCCTCAACATCAAGGCGCAGCTCCTCGAGGATTCGCTGCGGCGGCAGGACATCGCCGGCGCGCTCGAGGAAACCGCGAACATCCGCGAGGGCGTGCAGGAAAGCTACGACGACGTGCGCGAACTGCTGGTCCACTTCCGCACCCGCGTGCGCGAGGCCGACCTCGAGGCCGCCATCCGCAATGCCCTGCAGAAGTTCGAGGGGCAGACCGGCATCGCCGCGCGCTTCACCGTCGATACCAGCGGCGCGCCGCTGCCCGCGGAGTACGAGACGCAGGTCCTGCACATCGTCCAGGAATCGCTGTCGAACATCCGCAAGCACGCACGGGCGAGCCGGGTGGAGGTGCACATGGCGCACCGGCTCGACGACGTCCTGCTCACCGTCACCGACGATGGCGTCGGCTTCGACCCGGTGGCGCGCGCCGACGACCTGTCCGAGCAGCACGTCGGACTCAAGATCATGAAGGAACGGGCGCACCGCATTGGCGGCAGGCTGCAGGTCGAATCGCGACCGGGGCAGGGGACCGCCGTCCGGCTCACGCTGCCCGGCTTGCACAGGGAAGCCGCATGAACACCATCCGCGTCCTGTTGGTGGACGATCACACGCTGTTTCGCAGCGGCATCCGCTCGCTGCTGGCCCGTCAGCCCGGTTTCGAGGTCGTCGGCGAGGCCGGCGACGGGCTCGAGGGGGTCAAGCGGGCCAAATCGCTGCAGCCCGACGTCGTCCTGCTCGACCTGCACATGCGCGGCACCTCCGGACTCGAAGCGGTGCGGCTGATCGTCGAGGAGGTGCCCGGCACGCAGGTGCTGATGCTCACCGTTTCCGAGGACGCCGAGGACCTGCTCGAAGCCCTGCGTGGCGGCGCCAGCGGTTACCTGCTCAAGAACATCGAGACCGAGGCGCTGGTCGATGCGATCCGCCGTGCCGCCGACGGCGAATCGGTGATCTCGCCGCAGATGACCGGCAAGCTCGTGCAGGGCGTCCGTCGCCCGGTGCCGGAGGCACGGCCGCCGGCCGAGAAGGAGCGGCTGAGTCCGCGCGAGCGCGAGATCATGGCCTTCCTCGCGCGTGGCGAAAGCAACAAGGAAATCGCCCGCGCCCTCGATCTGGCCGAGAGCACGGTGAAGATCCACGTGCAGGGCATCCTGCGCAAGCTCGGCCTGAGCAGCCGCGTGCAGGCCGCCGTCTATGCCGTCGAGCACGGCCTCGCCGGACGCGACGCCTGAGCGCCTGAGTATCCGGCTCAGGCCGGACGGGGGTGGAGCAGGATGCCCAGGGCCCGCGGCTCGACGATCAGATCGGCCAGCGTGTACGCATCGAGGCTGGCGTAGAAGGCGTCGAAGGCCGTCGCCAGCACGCTGGCCAGGCGGCACACCGGTGCGATGCGACAGCTGGCGTGCGCGGTGGCGCCGCTGCCGGCTTCCGGGTGGCACTCGACGACCGGCCCCGAGCCCTCGCTGGCGCGCACGATGCGGCCGATGCGGATCTCGGCGGGCGCCAGCGCCAGACGGATGCCGCCCCCCTTGCCGCGCACCGATTCGACGACGCCGCTGCGCGCCAGCTGGTGCACCACCTTCATCAGATGATTCTCCGAAATGCCGTAGGCCGAGGCGATCTCGGGAATGGTGGCCAGCCGGTCGCGGTCCATTGCCAGGTACATCAATACGCGCAGGGTGTAGTCGGAGAAGGTGGTGAGTTTCATGGGGCGGCGGATTTCGTGGTCAAGGTTAAAGCGGTAAATTTGATATTGCTTTTGAGGTGGGTGGGTGTTACGATTAACATGTATTGATTCTACAGCTTTGGAGGCGCGATGAACACACCCGGTCAACTGCCCGCTCCCGACGAGGAGCGCGTGCGCGACATCCTGCGGCAGGTGGTCGATCCCGAAGTCGGCGTCAACATCGTCGACCTCGGACTGGTCTACCGCGTCGAGGCGGACGTCGGGCGCGTCGCGATCGAGATGACGATGACCTCGCCGGCCTGCCCGATGGGGGAAATGATCCTCGACGACGTTCATGCCGCCCTGCGCGCCGGCCTGCCGGAAAACGTCGAGTGCGACGTCCGCCTGGTCTGGGAGCCCCCCTGGGACCCGTCGATGATGGCCGAGCGCACCCGCCTGCATTTCGGCTGGCAGGCGGACATCGATCCGCAGTGAGCGCCGCCGGACGGCGAGCCGCTGCCACGCATCCCACCCTTCCCCCCCGCTGAAAGGAGCACCGCCATGAACACCCCGACCCCCTGCCGGACCACCATCGACGTGCGCGAAATCCCGCCGCGCCAACGCCACCCGCTGATCTTCGGCACCTTCGACACGCTGGCCGCCGGCGAGGCGCTGCTGCTGGTCAACGACCACGACCCGAAACCGCTGTTCTATCAGTTCCAGGCCGAATCGCCCGGCGAGTTCACCTGGGACTATCTGGAGAACGGTCCCGAGGTCTGGCAGGTGCGCATCGGCAAGCCCGCCGCCGATACCGCGACCGGCGTCGCCCGGGCCTGCGGCCACTGAACCGGAAAGGCCGGCATCGTGAGCGACCTGCGTCCCGCCGCCCGTTTCCCGCTGCTGCTCGGCGGCATGCTCTCGCTGCTCGGCGGCGTGCTGGCCGGCCTCGCCCGTCTTGCCTGGGAGGTACCGGACGCGGCCGCAGCGCAGGCCGGCAGCCACGGCGCCCTGATGATCTCGGCCTTCTTCGGCACCGTCATCAGCCTCGAGCGCGCCGTCGCGCTCGCGCGCGGCTGGGCCTATCTCGGGCCCGCCGCCGCCGGCCTTGGCGGCCTCCTGCTGCTGGCCGGCGCACCGCCGCTGCTGGCCCAGTGCAGCGCGCTGGCCGGTTCCGCCGTCCTCGTCGCCGCCAGCGTGCAGGTGCTGCGCCGGCTGGTCGCCCCGTTCACCCTGGTGCTCGCCGGCGGCGCCCTGTGCTGGCTGCTCGGCAACCTGGTCTGGCTCGCCGGCGCCTCGCCGCTGCCCGCCGTGCCGTGGTGGCTGGCCTTCCTGGTCCTGACGATCGCCGGCGAACGCCTCGAACTGACCCGTTTCCTGCCGACGCCGCCGCACGCGCACCGTGTCTTCTACCTGATCGCCATCCTGTTGCCCCTGGGCGCCACGCTGGCCCTGTTCGCCGAACCCCTCGGCCTGCGCCTGCATGCCCTCGGCCTGCTGGCGCTCGCCGTCTGGTTGCTGCGCTACGACATCGCCCGGCGCAACGCCCGCACGCAGGGACTGACCCGCTTCATCGCCCTGTGCCTGCTGTCCGGCTATGCCTGGCTGGCGGTCGCCGGCCTGCTTGGCCTGGCCGGCGCCCTCGAGCCCGGCCACGCCTGGCGCGACGCCGCCCTGCACGCGCTCGGACTGGGCTTCGTGTTCGCCATGGTGTTCGGTCACGCACCGATCATCTTCCCGGCGATCATGCGCGTGAAGATCCCCTACCACCCCGTCTTCTACCTGCCGCTCGCCGCACTGCATGCCACCCTCGGAATGCGCCTTGCCGGCGGCCTGGCCGACAGCCTCGGGCTGCGCCAGGCCGCCGGACTGGGCAACGCCCTGGTCCTGGCGCTGTTCATCGCCACCCTGCTGGGCAGCGTGCTGCGCGGGCGCCTGACTGCCACGGAGGCCGCTCATGGGAAACCTCGCTGATCTGCGCGCGCTGGCGCCGCTGCCACCGCCCCGCACCGGACCGGAAAGCTGGACCGACGAACGCGTGCTGGCGATCCGCCACTGGACGCCGCGTCTGCTCTCCTTCCGCACCACCCGGTACCGGAGCTTCCGTTTCACCCCCGGGCACTACGCCCGGCTCGCGCTCGGCGACGGCGAGGCGCGCGTGTGGCGGCCCTATTCGATGGTCTCGGCAGCCACCGACGAGCACCTCGAGTTCGTCGCCATCCGCGTGCCGGGCGGTGCCTTTTCGGAACACCTGGCCGGCCTGCGCGAGGGCGACGCGATCCGCATCGACAAGGCCGCCTACGGCTTCCTCACCCTCGACCCGCTGGCCCCGGGACGCGATCTCTGGCTGCTGGCCAGTGGCACCGGCATCGGCCCCTTCGTCTCGATCCTGCGCGATCCGGCGACGTGGCTGCGCTTCCGCCGGCTGATCGTCGTCCATTCCGTCCGGCAGGCCGCCGAACTCGTCTATCGCGAGGAGATTGCCGCGCTGCCCCCGCAAATGCGGGCGTGCACCCAGGATGCCGGCGCCGATGGCCGCGAGCCTGCGCTCGCCGAGCTGGTCTATCTGCCGGTGGCGACCCGCGAACCCGGCGCCACCCCGCTCGACCGCCGGCTGCCGCAGCTGCTTGCCGAGGGCATGCTGGAACGGGCGGCCGGCGCGCCGCTCGACGCCGCCACGGCGCGCGTGCTGGTCTGCGGCAATCCGGAGATGACCCGCGAACTGCGCCAGCAGCTGGGCGCGCGCGGCCTCGCGCCGGCCCGTCGCGGCCAGCCCGGCCAGATGGCCTTCGAGAAGTACTGGTAAACCTTTCCGGCGGGCACTGTCCGCCTTTCAAGGAGTCGTCCGATGCAACGCCACGCCTTTCTCCAGGATCTCTCGCGCGAGCACCACACGGCGCTGCGACTGGCGCTCGACGCCCGGCGCGCCGCCGCCTCGGGCGACGCGGCGCGGATACGGGGACAGGCGGAGGTCTGCCGGCGCTGCTACGCGGACGAAATCGACGCGCATTTCCGGATCGAGGAAAGCGAGCTTCTGCCCCGCCTGCTGGCGGATGGCGATGCCGCCCGGACGGCGCTGGTCGAGCGGACGCAGCGGGAGCACGCCGAGCTGCGCACCCTGGTGGCGCAACTCGCGCAGGCCGATGCCGCGATCCTGGCGCGCTTCGCCGACCTCCTGGCGGCGCATGTCCGCTTCGAGGAACGCGAGCTGTTCGAGGCGCTGCAGACCGGCCTGTCGTGAGCGCAGCCGTGGCGCTCCGCTTTCCCGGGGGCGGGGAAGCGCGCCCTCCGGGCCGGGGTTTTGCCATTAACATCACGTTGTGATATTTTTCTGCCTCGCCGTCGCCCGCCGCCCACGCTAATCGTTGCGTTCGCGTCGTCCGTATTGTCCGCTTCGCGCATCTTTCCGTTCACCTTCCGCTTCCTCCGCACCCCATGATCGTTCGACCCAGGCCGCGCGGCATCGAGTATTTCTTCCTGCTGCGCGGCTCGATTCTCCCCAACATCTGGCTCAAGCTCTGCATCACCATCGCCACCGCGATGGCCGTCACCCTGACGCATGGCTCGTTCTATCACGTCAAGGTGACCCTGACGACCATCCCCTTCAGCCTGATGGGCCTGGCCCTGGCGATCTTCCTCGGCTTCAGGAACTCCGCCAGCTACGAGCGCTTCTGGGAGGCGCGCAAGCTCTGGGGAACCCTGATCAACTGCAGCCGCAACCTGGCGCGACAGGCCAGCGCCTTCATCGTTACCGACGACGCAGCGGCGGCCGCGAGCGTGCGGGAAATCCAGCGGCGGATGGCATTGTCGGCCGCCGCCTTCGCGCACGCCTTGCGCCACCAGTTGCGCGACGAGGCTGGCGGCGAGGGCAGCCGCGCAGGCGCCGGCGAGGAACTCGCGCGCCTGCTGCCGGCGGAAGCCGTGGCCGCGCTGGCGTCGCGGCAGAATGCCGCGGCGGCGATTCTCGACGGAATCGGCGCCGATCTGCGAACCTGCCTGCAGCGCGGCTGGATCGCCCCGGTGCTGGCGCAGGAAGTGGACCGGACGATCGGCCAGCTGGCCGATGTGCTGGGCGGCTGCGAACGCATCCGGCACACGCCGCTCCCGTTCTCCTATGCCGTCCTGCTGCACCGGACCGTCTACGTCTATTGCTACCTGCTGCCGTTCGGGCTCGTCGACTCGATCGGTGCGCTGACGCCGGTCGTCGTCGGCATCGTCGCCTACACCTTCTTCGGGCTCGACGCGATCGGCGACGAGATCGAGGAGCCCTTCGGCCTCACGGCCAACGACCTGCCGCTGACCGCGCTCAGCTACGGCATCGAGATCGCCGTGCGCGAGGCCATCGGTGACGACGCCATGCCGGAAATGCCGGCGCCCGTCGCCTACTGCCTGCAATGAGCGACATCCCGCGCGCGCCGGGGAAAAGCACTACGGCGCGAAGGTTTCGATTATTATTCAGGGCACAACAAGCCGGGCGGCGGTGTTCCGCTCCCCGGACCGCCATGGCGCCAGCGCGGGGAAAAGGTCCCGCTCCGGGACCGCGGGCAGCGTCCGGGAACCGGTCCGCCGACCGCCCGAGTCCTTCGTCCTACCGGATAAATCGACCACACCATGCCCAATTTCACCGTACCGGAGCTCATCGCCGCGATCCTTTTCGGCATCGCCATCGTCCACACCTTCTCCACCAAGTTCTTTTCCCGCCTTGCCCACCTTCAGCCCAGACACGCGGGGCTCTGGCACCTGCTCGGCGAGGTCGAGGTGGTGTTCGGCTTCTGGGCCTTCGTGCTGATCGTCGCGCTGTTCTTCATCTCGGGTCGCGACAGCGCGGTCGATTACCTGCAGGGGCGCAACTTCACCGAACCGATGTTCGTCTTCGTCATCATGGTCATCGCCGCCAGCCGGCCGATCCTCTCCCTGGTGCTCGACGGCGTGCAGTCGCTGGCCCGCCTGATGCCCTTCCAGCGCGGCGTGGCCATGTATTTCCTGTGCCTTGCGCTGATTCCGCTGCTCGGCTCCTTCATCACCGAGCCGGCGGCCATGACGATTGCCGCGCTGCTCCTGCGCGACGCCTTCTATTCCCGCGGCCTGAGCACGCGCCTGCAGTACTCGACGATCGGCGTCCTCTTCGTGAACGTCTCGATCGGCGGCACCCTGACGCACTTCGCGGCGCCGCCGGTGCTGATGGTCGCCGCCACCTGGCAGTGGGACACGCCGTTCATGTTCGCCCACTTCGGCTGGAAGGCGGCAACGGCCGTGCTGATCAACGCCGGCGTCGTGGCCTGGCTGTTCCGCCACGAGATCGCCAGCAAGGGACAGGCGGTCGCCGGCGCGGCGGCCGAGGGGGCGATTCCCTCCTCGAAGACGGTCACCGCGATGCACATCCTCTTCCTCGTCGGCGTCGTCGTGTTCGCCCACCATGCGGCCGTGTTCATGGGGCTCTTCCTGTTCTTCCTCGGCTACACCGAGGCCTACAAGAAGTACCAGGACCGCCTGATCCTGCGCGAGGGCCTGCTCGTCGCCTTCTTCCTGGCCGGCCTGGTGACGCTCGGCGGCCTGCAGCAGTGGTGGCTGCAACCCGTCCTCTCGGACATCGACAGCACCGTCCTCTACTTCGTCGCCACCGCCCTCACCGCGGTCACCGACAACGCCGCGCTGACCTACCTCGGCTCGCTGGTGCAGGGGGTCACGCCCGAGTTCAAGTACGCCCTGGTCGCCGGCGCGGTGACCGGTGGCGGTCTCACGGTGATCGCCAACGCCCCCAACCCCGCCGGCTTCTCGATCCTCAAGGGCAGCTTCCGCGACGAGGCGATCAGCCCGCTCGGCCTGTTTCTTGCCGCGCTGCCGCCAACCTGCGTGGCGATCCTCGCCTTCCAGGTGCTGTAGGCCGGAATCTCCGGAATCCCCTATCCCGCCAAGCGGAAAAGGCTGGAAAAGGCCAGAAAAAAAGAGACCCCGGGGATCGTCCAACCGATTCCCGGGGTCGTGCCGGCAGGGGGCCGGCGTGGCTCCTCGCGGAGGAGAGGAGGGAAGCGATGACGGGTACGCAGCGTCACCCCGCCCGGAGCGGGTGCGCGTTCTGCAGGTGCCGGTAGACCAGGGCCCAGCGGCCGGCGGTTTCCATCTGGCCGTGCTCGAGCGCCTGCGCCATGTCGTCGAGCACCATGCTGTGCAGTTGCCTGACGCCATCCGGCGTCTTCAGGAGCTCGCAGCCGAGTTCGGCGGCGCAGATCAGGGGAATGTGTTCGTGTGCGGCAATGGCTTCGATTTCCTCGGTATCGAGGTCGCTGAAATCGAGACAGTCTTCAAGACACAACATCGGTCGTCCTCCAGTCACAGTCGTCGTAACGAACGCCGGGAGCGCGATGTGCGCGGAGCCCGGCACGTGCTGGCATATTCTTGTTGTTTCCCGCCTTTGTCGGTTGCCCGTGGATGGGCTTGTCGGTAGCCGGGAACACCCCAGTATAGGCCGGCCTTCCGGCAATTCAAGAAAGAAAGAGGCGACGCGGGACGCGCCACGCACGCGGCGCGGCACCCTGCGGCAAATTGCCGCGTGCGACGATTTGCCGCAGGGTGCCGCTGGCCCGCTTCGCTAGACTCCCCCGATTTTTCCGGGGGGAATGATCATGAGGGGAAGGGCTTTCAGCCACCTCGCGCTGCTGCTCGCGCTTGCCGTGCCGCAGGCGCACGCGGGCGACGAAACGGCCGGGGCCGGCAGCGGGACGGACGAGACCAGCCTCGGCGAGGTCAGCGTCACCGCCACGCGCGAGGCGCGGCCGCTGTCGGAGACGCCGATGAGCGTCGGCGTGATCAAGGGCGAGGCCCTGCGCGAGTTGCGTCCGACCCATCCGAAGGACGCCATGAACCGGATTCCCGGCGTGTGGGTCAGCAACCTCTCGGGCGAAGGGCATTCGACGGCGATCCGGCAGCCGCTCACCACCAGCCCGGTGTATCTCTACCTCGAGGATGGCATCCCCACCCGCTCCACCGGTTTCTTCAATCACAACGCGCTGTACGAGGTCAATGTGCCGCAGGCCGGCGGCATCGAGGTCGGCAAGGGGCCGGGCAGCGCCCTGTACGGTTCCGACGCGATCGGCGGCACCATCAACGTGCTCACCCGCACGCCGCCCGCCGGCCCGGAATTCGAGCTGAGCGGCGAGGCCGGCTCGGACGGCTGGGCGCGCCTGCTGGCCAGCGGCGGCAGCAGCCATGGCGACGATGCCTGGCGCGCCAGCGTGAACGCCACCCGTTCCGACGGCGGGTCGGAATCCGCCGGCTACGACCGCCAGGCCGGAACCTTCCGCTGGGACCGCGCGCTCGACGGGCAGGCCATCCTGAAGACCGTGGCCGCCTTCTCGCAGGTCGACCAGAAGCATGTCGGCAAGCTCAGCCGGGGCGAATACGAACGGAACCCGCGCACCAACAACATCCCCTTCTCGTACCGCGAGGTCGACGCCTTCCGCCTGTCGATGGCCTACGAGCGGGAATCGGCCGATTCCCTGCTGTCGCTGACGCCCTACGTGCGCGACAACCGCATGCGGATCATTCCCAGCTGGTCGGTCGGCTACGATCCGAGCCAGTACGACACCCGCAACCAGTCCTTCGGCCTGCTCGCCAAGTACCGCAAGGATTTTGCCGGTCCCATGCGGCCCCGCCTGATCGTCGGCGTCGACATCGACTACAGTCCGGGCTCGCGCAGCGAGGATTCGATCAGCCTCGAGCGGACGACCAACGCCCTCGGCGGCACCACCTACCGGCTGAACACCGGTGTCGCCGCGCGGCGGATCTACGAGTACGACGTGACCTATCGCGGCGTCTCGCCCTACCTCCACGGCGAAATCTCGCCGCTCGAACGGCTGCGCATCACCGCCGGCCTGCGCTACGACGACATGCAGTACGACTACGACAACCGCTTCAACGGCGGTGTCGCCGGCGCCACCCAGGGCGTGGCCGGCGCCTTCCCGGGCAACGGCTGGTTCGGCCACGCCGCCAGCGCCCGCGTCGGCTACAGCCACTGGGGCCCCAAGCTTGGCGCCACCTACGCCTTCGACAACCGGCTCTCGGCCTTCGCCGGCTACGCCAACTCCTTCCGCGCGCCGTCCGAGAGCCAGGTCTTCCGGGGCAGCCGCGAAGCGACCGCGGCCAAGGCGCAGGCCGCCGCCGAGGCGCTGCTCTCGCTGAAGCCGGTCGTCGTCGACAACTACGAGATCGGTGTGCGCGGCAAGTACGGCGACACCACCTTCGAGCTCGCCGCCTACCACATGACCAAGGAAGACGATCTGGTCAGCTACACCGATCCGGTGACCAGCCAGCGCACGGTGATGAATGCCGGCAAGACGCTGCACCGCGGCATCGAACTGGCTGCCGGCTTCGCCGTCGCGCGCGACTGGCGGCTCGACGTCAGTCTCTCGCGCGCCCGGCATACCTACGAGAAGTGGGAAGTCTCCGGCACCGTCGACTACAGCGGCAAGGAAATGGAAGCGGCGCCGCGCACCCTGGCCAACACGCGCCTGACGTGGACGCCGGGCTTCATGAACGGCGGCCAGCTGCAGCTCGAATGGGTGCGCCTGGGCAGCTACTGGCTCGATCAGGCGAACACCGGCAAGTACGCCGGGCACGACCTGGTGAACCTGCGCGCCGACTACCGTCTCGGCAAGTCGCTCTCGCTGTTCGGCAGCGTCGCCAACCTGTTCGACCGAAAGTACGCGGAAACCGCGAGCGGCAGCGGCGCTGCGCCGGAATACGCGATCGGCGCGGCGCGCAGCGCCATTCTCGGCGTGCAGGCCAAATGGTAGCCCGGCTGGCGCGACGGCTTCCGTGGAGCGGCCTGGCGGCAACGCTCGCCGCCACGCTGCTGTGCGCCGCGCTGCCGGCGGCGCGGCGCACGCGCAGCATGGCGCCCCCGCCGCCGAAGCGCCCGCCCGCGCGGCGCGGCCCGAGCGGCCGCAGCTTGGCACCACGGCAACCTTCGCCGACGACGGCACGCTGTTCGCCGTTCTCGTCGAGGGCGGCCACGTGCTGCTGCATCGCAGCGACGACCGGGGACGCAGCTGGCACGCGCCGGTGAGGGTGAATGCCGAGGCGGAACCGATTTCCGCCGATGGCGAAAACCGGCCGAAGATCGTCGCGCTGCCCGGCGGCCGGCTGGTCGTCAGCTGGTCGCGCCGCCTCGGCCGGCAATACGCCGGCGAGGTGCGCATCGCCCGCTCGGACGATGGCGGGCGCAGCTTCTCGGCGCCGCGCGTCGTCCATGGCGACCGCCAGGAAATCGGCCACAGCTTCGAGAGCCTCATCGTCGACCGGCAGGGCCGGCTCCACGTCTTCTGGCTCGACAAGCGCGACGGCGAGACGGCGCGCCTCGCCGCCCGTCCGTATCGCGGCTCGGCCGTCTACTTCGCCGTTTCGGACGATGGCGGCGCCAGTTTCCACGGTGAGACGCGCCTTGCCGACCATTCCTGCGAGTGCTGCCGCATTGCCACGGCGCTGGATGTCGACGGCCGGCCGCTGGTGCTCTGGCGGCACGTCTTTGCCCCCAACGAGCGCGACCACGCGCTGGCGTCGATTGCCGCCGACGGCACCCCCGGCGCGCCCGTGCGGGCTACCTTCGACCGCTGGCGCGTCGACGGCTGCCCGCATCACGGTCCCGCCCTGGCCGTCACCGCCGATGGCACCCGGCACGCCGTCTGGTTCAACCAGCGCTCCGGCGAGGACGGCGCGGCCGCGGGCGGCCGGGTCTTCCACGGCCGCCTCGCGGAGGGACATGTGCTGGCGCAGCGCAGCGTCGGCGGCGAACGTGCCGCGCACGCCGACATCGGCGCCGCCGGGCAGCAGGTTGCCATCGTCTGGAAGGAATTCGACGGCGAGCGGACGCAGCTCCATGCCGAAATCGCCGTCGCCCCCGGTGCACCGTTCGCGCACCGGCGGCTCGCCGCAACCGAGCGCGCGTCCGACCAGCCACGGGTGATCCGCCACGGCGATGCCCTGTTCGCCTTCTGGCGTACCGAGGCCGACGGGTTGCGCCTGTTCCCGCTCTCCCCCGACGCGGCGAGCGAACCGCGATGAGTGCCACGATGAATGATGCGATGAATGAAACCACGCCCGCCACGATCGGGAAAACGGGCGCCCGGCGGGTGCCCGTCCTGACTTTTCCGGCCTTCTTCCTGGCCCTGGCGCTGGGCCTGGCCACCGCCGGGAGCGGCGCCGCCGAAGCACTGCGCCCGCTCGACCGGAACACGGCACGCCAGCTCGCCGATGGCGCCCGGCACGCGCGGCCGACCGTGCTGGCTCTGTGGAGCACCGACTGCCCGCACTGCAAGAAAAACCTCGCGCTGTTCGCCCGGCTGGCCGCCGAGCCGCGCGGACCGCGCCTGCTGACCGTCGCCGCCGAACCTGCCTGGGCAGGCATTGCCGAGCATCTCGACCGGCTCGGCGTGCCGGGCGAGCGCTATGCCTACGGCGACGAGGCACCCGAGGCGCTGGCGCATGCCATCGATCCGGCCTGGCGCGGAGAACTGCCGCGCACGCTGGTGTTCGATGGACGCGGCGGCCGCCGCGCCGTTTCCGGCGCCATCGACGAGGCGACGCTCCGGCAGTGGCTCGCGTTGCCGCGCTGACCCCCCGGCGGGGCGAGCGCGGGCCGCGCGGCGGCGGCTTCAGAGGCGCAGGCAGCCGCCCGCGAGGGTGCCGGCCTGCTCGAGCCGCGTCACCGTCGGCAGCAGGTTGAGACCGCTGTCCTCGCGCAGCCGGGTGGCGCGTGCGCGCAGGGTGTCGGCATCGACGGCGACCGGGTCGCCGACGGCGGCGAAGGCGATGGCGTTGCCGCTGTCGCAGGAAGGAAAGACCAGCGAACGGCCGTCGAAGGCCTCGGCGATGCGCCCGGCGCTGGCGCGGAAGCCCCGGCTGCGGCCGAGCAGGTTCACCGCCAGCAGGCCATGGCGGCCCAGGCGGGCCCGGCAGTTCGCGTAGAAGGCCGCGGTGTCGAGCACGCCGGCGCGCGCGTGCTTGTCGAAGCCATCGACCAGGATGTAGTCGTAGCTTTCCCCGTCGGTGCGCATGAATTCGGCGCCGTCGCCGATGCGCACGGCAAGCCGCCCGTCGTCGTCGGGCAGGCGGAAATGCAGGCGCGCCACGGTATCCACGCGCGGGTCGATCTCCACGACGGTGCTGTGCGTCTGCGGCAGGTATCGATGGATGAATTTCGCCAGCGAGCCGGCGCCCAGTCCGATCAGCAGCGCCTTGCGCGGCCACGGCGCCTCGCGCAGCAGCAGGCCGGCCATCATCTCGCGCGTGTAGGCAAGCTCCAGCGCGAAGGGGCGACGGATGCGCATGGCGCCCTGCACCCAGTCGGAACTGAAGTGCAGGTAGCGGACGCCGGCTTCCTCGCTGATCTCGATGGTGCCGGCCGCCGCCGGGGGATTCGCGCGGGCGCCGCTCATTCGCCGTAGAGCAGGTCGCCGGGGCGGATGCGCGCCGGCGGGGGCGACTGGCTGGCCGTGCCGGGCGGACCCGCCGGCGGTGCGGAGATCACCTCGGCCACCGCGAAGCGCGGATAGACCGCGCGGATCGCCACCGTGGTGCGCGCCTGCTTTTCCTGGCCGAGGGCCAGTCCGCTGAGCGCGCGCACCTCGGGGTCCTTCAGGTCGTGCAGGTTGAGCGTATCGCCGGTGGACAGCCCGGATTCGGCGCCGGCATCGAGGTGCAGGGTCTTGCCCTCGATCTTCAGCACGCGCGCGATGAAGGGCAGGCAGGCGCTTTTCGTCTCGGCCCAGGCGGCGATCTCGCGCAGCACGCCGCCCCAGGCGCGGCCGAAATCGCCGGCGTAGAAGGCGGCGCTGCCGACGCTCGGCTGCTCGTTGAGGACGACCCGGCCGCTCGCCTCGGCGCTGAAGCGCTGCTGGGCCAGCAGTGCGCCGTTGCCACCGTCGTGCAGGAAGGCCTCGATCTCGATGCGCCGGCGCTGTGCGCCCCAGCGCCCGTCGCTCAGGCCGAAATCGCGATAGACACCGGAAAGCACGTACTGGGCGCGATGCTCGCGGGCAAAGCGGAGCAGCGGGGTTTCCCGGTCGGCCGGAGTCAGGAAGGGCTCGGGCGCCCGCGCCGGCGTGCCGTAGGGAAATACCGTGCCGTCGAAATCGGCGAGCAGGCGCCGCCGTTCGCGGATCATCCGCGCGGTTTCGGTCGCCGTCAGGCTGGCCATCCAAGGCTTCTCGGTCGGCAGGATCTGCTCGGGAAACTCGAAGGCGAAGCCGGTCACGGCGATCCGGTTGACGGTGCTGCGCTGGCACGGCGCCGGACATTGCTCGGCGGGCAGCACGGTCACCCGCAGGGTCACGGTGAGCTCACCGTCGCGGACCGTTTCGCCGAGCAGCCGCGATTCGCCGGTGCAGGCGCGGCTGCGCAGCTGGCTGGTTTCCCGCAATGTCCCTTCGCGCAGCGTCGATTGCGCGTTGACGACCGCGCCCTGCGATTCCGCCGCGCGCGCGAAGGCCCGCCGGGTGGCCAGCTCGCGCGCCGCGCCGAGATCGCCGTTGCGGATCGCCGCGCTGCCCTCGACGACCACATCGGCGGCGCGGCCGGGGAGGGCGACGAGCAGCAGCGCCAGTGCGGCGCCGCGCAGGAACCTCCGCATCGTCCGCCTCAATCGCTGACGTAGACCGCGCTCGGCGCCGTGCAGCCGGGGGCGCCGCAGGCATGGGCGAGCGGCATGGCCGCCACCGGCGTGTTGCAGGCGCGGGTGGCGCAGGCCGGCGCCTGGGCCGTGCAGTATCCCTGCGGCCCGAAGCAGTCGAGGAAGTTGCGCGACAGCTCGAGCTCCACCGTCGCCTCGTAGCTGCCGTCCGGCAGCGCGCTCATGCCGACCACGCGGGCGCCGCGGATGAAGGCATCGACGTAGGTGCGGACCGCGTCGTTCTGGGTAACGAAGGCCGACACCGTGGTGTTGCCCCAGACGCGGAAGCCATATACCTGCTCGGCCAGATTGCGGTAGGCATCGACCTGCGCGGCGCGCATCGCCATCAGCCGGTGCTGCGTCGCCGAATACGCGTTGCCGTTGCCCTGGGCGCCGTGGCCGACCGCGACAAAGCGTTGCGGCGTGGCGACGACGGCGGCCGGCGGCGGGGGCAGGGGGGCGGCTGGCGCAACGGCAACGGCGACGGCGTTGCCGCCCGCGCTGGCCGGGGCAGTGCAACAGGGCTGCGTCGCGCAGCCGGCGAACAGGAACAGGCTGGCGGTGAGCGCCGCCAGGGTTTTCCGGGAAAGGCAAGGCATCGGGAACTCCCCGTGTTGTTGGTTTCGTTCAATCAACGACCTTCCCGGAAAATTCTTTAGCTATTGTTTTCAGTGCCTTGAATTCACAGGGTTAATCCAGCTCATCCGGGGGGTCGGCCAGGACCGCCGCGATGTAGGCCTCGGGCAGGCCGTGCTCCCGCGCCAGCGCCGCCGCCGGGCGGCCGCTGCGACGCAGGGCAGCGCGCCAGCCGGCGAGACCGCTGGACAGCGAACGGCCGGCCGCCTCGCCGTCCAGCGCGCTGCCGCTCGCCACGTCGTACTTGTTGGCGTAGCCGCGCGGGGTGACCATCAGCCCGTCGCGCACGAAGGTATGGCTGTTGCCGATCAGCACCGTGGATAGCATGCCGATCTCGCAATCGGCCATGCGCGCGAGCGTGGTCAGCTCGACGCGCTGCTTCGGGCGGTACGCCGACTTGACGATGGCCACCGGCGTTTCCGGCCGCCGGTGCAGCAGGAAGAGGCGCTGCGCGTCGGCGATCTGCCGCGTGCGGCGGCCGCTCTTCGGGTTGTACAGCGCCACCACGAAATCGGCCTCGGCCGCCGCGTTGAGCCGGCGGGCGATCACCGGCCACGGCGTCAGCAGGTCGGACAGCGAGATCGCGCAGAAATCGTGCGTCAGCGGCGCGCCGACCAGCGCCGCGCAGGTGTTGAGCGCCGAGGCCCCGGGCACGATCTCCACCTCGATGTCCGAGGCGGGCGTCCAGCCGGCCTGGAAGAGCACCTCGAAGGTCGGCCCCGC